>NZ_JACCAE010000001.1:2104765-2405446 GCF_013409205.1 Janibacter cremeus
GCACGATCGCCGGGGTGTCCTTGATGCAGGCCATGCCGTAGGGGCGGGAGGCCCAGTCGATGGCGTTCTTCATGACGCTGGACAGGGTGCCGTTGTACTCCGGCGTGACGACGATCAGCGCGTCGGCGTCGGTGATGGCGCTGCGCAGCTCCTCGGCGACGGCCGGGACGTGGCCCTCGACGTCGATGTCCTCGGAGTAGTGCGGCAGCTCGGCGACGCGGTCGAAGATCGGGGCCGTGCTGCCCTCGGGCAGGTGGTCGATCGCGTTCAGGGCGAGCTGGCGGTTCGTGGAGTCGGCGCGGAGGCTGCCGACGAGGGTGACGACGTTCATGCTGGGCTCCGAAAGGTGGGGGTGGAAAGTTCAACCACTGGACTCGAACGCCGGGGCGTCGGGAGTTTGTTCCGTGTGGACGGGCAGGGGGAAGGGGTGGTGGTTCCCCCTTCGCCCCTGTTGCGGTCGACTCAGGCGCGGGTGATCGTGCCGGACGTCTCGCCGTGCTTCTTGCACTGGGCGACCCAGCCGTCCGCGGTCTTCTCCACGGTCAACTGACGCCGGCAGGTGGTGCACATCTTCGGCGGCTCCACCTCGAGACGCTGGCGGCACAGCACGTGGCTCTTCTTCGACGCGGACTCACCGCAGTAGCCGCAGTAGGTGACGGTGCGGACCGGCGGGATCGCGCCGAGCGTGTCGGGGTCGCTCCAGCCGGAGTCGCCAGCGGTGGGCAGGTCGCTCATTACGGCGTCCCCGGGGCGATGTGTGGCATCTGCAGGTCAACAAGCACGCGAGCAGACTAGTGCGCCGGGGAAAAGCGATGAACATCACCCCTCGATTGCCTGCAGATCGCACCTACGGGTTACACAACGGTCACAGTCTGCGGCGACACGCAACAACCGGTGGTCCAAGGGCGTCGTGGGTCACGAGACTGCACCCAACTTCTGTCAAGGGGAACTTCACATGATCCATCGGACTCGCAGCGTCCTGACTGCCCTCACCGTGGCCGGGCTGCTTGCTGCCTGTGGCGCGCAGGGGGCGCCACAGGCGCAGGAGCCTGCACCCACGACCGTCCTGCCCGACGGGAGCGGCGCACCGTCGTACCCATCCGCGGACGCCTCCCAGGAGAAGTCGGACGCCAGGGCCGACGCTCACGCGAGGGAGAAGGCCGAGGAGGAGGCCAAGGCTGCTGCGAAGGCGAAGGCGAAGGCGAAGGCGAAGGCGAAGGCCGAAGCGGAAGCGGAAGCGGAGGCAGCGGAAGCCCAGGCGAGGGCCGAAGCCGAGGCCGCGGCCAAGGAGAAGGCCGAAGCGGAAGCCAAGGCAGCGGCGGAGGCCGAGGCGGAGGAAGCAGCTGAAGCGGAAGCAGCCGAGGAGGCGAAGGAACCGACGACGAGCACGTCTCCCGCGCCGACGGCTCCGGAGACGACGCCGGCAAGCACCACCCTTCGGCCAGGGGACTCCGGACCCGCCGTACGTGACCTGCAGCAGAAACTGTCCGACCTCGGGTACTGGCTGGGCGCACCCGACTCCGACTACGCCGGCCTGACCGTCCAAGCCGTCATGGCACTGCAGGGGTCCGCCGGTCTGGGACGCGACGGCATCGCTGGGCCGAACACGCTGTCCGCCCTCGAGCGCGGCGTCCGTCCACCCGTCCAGGGTGGTCCGGCCAACCGGATCGAGATCGACCTCGCCCGACAGGTGCTGGTCGTCGTTCGCGGTGGCGCCGTGAAGTACGTCCTGCACACCAGCACCGGCTCGGGACAGCCGTACACCTCATCGCAGGGCAAGCGGGCCATCGCGACCACGCCGCCCGGGAGCTTCTCGGTCTTTCGCTCCGTCGACGGGTGGGACGAAGCCAAGCTGGGCACGCTCTACCGGCCGCGCTACTTCAATGGCGGCATCGCCGTCCACGGGCTCGGGTCGGTTCCCGGCTACCCGGCCTCGCACGGCTGCGCCCGGGTGAGCAACCCAGCGATGGACCTCATCTGGTCCGAGGGCCTCATGCCGGTCGGCTCGACCGTCGTCGTGCGCTGAGGGCCTTCCCGCGACGACGGGAGCGCCTCAGCGGGTGTCCTCGTAGACCTCGTCGGGGTAGGTCGAGGACATGCTGCGGGCGTTGCCCACGGTCACCTCGCCGTCGGTGAAGGTGATCTCCACGTCGGACTCGGCGAGGGGCCACGGCTCCGGCTGGAAGCGCGTGCTGGGCGGCGGCACGTCGAAGGTCAGGAAGAACTCGATGTCGTGGACGTCCGACGCGACGAGGTTGGTGTCGACGCGCTCGCGGACGCACCGCGTGGCGACCTTGCCGCCGACCTCGAAGGTGGGCGACTCCTCGCACCACTGCCGGGTGGTGCCGCCCAGCAGCACCGTCTCGGCCACGAAGATGACAGCGGCGAGCAGCAGAAGCGTAAACGCGGCAGCGATGGCCCCGCCGACGGCTGCCGGCCACCGACGCGGACGCTCAGCCACCGAGGAAGTCGCTCAGTCCGCCGCCACCGCCCGATGCGGACTGGTCGCCGCGCTGGTTCACCGACTCCGCAGGCTGGACGAGGACGTATCCCTCCCCGCCGAAGGCCATCTGCAGGACCTCGCCGCTGCCGCCGCGCACGAGCGACTTCAGGCCGCCGCTGTCGACCTTGATGTCCATGGTGACCCCTGCGGTCCACATGACGACCGCGTCCGCGTCGCCGAAGGTCGGAGCGCTCGCCACGTCGAGGGCGACGGGGTCCCCCTTCGTCGTGATGGCGACGTAGCCGGTGCCCCGCAGGACGACGTTGTACAGGCCGCCGGTCATCGCGCCGCCGCTCGTCTGGATCCGGTGGATGTCCCAGTCGATCGACGCGGAGAAGGCGAGGACACTGTGACCGTTGACGGAGATCATGTCGTTCTCCAGGTACATGACCTGCACCTCGGAGCCATGGTCGGCGACGAAGAGCTCGCCCTGCCCGGAGCAGGTCATCATCTTCACGCCCTCGCCCGTCCTGGCCTGCTTGAAGAACTTGCTCATGCTGCCCGAGCCCTGGTTCTCGAAGCGAACATCGCCTTGGTAGGCGACCATCGAGCCGAACTTCGCCAGGACCGGGCCGTGCCCCATCTGGATCTTGAGCAGCTTCTTGTTCTGCAACGAGAACTGGTCCGAGGTCTCCGCCTCGCGAAAGTCCTGGAAGAGCGAGCCGTGGATGGGCATGCAGTGTCCTCTCTGTCTCACGCCGCCCCCGTGGACGACTGGCCGTTCAGCCTAGGGCGGAAGACGGTCCGGGAGGGGGGGGGATGAACGGCATGCGTTCAGGACGCTGCGGCGAGCGCGGTCAGGGCCGGGGGCAGCACCAGCACGGCGACCCCCACCGTGTAGAGCGCGAGACTGCGTACCGGGGTCGGGTCGTCCACTGCGAGGAGTCGGATCCTGGCCACGGCGGCGCCGGCACCGGCGCCTGCGCCCGGCGTGAGATCCGCCAGGCCCGCGGCCTCCGCGAGGGCGACGATCGCACGGCCCAAGGCGACCTCGCCGACCTCCTCCCGGGCCGCGCGGTCGGCCAGCACCTCGACGAGGAGCGCCACCTCCCGCAGCGCCGTGTCCGTGCGCAGAAGCCGCGGGGTCGAGGTGTGCAGCACGGTGAAGAACTCGAGGATGAGGTCATGCCGTTCGCGCAGATGGGCCTCCTCGTGCGCCACGACGGCCGCCAGCTGGTCCTCGGGCAGCGCCGCCAGCGTGGCCTCGGTCAGCACCACACGCGGTCCGGCACCCGGGAGGCAGTAGGCGCCCGGACGGTGGGAGGGCAGCACCCGTGTGCGGGCACCCTCGTGACGGCCCACGAGATCGACGAGGTCCCGGTGCTCACTGCGGGCAGCCCGGATGCGACGCCCGACGTGGTGTCCGTTCATCAGCAGCCGTAGGAGCACGGCCACGGAGGCGAAGGCCGCGATGACGGCGACGGCGAGCTGGGCCGCCGGTGACGGCCACGGCCGAGGTTGGATGAGTGCGACGGGCCCCACGGCGAGGAGGCAGAGCACGGCCGACAGCGACAGCGCCTGCCACACGACGAGTGCGGCCCGTGGACTGTGCCGCATGCCCTCGAGCCGCACGAGCAGGTGCGGTGCGCCCAGGAGCGCCGCCGCGCAGAGCAGCAGCAGCCCGGCGATCACCCGGCGGAGTCCTCGCCACGTCCGCGGCGGCGGCGCGACCGGTCGCCCTTGGTCTCCACGGCGGCCATCGCCTCGCGGACCGCCGCGAGATCGTCCGGGCTCGCCTCGGTCAGGAAGTGCAGGATCGCCGCCTGCCGCTCTTCTCCGCTCAGGTCGTCCAGCGGGCTGCGCATCGCCTCGGCCGTGAGGGACTCGCGCGTCGAGCTCGGGTGGTACCGCCAGGAGCGCCCGTGCTTCTCTCGGGTGGTGACCCCCTTCGTCTCGAGGCGGCTGAGGACGGTCATCACCGTCGTGTAGGCCAGATCCCGATCGGTGAGGCGGTCGAGGACCTCACGCACGGACAGCCCGTCGCCGGCCTCATCGGCCCACAGGATGTCCATGACCGCCCGCTCGAGGCCGCCCAGGGACGCGTTCTTCGGCATCGCTCAGCCCTCCGTCCCCGGGATCGAGACGATGCGGTCCATCCGCTCGAGCCCGATTCCGTGATGAGTCACCATGATCACTGATTTTTCACCGACATGGTGCACCAGGTCATCGATGACCGCGTGGGCGGTGGGATGATCGAGGTGCGCGACAGGTTCGTCGAGGAGGATCACCGGTCGATCGCTGGCGATGGCCCGGGCGATCGCCAGCCGGGTCCGCTCGCCCCCCGATATCCCCAGGCCCCCGGCACCGAGGCGGCTGTCCAGCCCGTCGGGGAGCCCGTCGAACCAGATCCCCAACCCCGCCCGGCGCAGGGCTGCCTCGAGAAGGTCGTCGGTGGCGCCGGGGGCGGCGAGGGCCAGGTTGGCGCGCAGGCTCGCCGCGAGCACGTGCGGTTCGTCGTCGACGAGGGCGATGAGGGAGCGCACGTGCTCCAAGGGCACCCGGGTCACGTCGACGCCGTCGACGGTGTACGTCCCGGTGGTGGGGTCGAGGTGACGGGCGAGCACTGCAAGCAGGGTCGACTTGCCGCTCCCGTTGGGCCCGGTGATGGCCACCCGCTCGCCCGGCTCGATGACCAGGTCCAGCGGGCCGAGATGGGTGCGCCCGGGCAGCCATGCGGCGGACAGTCGGTCGATCGCCAGCCGTGGAGTCCCCCCGGGGCGAAGGGGGGTGGCGTCGTTCGCTGCCGGCTCCACCACGGCCGGGGACTGGTCGAGGAGTGCGTCGAGACGCTGCCCACAGGCCCGGGCCCGCGCGAGCGAACGGGTGGCCTCGGTGAGCACGCCGAGCGCCTCGCCGGTGGCGACGGGGGCGAGGACGAGAAGCCCACGCACCGGCCCGGAGGCGTCCGATCCGGCGGCGAGGACGGCGGTCGTCAGCGTCGCGACACCCGTGATGACGAGGACGGCCGCGGCCGACAGTGCCCGACCCCGGGACTGGCGAGCAACGCTGACCCGTACCCGGTGATGCGCTTCGCGCAGCCACCCGGTCGCCGTGTTGACGCCGCCGATGGAGCGCAGCTCGTCGGCGTGCTCCGCCGTCAGCTGGGCGACCCGCGCTGCTTCGGCCCGGGCGTCGAGCACCTCCCGCTGGGTGCGTGACTCCAGGCGGTCCGCGACGAAGGCCACGCCCGCCACGGCGAGCAGCATCCCGGCGAGGACGAGTCCGGCCCCAGGATGCACGAGCGCGGTGAGCGCGGCGGCCCCGACGCCGGCGACGAGCGCGCCGAGGACGGGGACGGTGACGCGCACGGAGGCATCCACGACGTCGGTGAGGTCGTCGACGACGCCGGTGAGCAGGTCCGAGCGGCCACGGGCGCCGAGCCGGGCCGGGGTCAGTGGCACGAGCACGGCGTACGTCGATGTGCGTCGCTCGGCCAGGTCAGTCAGCGCCGCGTCGTGGCTGCGCAGACGCTCCCAGTACCGGAAGACCGGCCGGGCCAGGCCGAAGGTGCGCACGGCGACGATCGCGGTGATCAGCAGCAGGATCTGGGGCTGCTCGTCGGCGCGCACGATGAGCCAGCCGGAGGTCGTCGTCAGGGCGATGCCCGACGCAGCGGCGACCCCGCCGAGCAGGCCGGCGATGATCAGCCCGGGGGAGAGGGTGACCGGTCGGGTCCGCGGCCGTGTCACCGGGTGGTCGGGGACGGCCGGTGGCGAAGGGCGGTGCGCCAGCTGGGTCATCGAGACACCATCGCCGGTGCTGTCAGCTCGAGCCGGGTGTCCGCGCGCTCGATGAGGTCGGGCTGGTGGCTCACCGCGATGACGGTCCGGGTCACGGCGAGGCGGGTGATGACGTCGCCGATCGTCGCGGCCGAGTCGGGGTCGACGTGGGCCGTTGGCTCGTCGAGCAGGATGACCGGCGCGGGGGAGAGCAGCGCACGCGCGAGGACGAGGCGGGCGCGCTGGCCGGCCGACAGCCCGAACCCGTCGTCGCCGAGCGGGGAGTCGAGGCCAGTCGGCAGGGCGGCGATCACGCCGTCGAGACCGGTCTCCCGCAGGGCCCACCAGAGCCGCTGGGGGTCCTGCGGCCCCTCGAGGGTGAGGTTGGCCTGCAGCGTGCCTGCCCCGAGGAAGGGTCGTTGGGTCACGAGGTGCACTGCAGGCGCGCACACGCTCCCGGCGTCCGGGCGGCGGGTGCCGGCGATGACCTCGAGGAGGGTCGTCTTGCCCACCCCGGAGGGCCCGGTGATGACCGTCAGGCCGCCGTCGGCGACGAGGTCGACTGCGTCGAGCACCCGGCGTGTCGCTCCGGGATACGTGTAGCGGATGCCGGCCACCCGGACTGCCCCGTCATCGTGGGTGTCGAGACATGGGCTGTAGCCGCTACTGGGTTCAGATTGCGGCCCCTCGCCATGTCCCGGCACGAGAGGTTCCCCGAGCTCGGCGAGGATGTCCTCGAGCGCGGCCACGCCGTCTGCGGCGGAGTGGAACTCGGTGCCCACGCGGCGGATCGGCCAGTAGGCCTCCGGGGCCAGCAGGATCGCCGTCAGGCCGACGAGCAGGTCCATCGAGCCGGTCGTCAGCCGCAGCCCGACGAGCACGGCGACGATGGCCACGGAGATCGTCGCGAGCAGCTCGAGCGCCGCCGCCGAGAGGAAGGCCAGACGCAGGGTGCGCATCGTCGCCCGACGGTGTCGGTGGCTCACCTGCTCGATCACGCTCACCTGCCGCTCCGCGCGGCCGTAGGCCACGAGCGTCGGCAGGCCGCGCATGACGTCGAGGAAGTGTCCCGACAGCTCGGTCAGAGCCACCCAGCGACGGTCGGTGTCCTCCTGGGTCGTCGCCCCGATGAGAGCGGCGAAGAGGGGCAGCAGCCAGACCGTGAGCACGACGACCAGCGCGCTGGGCCAGTCGATGACGACGAGACAGCCGATCGCCAGGGCGGGCACGACGGCCGCCGCGATGAGGGTGGGCAGGTACTTCGCGATGTACGGCTCGACGGCGCTCGTCCCCTGCGCGGCCAAGGTGAGGGCGCGCTCGCGGGAGGGCCGCTCGTCGACCGGTCGCTGCAGCCAGGCGTCGATGAGCTGCTCGCGCAGGCTCGTCGCGACGAGGGCCCCGGCCCGCGCCGCGAGGTGCTCCGCGATCCCGGAGAGCAACGCACGCAGGACGAACAGCCCGGCGGTCCACGCGGCCGGTGCCGGCAGCGGGTCGCCCCGCACGACCGCGACGACGAGCGCGGCGAGGGCGAAGGCGGTGCCGATCGTCGCGACTCCCTGGGCCGCGCCGATCACCCCGAGCACGGTCACCGCCCTCCGGGTCGTCGGCACGGCCTGGAGGATCCGCCGGTCGAAGGGTTTCATCGTCAGTGCACGTCCGCGGTCTCCGGCAGGTGCTCCACCGCCAGCCGGCGACGGAAGACCCAGTAGTTCCACACCGTGTAGGCGATGACGATCGGGGTGAAGACCACCGCGGCCCACGTCATGATCGTCAGCGTCAGCGACGAGCTGGCCGCCGCGTCGAGCGTCAGCGCCGGGCCGTCCCCGCGCCCGTTGATGGCATTCGGGAAGAGCATGAGGAAGTACGTCACGACGGTCAGCCCGATGGTCGTCGCGGTGCCGGCGAAGGCCCAGCCCTCCGCCCCCTTCGTGTTGGCGCCGATGGCGGCGAGCAGGGCCACGGCGGCCAGTGCGCTGGTGACCCAGGTGAGGCCGCCGCCGCGCTGGACGCCGAGCGAGACGAGAAGGGGGACCGCGAGCACGGCCGAGGCGAGACCCGCCCTCGTCGCGACGCCACGAGCCTGGGCGCGGATCGGGCCGGCCGTCTTCAGCGCGATGAAGTGGGCCCCGTGGGTGAGGCACAGGACCGTCAGCGTCAGCCCGCCGAGCAGGCCGATCGGGGTCAGGAGACTCAGGAGGGAGCCGTCGAACTCGGTGTACTCCGTCGCTCCGGACAGGTGCGCGGTCATCGGCAGGCCGTCGACGAGATTCGTCAGCGCGACGCCGACGAGGAAGGGGGAGAGGACGGAGGCGCCGATGATCGCCGCGTCCCAACGCGCCACCCACGTGACGTCGGTGCGCTTGTGTCGGTATTCCAGACCCATGTTGCGCACGATGAGCGCGACGAGCAGGAGAAGCAGCGCGAGGTACATCCCCGAGAACATCGTCGCGTACCAGTGCGGGAAGGCGGCGAAGGTCGCGCCACCCGCGGTGAGCAGCCACACCTCGTTGCCGTCCCAGTGAGGGCCGATCGTCGTGAGCATCGTGCGCCGGCGCCGGTCGGAGGCGGTCGGGTCCTTGGCGGCCCCGGGCTCCTTGTCGAGGACCGGCAGCAGCATGCCGACCCCGAAGTCGAAGCCCTCGAGGACGAGGTACCCGGTCCACAGGATGGCCAGCAGGACGAACCAGACGGTGATGAGATCCATGACAGCGCTCCCGGTCTCAGTAGGCGAACTCGAGCGGCTCGTCCTCTTCGATGAGCCGGGGCTCCTCGAAGGGCTCGGCGCCGCGGCGGATGTAGTCGAGCAGGAGGCGGACCTCGACGACGGCGAGGCCGCCGTAGAGGAGCGTGAAGACGATCATCGAGGTCCACACGTCCGCTGTGCCGACCGACGGCGAGACGCCCTGACTGGTCGTCATCTCCCCGAAGACGACCCACGGCTGGCGGCCCATCTCGGTGAAGATCCAGCCGAAGCTGTGCCCGAAGACCGTCGCCAGGGGGGTGAGCACGAGCAGCGGCGCGACCCACCGGCCCATCGGCACCCGGTCCTTGCGGGTGGCGACGAGGACCCAGGCGGCCACGACCATCGCGAAGAAGCCGGCGCCCATCATCAGGCGGAAGTTCCAGTAGCTCATCGCGATCGGCGGGATGTAGGTCTCCGCGGCGGTGAGCTCGCCGTCCCCGAAGGAGGCGCGGTACTCGTTCTCCAGCTCGGTCATGCCCTGGACCTCGCCGTCCCAGCTGCCGGTGCCCATGAAGGAGAGCAGGCAAGGGACCTCGATGACGTGAGTGGGGTTCTCCCCGCCGAGGCCGGCGACGGTCAGCACGGAGAAGGGAGCGCACTGGCCGTCGGGTGGGGTCTCGTAGAGGGCTTCTGCGGCGGCCATCTTCATCGGCTGGACCTCGGTCATGACCTTGCCCTGCAGGTCGCCGCTGATGATGACGCCCAGGCCCGCGATGAGGGTGACGACGGCGCCGAGGCGGGCTGCGTGCCGGTACATCCGACGGTCGACGGCGTGGTCGGGTCCCCCCTTCGTCCCGGCCTCATCGGTGGCCTGCTGCGCGAGGCGGGCGCTCTGGCGCATCTTGTGCAGGCCCACACCCAGGACGAAGGCGCCGCCGACCATGTAGCAGGCGGTGATGACGTGCGGGAAGGCCACGAGCTGGACCTTGTTGGTCAGCACGGCGAGGAAGTCGGTCATCTCGGCGCGGCCGGTCTCGTCGTTGATGTCGTAGCCGAGCGGGTTCTGCATGAAGGAGTTGGCGGCGAGGATGAAGTACGCCGACAGAACGGTGCCGATGTGGACGATCCACATCGAGGCGGCGTGCAACTTCTCCGGGATGCGGCCCCACCCGAAGATCCACAGGCCGAGGAAGGTCGACTCGAGGAAGAAGGCGAGCAGCGCCTCGAGCGCGAGCGGCGCGCCGAAGATGTCGCCGACGAAGCGGGAGTAGGAGGACCAGTTCATCCCGAACTGGAACTCCTGGACGATGCCAGTGACCAGACCGAGTGCGAAGTTGATCGTGAAGAGCTTGCCGAGGAACTTCGCCATCCGCAGGTGTGACTCGTCGCGGGTACGCAACCACCGGGAGTGGTACCAGGCGACGATCGCCGAGAGCCCGATGGTGATCGGGACGAAGAAGAAGTGGTACACGGTGGTGATCGCGAACTGCCACCGGGCGAGCTCCAGCACGTCCACAATGTCTCCTACGTCAGTTAGTACGACAGTCGGTAGTAGACGTTACTCCTTCCGGCACGCTCCGGACAAAACCTCACCCGGCGCGCGGCACCCGGTAACGCACGAAGGCCGGCACCGCGGCCGACACCGCGAGCGTCAGGACGATGACGAGCACGCCACCCAGGATCGTCGTGGCGGCCGCGCCGAGGCTGCTCGCGACGAGCCCGTGGAGGACGTCGGCCAACCGGGGCCCGCCGGCGACCACGACGATGAAGACGCCCTGCAGCCGACCGCGCATCGCATCCGTCGCCGAGCTCTGCAGCATCGTGGAGCGGAAGGCGGCAGATGCCACGTCGGCCGCACCGCCCGCGGCGAAGAACACTGCCGCCAGGGCCAGCCAGCCACCGGCGCGGCCATCCGCGAGGGCCACCGCCACGCCGAATCCGGTGATCGCGGTGCCCCACACGAGGATCGCCATGACGACCGCCCGCCCCTGCATCTCGACCCTGGAGACCCACCCTGAGAGCACTCCGCCGAGGAAGGCACCGGCCGGCATCGCGGCGAAGAGGACGGCGAAGGCCAACCCTCCCTCGGACGGCCCGCCGAAGTTGATGTCGGCCATCTCCGGGATGAGCGCACGGGGCATGCCGAAGACCATGGCGATGAGGTCGACGACGAAGGACATGAGCAGGACCGGCTGGGTCGCGAGGTACCGGAAGCCGTCGATCACCGAGCGCAGGCCGGGAGAGGAGCCGGCCACCGCCTCGACCGGGAGCGAAGGGAGGGAGAGCACCGCCCAGAGCGTGGCGAAGAGGAAGAGGGTGTCGACGAGATAGAGCCACGAGAAGCCGAGCACCGGGATGAGCGCTCCGCCGACGAGCGGTCCGGCGATCGCACCGCCGGTGAAGACGGTCATGTTCAGGGCATTCGCCGCCGGGAGCAGCTCGGGCGGGACGATCCGCGGCAGCACCGCCGACCGAGTGGGCTGGTTGATCCCGAAGCAGGCCTGCTGGATCGAGAAGATCGTCAGCAGCACCCAGACGTTGGTGTTGCCCATCGCCGCCTGGAGGAAGAGCAGGGCCGAGGTGAGGATCAGACCGGCCGTGGTCGCGGTGAGCAGCCGACGACGGTCGAAATGGTCGGCGAGCGAGCCCCCGTAGAGGCCGAAGACGACCAGTGGCACGAGCCCGAAGAGGCCGGTCAGACCGACGTAGGCGCTCGACCCGGTCATCGCGTAGATCTGCGCCGGCACCGTGACGATGGTCAGCTGGGCGCCGATGACGGTGATGATCTGCGCGTTGAACAGCCGACGGTACGCCGGGACCTTCAGGGGGCGGGTATCGGCCAGCAGGGCCCTCAGGCGACGCACCGCGTCACCCTAACCGCCCCCTTCACCCCGGTGGATCAGCCCGAGCCGCGGGCGAGCAGTGCCCCGACGAAGACCCTCTCGATGTCCTCCGGCGTCTCCGCGATGTAGGAGGTGCCGCCGGTCTCGTCGGCGATCTTCTGCAGGGCCGACGGGTCGGCCTCGCCCATGCCGATCGTGATGACCCGGACCGGGCGCTGGGCGTCGTAGCTGTCGTCGAGCTTGTCCAGCAGCTGCTTCAGCGAGAGGCCGCCGTTGGGGTCGTCGTTCTCCCCGTCGGTGAAGACGACGATCGAGTTGACGTACTCGGGGTCGTAGTCCTCGACCATCTTCTGGTGCGCGGCCCAGATCGTGTCGTACAGCGCGGTGTCACCGCCGAGCCACTTGTCGCCGTCCTTGACGAGCTGGGCAAGGTGCTCCCGGTGGGTGCCGTCGCCGTGCTCGGAGTTCATCGGCGCGACCGGGGCGACCTCCTCGTAGTCCTTGCCGCCCTTGCGGTCGGTGCTGAAGACCCACGCGCCGACCTCGCTGCCTGCGGGCAGCAGGCCGGTGCCCTTGGTGAGCGCGCCCTGGGTGACGTCCCAGCGGGTCCTGCCCGGGGTGGGACTGGACCACTGCATCGATCCGGACACGTCGATGACGGCGAGCATCCGCATGTCCGTACGCATGATGTCCCACTGCTCGACCAGCGCGAGCCGCTCGTTGCGGCCCGGCGCCTCGAGCTGCTCGACCGGGGCAGCCTCCTGGCCCGCGATCGCGGGGCCACGCTGGCCGTTGGCGTCGCGGAATCCGGCCGCCGTCAGTGACTTGCGCACGTCGATGCTGCCGAGCTCGGTGCGTGCCTTGTCGGCCGCGTCGAGGGACTCGTCCTTCAGCTCCGGGTTGGTGATCCACGGGTAGTCCAGCGACAGCGTGCCCTGCTCGGGCATCACCGCGCGCAACGGCGGGAGGTCGTCGTGCTCCTCGTTGAAGGTGGCGATCTCCTGCTCGGACGCGGGGAAGGGCTTGTTCGCCTTCGGATCGCTCTTGTAGTCCTCCAGGAGCTTGTTGACCGACGGTGCGGCGAAGCGCGAGAGGAAGATCAGCCGCTCGCCGGTCTGCAGGCCGATGCGGCTGGGTTGGCCGATGCGGCTGGCGTGGAAGGCCAGGCGGCTGGCCGTGTCGACGTCGGGGTTGGCCATCTGCAGGTCGCCCTTGTCGTTGATGACCCGTGTCCAGGACGACGCCTCGCTCGGTGCGCCCTCGGCCTTGGACCCGGCAGCCAGGACGATGGGGGAGGAGGCGATGGACTGGCCCTCCAGCCACTGGCCGGGCGTGGAGTCCTGGTCGATCGCGTCGATCCACGTCGAGCTGTCCGGGACCCACACGTCGGGAGCCATGCCCTCGTTGACGTTCTTGGCCACGGTGGCCGCAGAGGCGGCGTCGACACGGAAGTCGGTGCACTCGCCGGTGACCTTGTCCAGCGCGTCCTCGAGGGGATCGGCGATCTCCGGAGCAGCGGACACGGCGATCGGCTCCGGGCACGCCGCGCTGCCCTCGTCCTTGCCGAGGACGGCCCAGGCGCCGCCCAGGCACAGCACGGCGACGAGGAGGACCGCGACCAGCACGATCCACCAGGGCAACCGCCGGCCGCGTCGGTCGCGGTGCAGACTGCGGCGGGTCGTGGCCCCGGCGGCGGGCTCGCCCTGCGACGAGCGCTCGGACGTGGCCGGCTCCGGTGCAGCCGACGTGGTGGTGTCGTCGTCCCAGAGGTCGCGTCGCCGACCGGGGCGGTCCTCGGCACTCATGTGTTGCTCTCCTTCGTCACCGGCGGGTCGTCGTCACCAGCCGCGCGCAAGTATGGCCGACAACAGCGCCCGGGTGACGCTGGTTGTGACCCGTTCGTAGGCAGACGCCACATTCGCTGATGACCTGACATGCTGTTCCCATGACGAATTTCCTCATCCGAACGGCCGTCAACGCCGTGGCCCTGTGGGTTGCCGCGTGGCTCGTCGACGGCATCGTCCTTGCCGACGACGGCACCACGTTCGCCTCGAAGTTCGCCACGATCGTCCTCGTGGCGCTGATCTTCGGTGTGGTCAATGCCGTCGTCAAGCCCATTGCCCAGCTGCTCGCGTTTCCTGCCATCGTGCTGACGCTCGGGCTGTTCACCTTCGTGGTCAACGCCTTCCTGCTGCAGCTGACGGAGTGGATCTCCTCGCCGCTCGGCCTGAGCTTCGTCATCAAGGACTTCTGGTGGGACGCCGTCATCGGTGCCCTCATCGTCACGATCGTCTCGATGGTCCTCAGCTGGATCCTGCCCGAGCCGGAGCGCTACTGAGCCCTCCCGACCGCACCCGGGTCACTCCCCCTTCGCTGGTGCCTGAGTGGCTGCGGGGGCGGGCCGGTGCCGGGGCAGCCAGGGCCCGTGAGTGGTTAAGGTGCGCTCCATGGAATCCCCCCGGTTGCGCTCCTCCCTCGACCAGGTCCCGGCGTACGTCGCCGGCAAGCCGCCGACCCCACGTGAGGGGCAGACGGTGTACAAGGTCTCCTCGAACGAGAACCCCTACCCGCCGCTGCCCTCCGTCCTGGCGGTCATCCGCGAGCGCGCCGTCGAGGTCAACCGCTACCCGGACATGGGCGTCACCGCTCTGACGGATGCGCTCGCCGCCTTCCTCGACGTGCCCCGCGAGCAGGTCGCGACCGGTACCGGCTCCGTCGGCGTGCTGGCCCAGATCATCCATGCCACGTGCGACGCCGGGGACGAGGTCGTCTTCGCGTGGCGGTCCTTCGAGGCCTACCCGATCGTCGTGGCCGTCGCCGGAGCCCGGTCGGTGCAGGTGCCGTTGACCGCGGACTTCCGCCACGACCTCGATGCCATGGCGGCCGCGGTCACCGACCGCACCAAGGTCGTCCTCGTCTGCACGCCCAACAACCCCACCGGCCCGTCGGTCACCCACACCGAGCTGCAGGACTTCATCGCCAAGGTCCCCTCCCACGTGCTGGTCGTCGTCGACGAGGCCTATCTGGAGTTCGTCGACGGCCGGGACGCGGTCGACGGGCCGGCGCTGCACCGGGAGCACCCCAACGTCGTCCTCCTGCGGACCTTCTCCAAGGCCTACGGGCTGGCCGGCCTGCGGGTCGGGTACGCGGTGGCGGCCGAGCCGGTGGCCGAGGCGCTGCGCAAGACCGCGACCCCCTTCGGCGTCAACCACCTCGCGCAGGCCGCGGCCGTGGCGTCGTTGGCGGCGAAGGGAGAGCTGGACGAGCGCGTCCAGCAGATCGTCGCCGAGCGGTCCCGGGTGGTCGACGCACTGCGCGCGGCCGGGTGGGACGTGCCGCAGAGTCAGGCGAACTTCGTGTGGTTCCCGCTGGGGGAGCGCACTGCGGACTTCGTCGCGGCGTGCGATGCGGCCGGTCTGTCCGTGCGGCCCTACGGCACCGACGGTGTGCGCGTGACCATCGGGGAGCCCGAGGCCAACGACCGACTGATCGGGGTGGCCGCGGCCTTCCGGCGCTGAGCACCCGCGCGCGTTTGGGCGTCCAGCCAGTGAGACGCTAGGTTGGCACTGCCAAGATTCTGTGGTCCCGGTCACAAGCCGTCCCGCAGCCGAATGATGCGCCGGTGACGGCGCACCTCACCGCCGCGGCACGGGGCGACCCCCCGGGACGTGGAGCGAAGGGAGCATCAGTTGAGCGACAACGAGGTCGCCGGGCACGCCCGGTCCCGCATGGAGGGGGCATTCCAGCCCTCACCCGAGATGGGGCCCACGCCCCCTTCGCAGATCTACGGACACTTCTCCGACGAGAACCCCGAGATGGTGCAGTTCGTCGATGCGGACGGCAACCGGCTGGAGACCAACGAGACCAACGCTCCCTACGCGAAGATCGTCGAGGAGATGACCAGCGAGGACGCGCGGATCATCTACCGCGACCTGGTCCTGGTACGCCGCATCGACGCCGAGGGTTTCGCCCTCCAGCGCCAGGGAGAGCTCGGGCTGTGGCCCAGCCTCTTCGGCCAGGAGGCCGCGCAGGTCGGCGCCGGCCGTGCGCTGCGCGAGCAGGACTACGCCTTCCCCGGCTACCGCGAGCACGGCGTCGCCTGGTGCCGCGGCGTGCCGCCGGAGAACCTCCTCGGGATGTTCCGCGGGGTCAACCACGGTGGGTGGGACTCCAACGAGAACAACTTCCACCTGTACACGATCGTCATCGGCAACCAGATGCTGCACGCGACCGGCTACGCCATGGGCATCGCCGCCGACGGTGACATGGGCACCGGTGACCCGGACCGGGACGCGGCCGTGATGGCCTTCACCGGTGACGGCGGCACGAGCCAGGGCGACTTCAACGAGGCGCTGGTCTTCGCGGCCGTGGCCAACGCGCCGTGCGTGTTCTTCGTGCAGAACAACCAGTGGGCGATCTCCGAGCCCAACGAGAAGCAGTTCATCATCCCGCCGTACCAGCGCGCCCGTGGCTTCGGCTTCCCCGGCGTGCTCGTCGACGGCAACGACCCGCTGGCCACCTACGCCGTGGCCAAGGACGCCCTGGACAAGGCCCGCTCCGGCCAGGGACCCACTCTCATCGAGGCCTACACCTACCGGATGGGCGCGCACACGACGTCCGACGACCCGAGCAAGTACCGCAGCAGCGCCGAGGTCGAGATCTGGAAGGAGAAGGACCCGATCAAGCGCATGCGCGGATTCATGACCGAGCGCGGCCACGCCGACGAGGAGTTCTTCGACGCCATCGACGCCGAGGCCGACGAGATCGCTGCCCGCGTACGCAAGGCCTGCCAGGAGATGCCCGACCCGGAGCTGCCGACGATGTTCGACCAGCAGTACACCGAGCACCACCCCCTGGTGGAGGCCGAGCGCGAGGAGTTCCTCGCCTACCACGCCGGCTTCGCCGAGGAAGGAGACCAGGCATGAGCGGCACCCGACTCAGTCTCGCCAAGGGCCTGAACGCCGGTCTGCGGCGCGCGATGGACAAGGACCCCAAGGTCGTGCTGATGGGGCAGGACGTCGGCAAGCTCGGTGGCGTCTTCCGCATCACCGAGGGCCTGCAGAAGGACTTCGGCGACCACCGCGTCATGGACACCCCGCTCGCCGAGTCCGGCATCGTCGGCTCCGCGATCGGTCTGGCCCTGCGCGGCTACCGCCCCGTCGTGGAGATCCAGTTCGACGGCTTCGTCTACCCGGCCTTCGACCAGATCGTCTCCCAGGTGGCCAAGATGCACGCCCGCTCGCTCGGGCACCTCAAGCTGCCGATGGTCATCCGCATCCCCTGCGGCGGCGGCATCGGCGCGGTCGAGCACCACAGCGAGTCCAACGAGGCCTACTTCGCGCACACCGCCGGCCTGCGGGTGGTCACCTGCAGCAACGCCGCCGACGGCTACTGGATGATCCAGCAGGCGATCGAGTCCGACGACCCGGTGATCTTCTTCGAGCCCAAGCGCCGATACCACGAGCGCGGCGAGACCGGGATCGACGAAGAGGGTGCCCCTGAGCTCGGTCTGTACGACGCCCGCGTGGTCCGAGAGGGCACGGACGCGACGCTGCTGTGCTACGGCCCGATGGTCAAGACCTGCCGGCAGGCGGCCGAGGCCGCCGCGGAGGAGGGGCGCAACCTCGAGGTCATCGACCTGCGCACCCTCAGCCCGCTGGACCTGCCGACGATCATGGAGTCGGTGAAGAAGACCCGGCGCGCGGTCATCGTCCACGAGGCGCAGACCTTCGTCGGGCTCGGCGCGGAGATCGCGGCCCGGATCCAGGAGGAGTGCTTCTACCACCTCGAGGCGCCGGTGCTGCGGGTCGGGGGCTACAACATCCCCTACCCACCGAGCCGCTTCGAGGAGGAGTTCCTCCCGACCCTCGACCGTGTCCTCGACGCCGTCGACCGTTCGCTCGCGCACTGACCAGGAGGACCGAAGTGGCCGTGAAGAACTTCAACCTGCCCGACCCCGGCGAGGGACTGACGGAGGCCGACGTGGTCTCCTGGAAGGTCCAGCCCGGTGACACCGTCACCGTCAACCAGATCATCATCGAGGTCGAGACCGCCAAGTCCCTCGTCGAGCTGCCGATCCCCTTCGCGGGCAAGATCACCGAGCTGCTCGTCGCCGAGGGTGACACCGTTGACGTGGGCGCCCCGATCATCAGCGTCGAGGTCGAGGGCAGCGAGCCCGCGGCCGACCCGACGGGTGACGCGCCCGCCGCCGAGGCGGACGAGGCCGGTGAGTCGAGCGGACCCAACCTCGTCGGTTACGGCGCCAAGGCCGGCAGCACCCGTCGCCGCGCTCGCAAGGGCTCGGCTCCGGCGACCGCCGACCCGGCTGCTGGGGCCCCTGGGACGTCTGAGCCCGCCGCTCCGGCTGCCCCTGCCGCGGCTGCTCCTGCCCCGGCCGAGCCGCTGAGCCCGCAGGCGACCCGGGCCCTGGCCAAACCGCCGGTGCGCAAGCTCGCCAAGGACCTCGGCGTCGACCTGCAGTCGATCACCCCGACCGGCGAAGGGGGCATCGTCACCCGCGCCGACGTGGAGACGGCGTCCTCCGGTGCCTCGGGGGACGGTGCCGCCGCGGCCGGTGCAGTCGCACCCCAGGACACCGCCATCGCCGATGGACCCGCGCAGAGCCGGGTGCCGATCAAGGGCGTACGCAAGGCGACGGCGGAGGCGATGGTCTCCTCGGCGTTCACCGCGCCGCACGTGAGCGAGTTCGTCACCGTCGATGTCACGGCGATGATGGAGATGGTCGAGCGGCTCAAGGGCGACCGGTCCTTCAAGGACGTCAAGGTCACGCCGTTGCTCGTCGTCGCCAAGGCCTTCACCCTGGCGCTGCGCCGGCACGCGCAGGCCAATGCCAGCTGGGACGGTGCCGCGCAGGAGATCGTCTACCACCGCGACGTCAACCTCGGCATCGCCGCGGCGACTCCTCGTGGGCTGCTCGTGCCCAACATCAAGGCCGCCGACCGGCTCTCGCTGCACGACCTCGCCGGCGCGCTGGGTGACCTCGTCGCCACCGCGCGCGACGGGAAGACGCAGCCCGCCGACCTGGGTGGTGGCACCGCGACGATCACCAACGTCGGCGTCTTCGGCGTCGACACCGGCACCCCGATCCTCAACCCGGGCGAGGCCGTCATCCTCGCCTTCGGTGCGGTCCGGCGGACGCCGTGGGTGGTCACCGCTGCCGACGGGAGCGAGTCGATCGAGCCGCGCTGGGTCACCCAGCTCGCGCTCTCCTTCGACCACCGGCTCGTCGACGGGGAGCTCGGCAGCATCCTGCTCGCCGACGTTGCGGCGCTGCTGCACGACCCGGGCACGGCCTTCCTCTGGGCGTGACGTCGTCGGTCCGCTGACTCACGTGGGTGGTGCTGGCGAAGGACAGGAGTGGCACTCGGCGCACCCGTCCGCATGGCCGAGTGCATCGCTCACCCGGGTGCAGGGTGCGGACGGCGGCCTGAGCCGTGCCACCCCTGCTCTGCGCCCGCTCCCGGGCCGACCGGTGCTCAGGGGTGGTGGCGCTGGTCCGCCGCGACGGTGTCGCAGAAGCGGTCGAGGTAGTGGATGAAGGTGGCCACGTCCTCATTCGGCCAGTCCGAGAGCAGCTCGACGAACCATGCCTCGCGGCGGGCGACCAGTTCGTCGAGGACCGCGTGTCCCTCGTCGGACAGGGCGACGAGCTGGGCGCGCCTGTCCTGCGGGTCCGGTACCTTCTCGACGAGGCCGAGCGCGGTCAGGTGGCTGACCTGGCGGCTGACGGTCGAGGCGTCGGAGATGTTGCGCTCCGCGATGTCGCCGACCCGGGCCGGTTCATCGCGGAGCGCGATGAGGACGGCGTGGTGGCTCGGCTCGAGTGCTGGGTGCACCCGAGGCGCACGGGCGCGGGTGGCGTGCAGCATGCGCAACATTCGGATGACGCTGACGCTGAGCTGGCCTGCAGGCACGGACACGCGGTGCCTCCTGACGGTTGGTTGACGGTGCTGGAGCACACCGGGGACGGACTCTTCAGGTGCGTTGCCTAGATTAGACGTCATGTCACGCTCCGCGAGTGCCCCCAGCACCACCTCGCGTCCACTGGCCCTCTTCGGGCTCCTCCTGGTGGTCGTGGTGGTCGCCGCCACCGCCTTCGGTGGGGGAGCAGCACCGCTGGAGCTCGGCGACCCCGGCCCCTTCGTGCGCTGGTCCCTCCCGACGCTGCGCGCCATCCACGACGGCGCGGCCGCGGTGACGATCGGCGCGCTCGTCCTCGCCGCGTTCATCGTCCCGGAGACCACCCGCACCAGCCGCCGACGCACGTTGGCGCACCTGGCCGGAGGGGCGGCGATCATCTGGTTCCTCGCGGGGGTGGGTGGGCTCCTGACCAACTTTGCCTCCTTGGCCGGCATCCGACTGACCGACCCCAACTACCTGACCCAGCTGGCCGCCTTCATCTGGCAGCTCGACGGCACCCGCACCGCGACGATTTCCGCGCTCGTCGTCGCGGTCGTGGCCCTGTGCGCGCCGGTGGCGGAGTCGAAGTCCGCCCTCGGTTGGCTGGCCGCCGCCAGCCTGTTCGCCCTGCTGCCCTTGGCCTTGTCCGGCCACTCCGCGGCGAGCCTGGACCACATGGGCGGCGTCAACGGCCTCGCGTTCCACATCCTCTCGGCGACGTTGTGGGTCGGTGGTCTCGTCGCACTGGTGGTCATCCGTCCGTCGTTGGGCAAGCACCTCCAGGTGACCGTGCAGCGCTACTCGGTCATCGCCGGCTGGTGCTTCGTGCTGCTCGTGGGCTCCGGCCTGCTCGTCTCGTGGATCAACATCGGCGCCCTGTCGGGGCTGGCCTCCCGCTACGGCGTCCTGCTCATCCTCAAGTCTGTGGCTGCGGTCCTCCTCGGTCTTGCCGGCTGGTGGCACCGTCACCGCACCATCGCCGCGCTTCAGGACACGGCCAACGGGATGGCCCCCCTTCGAGGCTCCTCCGTCGCACCTCAGGGCAGCGCCTTCACCCGGCTCGCCGTGGGGGAGGTCGCGGTCATGGCCGCAGCCTTCGGCCTCGGTGCGGCTGTTGGCCGCACCCCGACGCCGCCGACGTCCGAGGAGCGCCCCGAGACCTCGATCGTCTACGACCTCTCCGGCTACCTCGACCCGGGCGCGCCGGACTCCACGAGTTGGCTCACCGCGTGGCAGACCGACTGGCTGTGGGTGACGGTCGCAGTGATCGCGATCGTCGTCTACCTGCGCTGGGCGGTACGTCTGCACTCCCGCGGCGACCGCTGGCCGCTCCTGCGCACGATCAGCTGGGTGCTGGGCTGGTTGGTGTTCGTGTACTTCACGTCCGGGGGCGTCGGCGTCTACGGCAGGATCCTTTTCTCGTGGCACATGATCGAGCACATGGGCGTGGCGATGATCGTGCCGCTGCTCCTCGTGCCGGGTGCCCCGATCACCCTTGCGCTGCGTGCCCTACCGGCCCGCAAGGACAAGACGATGGGGCCGCGCGAGTTCATCCTCGCGACCGTGCACTCGACCTATCTGCGCGTGCTCGCCAACCCCGTCATCGCCGCGTCGTTCTTCTTCTTCAGTCTGGCGATCTTCTACTACAGCCCGCTGTTCGAGCTGGCGATGCGCACCCACACCGGGCACGTGTTGATGATGGTCCACTTCCTGGCGACCGGGTACATGTTCACGTGGGTGCTGATCGGTACCGATCCCGGGCCGAAGCGCTGGTCGCCCATCGCGCTGCTCGTGGTCCTCTTCGTCACGATCAGCTTCCACGCGTTCTTCGGGGTGCTCATCACACAGTCCACCGAGCTGCTGGCGGCCAACTTCTTCGGTCGGCTCGACCTGCCCTGGATGACCACTCCGGTCGCAGACCAGCGCACTGGCGGCGCCATCGCCTGGGGTGTCGGCGAGGTACCGACTCTGGTCCTCGCGGTCACCGTCGCCTGGCAATGGATGAAGACGGACGACAGGGAGAGCACACGCCGCGACCGTCGCGTCGACCGTGACGGCGACGCGGAGCTGGCGGCCTACAACGCGCAACTGGCCGTGTTGGCGCGTCGCGACGAGCAGTAGTCTCAACTCCGCCGCGAACCATCGGCTCCGTGTCGCGGGCGCCAGACCGGGCTCCTGGCCACCCGACGCGGCTACGCTTGGCTGTCACGGCTCCCGAGCCGACAGCCTCCCGCGGGGTCAACCTGCAGGACCGAGCACCGGCCTCGAGGTCGGAGAACGGAGTTGAGCATGTACATCGGAATCGGGATCTTCCTGCTGCTCGTCGGTCTGATCATCATCTTCGCCTACAACGGCGAGATGATGATCGCGGGCTTCGACCTGGTGACCATCGGCTGGATCGCCATCGGGCTGGGCGCACTGGCGATCATCCTCAGCATGGTCATGCGTCCGGGCCGCCGCTCGGTCGACCGCTACTGAGGCTGGTCTCGAGGCTCGTCCGCAGCGTCACAACCAGCAGGTGAGGCATGACGAAGGGGGCTTCCCACCGTCGGCGGGAAGCCCCCTTCGAGCCTCCTCCGTCACACCTCAGTGCGACGCCTTCGTCATGTGGACGACTCGATCAGAACGCCGACTCGGGAACGTCCATGAGGGTGTTGTCGGTCGCCTCGGCGATGGCCTTCTCGGAGGCCAGGCGGGGAAGGACGTTCTTGGCGAAGAAGCTTGCCGCGGCGATCTTGCCGGTGTAGAAGTCCTTGTCCTTCTCGGAGACCTCACCCTGCAGGGCATCGGTCGCGATGGCGGCCTGGCGCAGGAGCAGCCAGCCGACGACGAGGTCACCCGCGGCCAGCAGCAGGCGGGAGGTGTTCTGCCCGACCTTGTAGATGTTGGTGATGTCCGAGCCCTCGGCCTTGGGGTCCGCGGCCTGCAGCGCCTGGAACATCGCCCCGAGGATGCCCTGGACGTCCTCGAGGCCCTTGGCCAGCAGCCCGCGCTCGGCCGTGAGGGCGCCGTCCTGCGCCTCGACGTCCTGGGCGAACTGCTGGATCTGCATCGCGAGGTGGCCCAGCGCCTGGCCGTTGTCCCGCACGATCTTGCGGAAGAAGAAGTCCTGGCCCTGGATCGCGGTGGTGCCCTCGTAGAGGGTGTCGATCTTCGCGTCGCGGACGTACTGCTCGATCGGGTACTCCTGCAGGAAGCCGGAGCCCCCGAAGGTCTGCAGGGACTCGGTGCCGAGCAGCGTCCAGGCGCGCTCGGAGCCCAGACCCTTGACGATCGGCAGCAGCAGGTCGTTGACCCGGTTGGCCATCGCGGCGGGCGACTCATCGGCGATGTCCTCGGAGCCTGTCTCGCGCTGCTGGATGTCGACGGTGTCCTGCTGGGTCGCCGTGTAGACCACTAGCGCGCGCAGGCCCTCGGCGTAGGCCTTCTGCAGCATCAGGCTGCGGCGCACGTCCGGGTGGTGGGTGATGGTGACGCGCGGGGCGTCCTTGGCGGGCGTGGTCAGGTCGGCGCCCTGGACGCGCTCCTTGGCGTACTCGAGAGCGTTGAGGTAGCCGGTCGACAGGGTGGCGATGGCCTTCGTGCCGACCATCATGCGGGCGTTCTCGATGACGCGGAACATCTGGGCGATGCCGTCGTGGACGTCGCCGAAGAGGGTGCCGACAGCGGCGTGCTTCTCACCGAAGGTCAGCTCGCAGGTCGTGGAGGCCTTCAGGCCCATCTTGTGCTCGACGTTGGTGACGTAGGCGCCGTTGCGCTCACCGAGCTCGCCGGTCTCGAGGTCCACGTCGTACTTGGAGACGATATAGAGGCTCAGGCCCTTGGTGCCGGGCCCGGCGCCCTCGGGGCGGGCGAGCACCATGTGGACGACGTTGTCGGTCATGTCGGACTCCGCCGACGTGATGAAGCGCTTGACGCCTTCGATGTTCCACGTGCCGTCGCCGTTGTCGATGGCCTTGGTGCGGCCGGCGCCGACGTCCGAGCCCGCGTCGGGCTCGGTGAGGACCATCGTGCAGTGCCAGCCCTTCTGGACCATCCAGTGGGCAAGCTTCTTCTGGTCGTCGTTGCCGAGCAGATAGACCAGGTTGGCGAAGGAGTAGCTCGCTCCGTAGAGCCCGATCGCGGGGTTGGCGCCAAGCACGAGCTCGTTCATCGACCAGCGGAAGGACGGCGGGGCGACGGTGCCGTCGAGCTCGGCGGGCAGGTCGAGGGACCAGAAGCCGGCCTGCTGGAAGGCCTTGTAGGACTGCTTGAAGGAGTCAGGCATCGTCACCGACGAGGTCGTCGGGTCGAAGACCGGCGGGTTGCGGTCGGCATCTGCGAAAGACTCTGCGAGCTCGTTCTCCGCGAGGCGTGAGTATTCCTTGAGCATCTCGCGGGCGGTGTCGGCGTCGACGGCCTCGTACGGTCCCTGCCCCAGGACCTCGCCGCGACCGAAGACCTCGAAGAGGTTGAATTCCACGTCACGGAGATTGCTCTTGTAGTGGCCCATGGCTGCGGCTCCTGGTTCATATCGCTCGAGTGCCGGGGGTGGCCGGCATCGGAGGCGTCGGTAAGCGGCCGCTTACCGACGGTCGTTCCCATCTTCACCTGTAGTTGCTTGCGGTAGCAAGCAAGAGGGGTGGTGACGTGACCCACAAGCCGTGCGGGCACCTTCCCGCGGTGCAGAGGGTTCCTGCGGCCAGATCCCCGAAGGGGTTGGTCCAGTCCGGGTTTCGCCATTGCGGGGGCCGCAGTGGGCCGGTCGCAGGGAGTCGTAGGCGCGTGGGTTACGATGTCGGCTGCACGTTCGCGGACGCGCGCCGGTGTAGCTCAATGGTAGAGCGCCAGCTTCCCAAGCTGGACACGCGGGTTCGATTCCCGTCACCGGCTCTCTTGTCCTGAGTCGCGACATCGTTGACAGGGTGTCGCGGCTCAGGACTCTTTTTGTAGGTTCACGAGGGTTGTTGTCGACGTCTGTCCTGAGCCAGCACAGGTTGTTGTCGACGTTCCCGCAGCGGTGGTCAGGTCGAGCTGCTCGCAGCCCATGTCGCCGCGAGGAGCCTTACAGTGAGGAGACACCGCCGCATCGGGCGGCGCTCGGTGAAGGGACCACCCATGGCACTGGTGCCGGACAACACGCTGATCACCGCCACTCCGGAGGAAGGACGCCAACTCGCGATCATGTTGGCGCGCAAGACGATCGGCGCGATTCAGACGGACCCCGACGTGCGCGCAGGGCTGCGGCCCATGTACGCCAACAACCCTGACTCGTTGACCGCGGCCGGACACGTCGTGGCCATCGAGTTCGCCACCGTGGCGGCAGCGAACAACTACTGGCGGGCCTAGGTTATCCGGGGTAGCTCGCGCCCGTCGCATCACCTGAACGGTTGTGGAGGCTACTGCCTCGCGGCAGTCATCCGCCTAGCGTTGTCGACGCACCGCAGGCGCGGCTTGCGGCCCGCGCATCCCGGGCCTTCGAAGTTGTAGTTGGCCTGGAGAAGCATCCCCGAGAGGTCGAAGATCATCGCCATGCGATCGGTCGCCGCCCGGAGACGCGGCGGGCGCTCCAGGACCCTCCTTCGACAGGGTGGCGTGCCCTTCTGCAGCAGCAGTCCGTGGTGCCAGTTCGTGGTGCGGCGAAGGCCTCCGGAGCGGGTGATTGCGGTCGGCGACGTCACGCCAGGAGTCGAACCGTGCAGCAGTTCGTGGCTGGGGGCCGGCCCTGCGTCTGGTCTTCCTCCGACTGGTCTTCGCTGGATCGCAGGGCAACGTCATCTTTGAGCAGTGCCCCTCTTCTGAGGCTTGTCTGAACGCAGCAAATTCTTGCTCGATTCGTGAGACTGAATGGAAATGGGCGTACTCATCGAGCCTTTCAGTGCTTTCCTTTCCGGACTTCGACGCCGTATATGAGTGAGTACGCGGGCGGAATCGATGAGTAAAACTAGAGCGATGATGCTTGCCGGCCCGAGGTCAGGCGACGCTGCCAAATTGCCAGTGCAGGCCGCACGTCATCGGGGTTTACTCCGAGCCCCCTCTGCTTCCAGGCATGCGGCCGACGGGTTTGGTCCTGCTGCTATGGTCCACTCAATTGTGTGACGGCTCACCCGATCTTTGGGTGAGCCGATCAGTGGTGTTACCGCTTCTGAGGGGAATTTGTGTTCATGGCTGTACGTGACGTGCCAGGTTCAGCGCGCTGGGGTCGAGGCGGGGTCGTGAGGGGCGCGCGCTCCCGGATCGTCGCTCTGGGAGCGGCCTTCGTGCTGCTGAGTGCGGGTGCTGTGGGCAGCTCGGTGCCCGCCATGGCCGATGAGGCCCCGGCGTTGGAGGCGAGTGCTGATGCGTTGGACTTTGGTGAGGTGCCGGTGGGTGACAGTTCCGATCCCTTGCCGGTGACGTTCACCAATATCAGTGGTGTGGATGTGGATGTGGACGCGGCTGGGGGTGGGGTTGGTGCGCCTTTTGTTGGGGGGCAGTCGTGCGCGCAGGTGACGTTGGCTCCTGGTGAGTCGTGTGACTTCTCTTTCCGGTTTGTTCCGACTGGTCTTGGTGTGGCGACTGGGTTGTCCAGTTTCAGGCTCAACGGTGTGGATTACTCGGTCGCGTTGAGCGGTACCGGGGTGTCGGCGTTGGAGGCGAGTGCTGATGCGTTGGACTTTGGTGAGGTGCCGGTGGGTGACAGTTCTGATCCCTTGCCGGTGACGTTTACCAATATCAGTGGTGTGGATGTGGATGTGGACGCGGCTGGGGGTGGGGTTGGTGCGCCTTTTGTTGGGGGGCAGTCGTGCGCGCAGGTGACGTTGGCTCCTGGTGAGTCGTGTGACTTCTCTTTCCGGTTTGTTCCGACTGGTCTTGGTGTGGCGACTGGGTTGTCCAGTTTCAGGCTCAACGGTGTGGATTACTCGGTCGCGTTGAGCGGTACCGGGGTGTCGGCGTTGGAGGCGAGTGCTGATGCGTTGGACTTTGGTGAGGTGCCGGTGGGTGACAGTTCTGATCCCTTGCCGGTGACGTTTACCAATATCAGTGGTGTGGATGTGGATGTGGACGCGGCTGGGGGTGGGGTTGGTGCGCCTTTTGTTGGGGGGCAGTCGTGCGCGCAGGTGACGTTGGCTCCTGGTGAGTCGTGTGACTTCTCTTTCCGGTTTGTTCCGACTGGTCTTGGTGTGGCGACTGGGTTGTCCAGTTTCAGGCTCAACGGTGTGGATTACTCGGTCGCGTTGAGCGGTACCGGGGTGTCGGCGTTGGAGGCGAGTGCTGATGCGTTGGACTTTGGTGAGGTGCCGGTGGGTGACAGTTCTGATCCCTTGCCGGTGACGTTTACCAATATCAGTGGTGTGGATGTGGATGTGGACGCGGCTGGGGGTGGGGTTGGTGCGCCTTTTGTTGGGGGGCAGTCGTGCGCGCAGGTGACGTTGGCTCCTGGTGAGTCGTGTGACTTCTCTTTCCGGTTTGTTCCGACTGGTCTTGGTGTGGCGACTGGGTTGTCCAGTTTCAGGCTCAACGGTGTGGATTACTCGGTCGCGTTGAGCGGTACCGGGGTCGCAGTTGATCCCACGGACCCGACGGACCCGACCGATCCCACGGACCCGACGGACCCAACCGATCCCACGGACCCGACGGACCCCACGGACCCCACGGACCCGACCGATCCCACGGACCCCACGGACCCAACCGATCCCACGGACCCGACGGACCCGACGGACCCGACCGATCCCACGGACCCGACTGATCCCACGGACCCGACGGACCCGACCGATCCCACGGACCCGACTGATCCCACGGACCCGACGGACCCGACCGATCCCACGGACCCGACCGATCCCACGGACCCGACGGACCCGACGGACCCCACGGACCCGACGGACCCCACGGACCCCACGGACCCCACGGACCCCACGGACCCGACGGACCCGACGGACCCCACGGACCAGACCGACCCGACGATCCCGGCGGATCCGACCGACCCCACGGACCCCACGGACCCGACGGACCCGACCGACCCGACGATCCCGGCGGATCCGAGTGAGCCAGGGCAGCCCGTTGACGTCGATGGTGAGGCTCCTGCTGTGCCTCGCGCGGTCGCGACGGGTGATGGCCTAATCCAGGGAGGAATCAACAACACCGCAGGCCTTCTGGGCTTGCTGACCTCGGTCCTGGCTGCAGGCGCCGTTGTCGTCATCCGCAGGCGCCGGTCCTCGGGGTCGGTCCGGTAGTACCGAGCGAGTTGTTCGCGGTCTGCGGTGCGCCCATCCAGAGCGCACCGCAGATCTGCCACGGACGGGATTGGCGCCTTTCACTATCGGGGCCCCAACTCACGCATGGTCGGAGAGTCGACGTGGGACTGGTCGAGTCAGGTCGTCGTACAGACAGACAAGGTGTGGGCTGTCCATACTGGCCGGGTGACTGCGCTCTCCTACGCCGTGATCGGAGCCGGCCCCTCCGGCCTCGCGGCCGCCCGGAACCTGCAACGCTTCGACATCCCGTGGCAGGGCTACGAGTTGGCTGACGACGTCGGTGGCCTCTGGGACATCGACGCGCCTCGCTCGACCGTGTACGAGTCCGCACACCTGATCTCCTCGCGGACCACAACCGAGTTCACCGAGTTCCCGATGGACCCCTCGGTGGCCGATTACCCCTCGCACCGGGACCTCAAGCGCTACTTCGATGACTTCGCCAGCCATTTCAACCTGCGCGAGGGCTACATCTTCGGCTCCGAAGTCACCTCCGCCCGACCGGTCGGGTACGGAGAGTGGGAGGTCGTCGCCAATGGTGTGACCCATCGGCATGCGGGCGTGATCGTCGCCAACGGCACGCTCAGCGAGCCCAACATCCCATCCTTCTCCGGGCACTTCGACGGCGAGCTCATCCACTCGAGCGAATACACGTCTGCGACCGTGTTCGCCGGCAAACGAGTGCTGGTCGTCGGCGCTGGAAACTCCGGCTGCGACATCGCCGTCGACGCCGTGCACCACGCAAAGTCCATCGACATGAGCGTGCGTCGCGGCTACCACTTCGTGCCCAAGTACATGTTCGGACGGCCATCCGACACCCTCAACCAGGGCAAGCCCCTGCCCGCCAGGATCAAGCAGGTGATCGACTCCCGATTGCTCAGGATCTTCACCGGCGACCCGGTTCGACTGGGTTTCCCCGAGCCGGACCACAAGCTCTACGAGTCGCACCCCATCGTCAACACCCTGGTGCTGCACCACCTCGGCCACGGCGACCTGCGGGTGATGGCCGACATCGAAGCCTTCGACGGGGGCCACGTGCGATTCCGGGACGGACGCCGCGAGCCGTACGACATGGTGCTGCTGGCCACCGGGTACGTGCTGCATTACCCCTTCGTCGACCGCGAGTTGCTCGATTGGAACGGCCCCGCCCCGGACCTGTACCTCAACATCTTCAGCCGACGGGACCCCGACCTCTTCGTCGTCGGCATGGTCGAGGCCTCCGGGATCGGCTGGCAGGGCCGCTACGAGCAGGCCGAGCTGGTCGCGCGACTCATCCGTGCTCGCACCGATGCCCCCGACCGGGCCCGCGCATTCGCCGAGAGCATCGCCGGACCCAACCCTGACCTCTCCGGGGGGTACGACTACCTCGGCCTCGACCGGATGGCCTACTACGTCAACAAGGACGCCTACCGTGGCGCCATCGGTGCCGCCATCCGCGAGCTGGCCGCGTCGTGATGATCGGGGTGCTGCCGATGGGAGGCGACGTCGACTCGATCAGGATCGCTTTCGACGAGGGGTCGCTGACGGTCCTGAAGATCGTCATCGGGGCCATCCTCTTCGGGATCGCCCTCGACACCCGGGTGGAGGACTTCACCGCCGCGCTCAAGCGACCCGTGGTCATCGCGATCGGTGTGGTGGCCCAGTTCCTCTTCCTCCCGGCCCTGACCTTCCTGCTGACCCTGGCCCTGGACGTACGAGGGTCCGTCGCGCTCGGCATGATCCTCGTCGCCTGCTGCCCACCCGGGAACGTCTCCAACATCCTCACCCACCGCGCCGGTGGGGACGTCGCACTCTCGGTCTCGATGACCGCCGTCGGTAACGTACTCGCCATCGTCCTGATGCCGCTCAACGTGGCGTTCTGGGGCGGCCTGCACCCCACCGGGAAGGCCGTGCTCGAGACGATTGAGCTGTCCGCCCTCGACATGCTCGCCGAGATCGCCTTCGTGATCGGCCTCCCCTTCGTCGTGGGGATCACCATCGCCAAGGTGTGGCCGCGAGTGGCCCGGGTCGGCCACCGCATCATCGGACCGGTGTCCTTCCTCGCGCTTGCCGCCGTGATCGTCGTCGGCGTGATGAACAACTGGGACATCTTCACCGCCTACATCGGTGTCGTCCTGGTAGCGGTCTTCCTCCACGACGCCCTCGCGCTGCTTCTGGGGTACGGCATCGCCAAGGCGACCCGACTGCCCTTGTCCAGCACCAAGGCCATGACCTTCGAGGTTGGCATCCGCAACGCGGGCCTGGGCCTGCTGCTGGTCTTCACCTACTTCGACGGCCTCGGCGGAATGGCCCTGGTCGCGGCCTGGTGGGGCATCTGGGACATCATTGCCGGCTTGACCGTGGCCTCGGTCTGGCGACTGCGTACAAAGGACCATGTCCTCGAGGTGGCCGCATGAAGGTCCTCATCACCGGGGGGAGCGGCTTCCTCGGCACGTCGGTCGGGGCCGGTCTGGCCGACGCCGGCCACACGGTCATCAGCGCCGACCTGCATCCGGTGACGACCCCCGGCGTCACCTCGGTGACGCTCGACGTCACCGACGCGGACGGCGTGCGGGCCCTGCTCACGGAGCACCGCCCCGAGGCGGTGGTCCACCTGGCCGCCATCGTCACCCCGGGCAAGGACTCCGGCCGGGAGGTCGAACGGCGTGTGGACGTCGAGGGCACCCGCAACGTCATCGCCGGATGCGTGGCCGCGGGGGTCCGGCGCCTCGTCGTCTCCTCCTCCGGTGCCGCGTACGGATACCACCCGGACAACCCGGACTGGATCACCGAGGACCAGCCGGTGCGCGGCAGCCTCGAATTCGCCTACTCCGACCACAAGGCCCAGGTCGAGCAGTTGCTGGCCGCTGCGCGCCGGGAGCACCCCGAGCTGGAGCAGGTGGTGCTGCGCATCGGCACGATCCTCGGCGAGCGGGTCGACAACCAGATCACGGCCCTGTTCCTCAAGAAGCGGCTGCTCGGCATCCGCGGCGCGAGATCCCCCTTCGTCTTCATCTGGGACACCGACGTCGTCGCGATCGTGCAGCGGGCGGTGACCGGAGACGTCACCGGCACCTTCAACGTCGCCGGCGACGGCGCCCTACCGATCACGCAGATCGCCGAGCGCCTGGGCAAGAACGTCCTCTGGCTGCCCGACCTGCTGCTGAGGGCCGTGCTCGCGGTGGGGACGACATTGGGCGTGAGTCGATACGGGCCGGAGCAGACCCGCTTCCTGAAGCACCGGCCCGTGCTCGACAACACCCGCCTTCGCGAGGACTTCGGCTACGCGCCGACCCACACCAGTGCCGAGGCCTTCGAGTCGTGGCTGGCGACGCATCCGCAGGCGCACGCCCAAGCAGCGCGAGGTGGACGGAGGCCTCGCTAGATACCCCCATAGGGTATAAAGTGGTGGTCATGACCACGCTCCACGACCACCACGAGGCGCTCCGCACGGACCAGCAAGAGGGCCATTCGGGCCATGGTGGTCACGGTGGACACGCAGGGCACGGTGACCACGTGGCCCAGTTCCGCCGCCTCTTCTGGATCATGCTCGCGCTGGCGGTGCCGGTCGTCGGCTTCAACGACATGTTCGCCGACCTCCTCGGCTACCCGCTGCCGCAAGGCGAGTGGGCGCTGTGGGTCTCCCCGTTCCTGGGGACCGTCATGTACGTGTGGGGAGGGTCCCCCTTCCTCACCGGCGGGGTCTCGGAGATCCGCAGCCGCCAGCCGGGGATGATGCTGCTCATCGCCCTGGGCATCACCGTCGCCTTCATCGCATCGTGGGGTGCGAGTCTGCAGGTGCTCGACCACGGGCTGAACTTCTGGTGGGAACTGGCTCTGCTGGTGGTCATCATGCTGCTCGGCCACTGGATCGAGATGCGCTCGCTGGCCCAGACCACCTCCGCGTTGGACTCGTTGGCCGCGCTCCTGCCCGACGAGGCCGAGAAGGTCGAGGGCGAGGACGTGGTCACGCTCGACCCGGCGGACCTCGTGGTCGGCGACGTCGTCATCGTCAGGCCCGGTGCGTCCGTGCCCGCGGACGGCGAGATCGTGGACGGCTCGGCCAGCATGGACGAGTCCATGGTCACCGGCGAGTCCACGACGGTCCGGCGGACGACGGGGGAGAACGTGGTCGCCGGGACCGTGGCCACCGACTCCGGGCTGCGCGTGCAGGTCACCGCCATCGGCGACGACACCGCTCTGGCCGGTATCCAGAAGCTGGTCTCCGACGCACAGGGATCCTCTTCGCGCGCGCAGCGCATTGCTGACACCGCTGCCGCCTGGCTCTTCTGGTTCGCCCTCGGCGCGGCAGTCATCACGGCGCTCGTCTGGGTGATGGTGGGCACGCCGGACAGTGCCGTGGTCCGCACGATCACGGTCCTGGTGATCGCCTGCCCCCACGCGCTCGGACTGGCCATCCCACTCGTGGTCTCCATCGCCACCGAGCGGGCCGCCCGGGGCGGAGTGCTCGTCAAGGACCGCTTGGCCCTGGAGTCGATGCGCAGCATCGACACCGTCCTCTTCGACAAGACGGGCACCCTGACCAAGGGCGAGCCCACCGTGACCGGCGTCGCGCCGGTCACGGATCGCGACCGCGATGAGGTCCTCGCGCTGGCTGCGGCCGCCGAGGCCGACAGCGAGCACCCGCTGGCCCGCGCCATCGTCGGTGCCGCACGTGAGCGTGGTCTCGACGTGCCCGCCGCCGCCGATTTCTCCTCGTCGCCGGCGGTCGGTGTCCGGGCGAGCGTGGACGGCACGGTGACCGAGGTCGGCGGCCCGTACCTGCTCGAGAAGCACGGCCTCGACGAAGCCCCCATCGCGGCGAACTGGCGTGACGAGGGCGCGATCATCCTCCATGTCGTCGCCGACGGGGAGGTGATCGGCGCCCTCCGCCTGGCCGACGAGATCCGCTCCGAGTCCCGGGACGCCGTCGACGCCCTGCACGCGGCGGGAACGCAGGTGGTGATGATCACCGGCGACGCCCGGGCCGTGGCCGAGACCGTCGCCGCAGACCTGGGCATCGACCGCGTCTTCGCCGGCGTGCGCCCGCAGGACAAGGCGGCCAAGGTCGCCGAGCTGCAGGACGAAGGCAGGAGGGTCGCCATGGTCGGCGACGGCGTCAACGACGCGCCGGCTCTGGCGCAGGCCGATGTCGGCATCGCCATCGGAGCCGGCACCGACGTGGCCATCGCGTCCGCGGGTGTGGTTCTCGCGGGCTCCGACCCCCGCTCGGTGCTCTCGGTCATCGAGCTCTCCCACGCCTCCTACCGGAAGATGAAGCAGAACCTGTGGTGGGCCGGCGGCTACAACCTCATCTCCGTACCACTGGCCGCGGGTGTCCTCGCGCCGATCGGTTTCGTGCTGCCGATGAGCGTGGGTGCCATCCTCATGTCGGCGTCCACGGTCGTGGTGGCCCTGAACGCGCAGGTGCTGCGTCGGCTGGACCTGACCCCGGCAAAGAGCACCGCGAGGATCCTCGAGCGCTGAGCGAGGCTCTGACGGACCTCGCCGGGCTCCCGCGGACGTCAGACCAGGATGGCCGCGACCTCCGCTGCGGCAGGCGCGATGGCGTGGCCCAGCCGGGTGACGCCGGGGCCGTCGAGGTCGTCCTGCCGGCCGCCACCGACGAAGACGGACACGCCGCCGTGTGACGCACGGAGCATCTCGACGAGCTCCCGGGCGGCCGGGATGTCCTCCGGTCCGGGCACACTGAGCACCGCGTACCTCGCGGAGTGGGCGTCGAGCGCCGCACTCCACGCCGGTGACGGGAGGTCCGGCCCGAGGTGGACGGTGTTGACGCCGAGGCGACGTAGGGCCACGGCGAAGGCGAAGATGCCCAGCTCGTGGTGAACCCCGGCGGGCAGCCCGACGATGACCGCCGGGCCCGGGGGCCGGTTCCCCGCAGCGTCGTAGGCTGCTGCCAGACGACGCAGTACCGCGTGCGCGACGAGGTGCTCACCGGCGATCGAGATCCGTCCGTCGGCCCACGCCAGCCCCACCTCCTCGAGTGCCGGCATGAGCCAGTCATCGACGACGAGCTCGTAGGAGGCGCGGGAGAGCTGTTCGTCCAGGACCCGAGCGACCCCTGCCGGGTCCAGCCGGGCGGCCGCCTCGATCAGGCGGCTCGTCGCGGCGGCACGCTCGGCGGTCGTCGCGGGTGAAGGGTCCACGCCGGGGAGGGGTGGGGCGGCAGGCGAAGGGGGAGGCTGCCGCGTCGGCGTGTGGTCGGCCAGGCGTCGTCGCTCCACCTCCGCCGCGGCGTTGCTCGCGCTCCAGCCATCCTCGAGCAGGGCGGTCATGTCGCGGATGCGCTCGAGCGACTCCTCGTCGTAGATCCGGTATCCGGCGTCGGTGCGCCGGGGCTCCACGACGTCGTAGCGACGCTCCCAGGCGCGCAGCGTGGCTGCCGGCACTCCGGTCAGCTCGGCTGCGCGCTTGATTGTGTACATCCTGGTCGTCCTCGGCTCCTCAGAGCCGTGACAGCTCCCGGTCGAGAGCGGCCTTGGCCTCATCGCCGAGTTTCGTCAGCTGGCCACGCAGGAAGGGGGTGGCGATCTTGGCGATGCCCTTGAACGTGAAGTCCGCCTCGTAGACGAGCACGGTGCCCAGCCCCTCGGCGCCGGGGCTGATGGACATGGTGTCCTGCGCGATGACCGTCTTGTTCTCGCCATGCATGACGACCAGACGGTCCTGCTGGAGGTCGACGGTCACGTAGGTCAGCTCGGTCTCCCGGCCGCGGAAGACCGAGCGGTTGTGGTATCTGCTGCCCACTCCGCCGTCGCCCTCGACCAAGGTCGTCTCGATGGTGCCGGGGTCCCACTGCTCGCTGGTGGTGAAGTCCTTGAGGTAGGCGTACACGGCCGCCGGGGACGTTCCGTCGACCGTGACCTTTCGGGTGATCCGCATGCTGGTCCAACCTTAGACAAACGTTTGACAGAAATGTGCTGCCGACTCTATCGTTTAGACAAAGATTAAACAATCCTTTGGCGGGACGGCACCGAACTACTGGTGTTCCCCCTTCCGTCCCCAGCAGGTACCCACCGCAGGAGCGCCCGACGTGACCGATCACCACGACACCCCATCCCGGTCGAGCGATGTGCGGCCGACGGTCGCCGTCGTCGGCGCCGGGGTCTCCGGGCTCACCGCGGCGTACGTCCTCTCGCGCACCCACGACGTCACGCTCTACGAGTCGGACTCCCGTCTGGGCGGCCACGCGCACACCCACACCGTGCCCACCAGCGCCGGGGCGGATGTGCGTGTCGACAGTGGATTCATCGTCCACAACGAGCGGACCTACCCCCACCTGCTGCGCCTCTTCCGCGAGCTCGACGTCCCGACCCAGCCCACCGAGATGAGCATGTCCATCACCTGCGACGGGTGCGGCCTGTCCTGGGCCGGGGGGCGCGGTGCCGGCGCCGTCCTCGCCCAGCCGCGGCGGCTGCTCGACCCGAGGTTCCTGCGAATGCTCGTCGAGATCCCGCGCTTCCACCGGGCCGCCAGGGCGGTCCTCGCCGACCCGGTGGAAGGGGATACCCCGGATGACCAGACGTGGGGCGAGTTCCTGCAGCGGGGCGGCTTCTCCGACTACTTCGTCGCCCACTTCGCGCTCCCGCTCGTCTCCTGCGTGTGGTCGTCCGGGGACGAGGACTCCCTGGACTACCCGGCCCGGCACCTCTTCGCCTTCCTCGAGCACCACGGCATGCTCAGCGTCACCGGGTCACCGACCTGGCGCACCGTCACCGGCGGATCGGCCACCTACGTCGACGCGCTCGCCGCGCGGCTGGGGGACGTGCGGACCAGCGCGACCGTCACGTCCGTGACCCGGCACTCCGACGGCGTCGACGTGCGCACTGCCGCCGGGACCACCCCCTTCGACCGGGTCGTCCTGGCCACGCACGCCGACCAGGCGTTGGCACTCCTCGCCGACGCGACTGCGCAGGAGAAGGAGGACCTCGCGGCGATCCGTTACACGCGCAACACGACGGTCCTGCACCGCGACACCAACCATTTGCCGACCGCCCGACGGGCACGCGCGTCGTGGAACTACCGCAGCGCCACCTGCGGCGGTGCTACCGAGCCGCGGGTCAGCTACTGGATGAATCGCCTCCACGGCTTCGACGAGGAGGGCGACCAGTTCATCGTCACCCTCAACTCACCGACCCCCATCGACGAAGGGGACGTGGTCGCCCGGATGGACTACGCCCACCCGGTCTTCACCCGGGAGGCGGTCGCGGCAGCCACCCGACTGCGCAGTGCCGGTGGTGACCGGCTCGCCTTCGCCGGAGCGCACCTCGGGTGGGGCTTCCACGAGGACGGCTGCCGCTCCGGCGTCCAGGCCGCGGAGCACTTCGGGGTGAAATGGTGATGGGCGTGAGCCACGACGCAGTGACCTCCGAGGCCGTCCCGAGCGCGCAGACCATCGAGCTGCCCACCCTGCCGGCCCTGGTCGTCGGCAAGGTGAGCCACACGCGCCGTACGCCGCTGAAGCACGCCTTCACCAACCGGCAGTACCAGTGGCTCGTCGACGTCGATGACCTGCCGCGGCACGGGTGGCCGCTGCGCGCCGTGACGCGGATCGAGGCACGTGACCACCTCGACGAGGGCCGTCTGGGCGGTGGGATTCGGGGTGACGTCGAGCGCTTCCTGGCCCACCGGGGCGTGACCCTTGCGCCCGAGGACCGGGTCGTCATGCTCGCCAACGCCCGCGTGCTCGGCCACGTCTTCGACCCGCTCACCGTCTTCTGGTGCCTCGCGCCCGACGGGAGCCTGCGGGCCTGCATCTTCGAGGTGCACAACACCTACGGCGAGCGACACGCCTACCTGCTCGACGTCGATGCGGCCGGCCGGGCGCGCACGGACAAGGCCTTCTACGTCTCGCCCTTCAACGACACCAGCGGCGAGTACTCGATCAGCCTGCGGCTCGTCCCGAAGCGGGTCACCGTCACCGTCGGTCTCGAGCGCGAAGGGCAGCGTGTTCTCACCGCGACCACGACCGGCGTCCCGCGCCCGGCCACCAATGCCACCGTGGCGCGCACCGCAGCCCGCCACCTGCTCATGACCTGGCGCGTCAGCGCCGCGATCCGCGTCCACGGCATCTGGCTGTGGGCACGTCGACTCCCGATCCAACCCCGCCGCCCCCACTCGCAGGAGAACGTCCGATGACCGCACTCGCCCCCCACGTCGACGAACCGATCTGCCTGCGTCGCCCAGCCCTTCGCCCGTGGTGCCTGCGCGCCCACATCGCGCGTCCGATCCTGTTCAAGGTGCTCGAGCGCGCGCCGGTGCGGGTGACCATGCCCGACGGGACGACCCTCGGTGGAAGCCGGGACGCCGATGCCCCCACCCTGCGCATCCTGCACCCGACGGCGCTGTTCGAGCGGATGGCCCACCACCCGAAGATCGGCTTCGGGGAGGGCTACATGGCCGGCGACTGGGACGCGGCTCCCGGCACCGACCTCGCCGACGCGCTCCTGCCCTTCGCGCAGCGCCTGACCAGCCTCGTGCCACCAGGGCTCGCCCGCATGCGTGCTGTCGTCAACCGTCGGATCCCACGGGCCACTCGCAACACGATCTTTGGATCGCGCAAGAACATCGAGGCCCACTACGACCTGAGCAACGACCTCTTCGAGGGCTTCCTCGACGACACCCTCAGCTACAGCTCCGCGCTCTTCGACCGCACCCGCCCGCTGGCCGAGCAGAGCCTCGAGGAGGCGCAGCAGTCGAAGATCGAGGCCGTGCTCGACACGGCCGATGTCGCCGCTGGGACACAGGTGCTGGAGATCGGCACCGGCTGGGGATCCTTGGCGATCGCCGCAGCTCGTCGCGGGGCCACCGTCACCTCGATCACCCTCTCCCACGAGCAGGCCGCCCTGGCCCGCGAGCGCATCGCGGCCGCCGACGTCGACGAGCCCGGTCTGGCAGAGCGGATCGAGGTCCGGCTGCAGGACTACCGCGAGGTCACCGGTCGGTTCGACGCGATCGTCAGCGTCGAGATGATCGAGGCCGTCGGTGAGGAGTACTGGCCGACGTACTTCCGAGCCATCGAGGAGCTGCTCGCCCCCGGTGGGGTCGCGGCGATCCAGTCGATCCTGATGTCCCACGACCGCTACCAGGCCACGCGCAACTCCTACGGGTGGATCCAGAAGCACATCTTCCCCGGAGGGCTCATCCCTTCGCAGGAGGCCATCCAGGAAGCCACTGCCGAGCACACGTCACTGCGGGTGAGTGCCATCCACCGTTTCGGTCGCGACTACGCCGAGACGCTGCGCCGATGGCGGCGGACCTTCCTGCAGGAGTGGCCCACGATCGCGGCCGCCGGCTTCGACGAGACCTTCCGGCGCAAGTGGGAGTTCTACCTCGCCTACTGCGAGGCCGGGTTCGCCGCCGACTACATCGACGTTGCCCAGATCCGCCTGGAACGACAGGAGAGCTTGTGAGCAGCGTCGTCGGTCAGCGTGTTTGGCTCGTGGGTGCCTCCAGTGGCATTGGTGCTGCTCTGGCCGAGGAGCTCCACCACCGCGGAGCGCAGGTCGCCATCAGCGCGCGACGACCCGAGCGTCTCGCCGAGGTCTCCCGCGGGCGGTTCGCCACGGTGCCGCTCGACGTCATCGACCGCGCGGCAACCCGCGCAGCTGCGCAGGACGTGCGCAGCGCGCTCGGGCAGATCGACACGGTCATCTGGTGCGCCGGCTACTGGCAGACCTTCGCGGCCACCGACTGGCAGGCCGACGAGTTCGCGAGGCACATCGAGATCAACCTGCTGGGACTGAACAACGTCATCGACGCGACCGTGCCGCAGATGGTGACGGCACGTCGGGGGCACTTCGTGGGCATCGCCTCGGTCGCCGGCTACCGGGGTCTGTCCGGTGCGGAGGCCTACGGTGCGACCAAGGCCGCCCAGATCAACCTGCTCGAGTCGATGCGCGCCTCGCTGTCGACGAGGGGGGTGGCGGTCACCACCGTGTGCCCGGGCTTCGTGCGCACGGACATGACCGCGACCAACTCCTTCCCGATGCCCTTCATCATCAACGCCGACGAGGCGGCCACGGACATCGCCGACGGGTTGGCGGCGGACAGGCCCGAGATCGTCTTCCCGCGCCGGATGGCCGTGACGATGAAGGTCGCCCGGCTCCTGCCGGTGCGCGCGTGGAGCGCCCTGACCGCCCGCATGGCCCGATCGTCGTGACGCTCGGCCTGCTGTGGTTCCGGCAGGACCTGCGGCTGAGTGATCATCCGGCGCTGCTCGCGGCGGCCGGCGAAGGGAGCGTCGTCCCCCTCGTCGTGCTGGAGCCCGGTCAGCTGACGGACACGCGTGGTCCGGCCCGTCGGATGCTCCGTTCGGTCGCGGCGTTGCACGAGGCGACCGGGGGCGCCCTGCTCGTGCGCTCCGGGGACCCCCGGGAGGTCGTCCCGCAGGCCGCCGCCGCGCTGGGGGCGCAGCGGGTGCACATCTCCCGCGACACCACCCCCGGTGGGCGAGAGCGGGACGAGCACGTCGCCGACCAGCTGCAGACGGACGGGGCCGAACTGGTCACGGCCGGCACCCCCCATGCCATCGGTCCCGGTCTGGTGCACACCGGTGAGGGCACTCCGTACAAGGTGTTCACCCCCTTCGCCCGAGCATGGCGCGAGCACGGCTGGCCGCAGCCTGCAGATCACCCGAGCGAGGACATCTGGCGCCGGCCCGACTCGGCCGCGGTGGCGCGCATCGGCGAGGACGCCCTGGCCGCGGTGCTGCAGGCAGGAGCGCAGGACGCCGTCGACGGTCCCGCCGGGGAGCGCGCGGCACTGGTCCGCTGGCGGACCTTCCTCGAGGACCACTTGTCCGAGTACGACGCCGGTCGCGACCGGCCCGACCTCGATGCCACCAGCCGGATGTCGATCCACCTGGCCCACGGTGAGATCCACCCCCGCACGATGCTCGCGGACATCGCGGCGCACCCGGCGGCGGGCTCCGACGCGGCGCACCGCTTCGTCACCGAGCTCGCGTGGCGGGAGTTCTATGCCGACGTCCTGTGGCACCGACCAGACTCCGCGTGGCAGGACCTGCGCGACGCTCTCGCCGCCCTGCCCTACGACGAGGGCCCAGAGACCGATCGACTCGTCGAGGCGTGGCGTCAAGGACGCACAGGCTTTCCCTTCGTCGATGCCGGGATGCGTCAACTTGCTGCCGAAGGCTTCATGCACAACCGGGCGCGGATGGTCGTCGCGAGCTTCCTCACCAAGGACCTGCACGTCTGGTGGCCGGTCGGTGCCCGCCACTTCCTCGACCACCTGCTCGACGGTGACCTCGCCTCGAACTCCCACGGCTGGCAATGGGTCGCAGGCACGGGGACCGATGCGTCGCCGTACTTCAGGGTGTTCAACCCGGTCACCCAAGGGCAGAGATTCGACCCCGATGGGGCGTACGTGCGCCGCTGGGTGCCCGAGCTCGCGCACCTGGGCGGCAAGGCCGCGCACACGCCCTGGGATCACCCCGACGGCTATGACCACGGGTATCCCGAGCGCATCGTCGACCACGCGCAGGAGCGCCGTGAGACGCTCGACCGGTACGAGTCGACTCGGGAGGGTGGAGTGTGATCCAGCCGGTCAGGGAGCTGCGCAACTTCGCCGCGGCGGCGCTCGTGGAGCCAGTGCCGCGCGACCACAGCGAGCCCGACGCCGCATTCCGCCGTCGCCGCGTCGTGACAGCGGTGACACTTCTCGTGGGGTCACTCGTCCTGGGCGGGACGCTGCGCATCCCTCCGGGCGACGACCTGTTCTATCTCGGGGGGCTCGCTCTCGCTGCGGTCTGGATCGCCGGTGGACTGGCCGCCGGTCAGCTGCACGTGGGCTGGGCGCACACCCGGGGCGAGGGATTCGCCCGGCCTGTCGTCCAACCGCTCGCACTGGCGGCACTCGCGGTCGCGGTCTTCACTGCCGGAGCGGTCGTCGTCGGTCAGGTCGACTGGCTCGCCGGCCCGATCAACAACGTGCTCGACCACGCCCGCTACGGCTCGCTTGCCCTCGTCTGGGCCATCACCGTGATCAACGGCATCGGGGAGGAACTGTTCTTCAGGGGGGCGCTCTTCGCCGCGGTCGGGCGTCGCCACCCGATCACCGTGACGACCGTCGTCTATGCGCTGGCCACTTTGGCCACGGGCAACCTCATGCTCGCCTTCGCCGCTCTGGTGCTGGGGGTTCTCACCGGCGCCCAGCGCCGGGTCACCGGCGGCGTGCTCGCCCCGATCATCACGCACGTCATCTGGTCCACTGCCATGCTCTTGCTGCTCCCACTCGTCCTCGACCTCGTCAGGTGAATCCCATGGACCCAACCTCCTCCACCTCCTCCGAGCGGGGCACGGTGCTCGTCACCGGCGCCACCGGCTACATCGGCGGTCTGCTCGTGCCGAAGCTGCTGGAGGCCGGCTGGAGCGTGCGCGCCCTGAGTCGTTCGGCCGAGCGTGTGGGCTCCAGACCGTGGGCCGACGAGATCGATGTCGTCGAAGGTGACGTCACCTCTGGCGAGGACCTGCGGACGGCGTTGTCCGGGGTCGATGTCGCCTACTACCTCGTCCACTCCATGGACGGCGGCGGGGATCTGGCCCGGCGGGATCGCGAGCTGGCCGAGGGCTTTGCCTCGGCCGCAGCGGACCAGGGTGTCGGGCGGATCGTCTACCTCGGCGGGCTGCACCCCGAGGGCGCCGATCTGTCGGTGCACCTCGCCTCCCGGGTCGAGGTCGGTCAGGTGTTCCTCGACGGGTCGGTGCCCGCTGCGGTGCTCCAGGCAGCGGTCATCCTCGGTGACGGATCCGTCTCCTTCGACATGCTGCGTTACCTGACCGAGCGGTTGCCGGCGATGGTCGCTCCGCACTGGCTGCGCAACCGGATCCAGCCGATCGCCGTCGACGACGCGCTGCACTACCTGGTCGGCGCGGCGGGCCTGCCCGCGCAGGTCAATCGCACCTTCGACATCGGGGGACCGGACGTGCTGACCTACGAGGAGATGATCCAGAGGTTCGCCGCGGTCAACGGTCTGCGCCGCCGCCTCATCCTGCCCATCCCGGTGCTCACGCCATGGTTGGCGAGCCACTGGGTGGGGCTGATCACGCCCGTGGAGGCAGACGTCGCCAAGCCGCTGGTCGGCAGCCTGGTCCACGAGGTTGTGCGTCGGGAGTGGGATCTAGATCAGTACGTGGGGCTGCCGAGCGAGGGCCTCGTCGGATTCGACGAGGCCGTGCGCAGGGCGATGCGGGGGGTCCGGTCCAGAGCCGGACGGAAAGGCTGATGGTCCCTCCGCGTCACTGCAGTGCCGCGGTCAGGCGCATCACGTTGTCGACGTAGCGCAGCCTCGGCTTGCGGCTGAGCCACTCATCCAGGAGCAACTCGCGGGAGACGGCACGGTAGTGGTCCTCGACCTGACGCATCCGCTGCACGATCTGCGGCCCGAGCATCATGAGTGAGACCTCGTAGTTGAGGGCGAAGGAGCGCATGTCCATGTTGCTCGACCCGATGACCGCGACGGAGTCGTCGATCGAGAAGTGCTTCGAGTGCAGGATGTAGGGCGCCGGGTACAGGTGGATCCGCACCCCCGCTTCCAGCAGCGCGCGGTAGTACGACGCCTGGGCGTGTCCGACCATGAACTGGTCCGACAGCTCGCTGACGAACAGCTCCACGGCGATACCCCGCTGGGCCGCGGTGGTGACGGCGTACAGCAGCGACTCGTCCGGCACGAAGTAGGGGCTGGTGATCGAGACGCGCTGAGTGGCGGAGTAGATCAGGGTGGTGAACAGCCGCAGGTTGTTCTCCGCGACGAAGCCGGGGCCACTGGGCACGAGCTGGCACGCGACGCCGTCGACGACGTCGGGGCCGCTGGCGGAGACCGCCTCACGGGTCTCCACCGCGAGGATCTGGTCGGTCTCGGTGTACCAGTCCATGGCGAAGACGGACTCGAGCTCCGCCACGACGTGTCCGTGCACCCGGACCATGCACTCGACCCACTGCCGGCCGAGCTTGTGGTTCTGGGGCTTGTTGTACCCGCGTTCCGTGAGGTTGAGCGAGCCCATGAACCCGACGACCCCGTCCACCACCAGGATCTTGCGGTGATTGCGCAGGTCCGGCCGGCGGAAGCGTCCCCGCAGCGGCATGATCGGGAGCATCGGGTGCCACTGGATCGAGGTGTCAGCCAGGTCGGCGAGCATCTGCTGGTATCCCGGGATGCCGCGTGAGCCGATGTGGTCGAAGAGGAGCTTGACGTCCACCCCGCGCTCGGCCGCATCCGCCATGGCCGTGAAGAGCGGCCCCGTCAGGTCGTCCCAGGCCGTGATGTAGAACTCGACGTAGACGTAGGAACGCGCGCGGGTGACCGCGTCGGTCATCAGGCGGATCACCTCGTCGTAGTCGTCGATGACCTGGACGCCGTTGTCCGCGACCAGGGGCAGTGAGCCGAGCCGGTCGTTGAGGGAGACGACCGAGGTCACGAGCTCGGGACTGCCGGGTGGCGGCTGTGCGTGCGAGAGCGTTCCCGTGCGTTCCCGGATCCGGGCCTTCGCCCGCAGCTGGCGTTCGTGGCGGTCCTTGCCCAGGTCCGTGCGCCCGAAGAGCAGGAAGATGACGAAGCCGAGGATGGGCACGATCAGGATGAGCAACAGCCATGCGGCCCCGGTGGACGGTTTCCGATTGCCGGGGATGACACCCAGGGCGATCAAGCGCAGAGCGAGGTTGGTCGCGACGATGACCCAGCTGACGATCGCAGCCACCATCGCCCAGTCGAGTGCCATGATCGAACCCTAGGACACGTCACGACTGCGCGGACCGACCTGCGATCGGGGTCCGCGCGACCGGCCGGAAGAATCATGTGACCATTGCGGCATGAGCTCTTCCCCCGATGTGGACACGCGAGAAGAAGACCGATCCTTCCTCGGCCAGCCTCGGATGTTGGCCAACCTGTTCAGTGTGGAGCTGTGGGAGCGCTTCTCCTTCTACGGCATGCAGGGGATCCTGCTCTACTACATGTACTTCTCCGTGGCCGACGGAGGACTGGGGATCGACCAGGCAGTGGCGACCGGGCTCGTGGGCGCCTACGGCGGTGCCGTCTACCTGTCGACGATCCTCGGCGCCTGGCTGGCCGACCGGGTCCTCGGCTCGGAGCGGGTGCTCTTCTACTCCGCGATCATGATCATGTGCGGCCACATCTCGCTGGCCGTGCTGCCCGGTGCCGTCGGCCTCGCCGTGGGCCTGGTCCTCGTCGCCGTCGGCTCCGGTGGGCTGAAGGCCACGGCGACCGCGCTCGTCGGCACGCTCTACGCCGAGGGGGACGAGAGGAGGGACGCCGGCTTCTCGATCTTCTACATGGGAATCAACATCGGTGGCCTCCTCGGTCCGCTGATCACCGGGTGGCTGCAGACGTCCTGGGGCTTCCACTTCGGCTTCGCCGCCGCCGCCGTCGGTATGGCCATCGGCCTCGTCCAGTACAGCCTGACCCGCAAGAACCTGCCCGCAGAGTCGCACGACGTCCCAAACCCCCTGCCGAGCAGCGAGCGCGGCAAGTGGCTCGGGATCGGCGCGGCTGCGCTCGTCGTCATCGTGGTGCTCCTGGTCACGGGCCTGGTCAACGCGTCCAACCTCGCCACCGTCGTCGCGGGGGCCGCCATCATCGCCGCCATCGGCTACTTCGTCCTGCTCCTGACCAACTCGCGCGTCAACGCCGTCGAGCGTCGCCGGGTCGCGGCCTTCATCCCGCTCTTCATCGCCTCGGCCGCGTTCTGGGCACTCTTCCAGCAGCAGTTCACCGTCGTCGCGATCTACTCCGAGCAGCGACTGGACCGCACGATCTTCGGCTGGACGATGCCCCCGAGCTTCGTGCAGTCGATCAACCCGGTCTTCATCATCGTCTTCGCGGCCGTCTTCGCGGCGATGTGGACGAAGCTCGGCCCGCGCCAGCCGAGCTCACCACTGAAGTTCGCGATCGGTCTGGTGCTGATGGGCATCGCCTTCCTGCTCTTCATCCCCTTCTCGACGGACACGCCGAACAGCGCCCCGCTCTACGGCATCGTCATCGTGCTGCTCTTCTTCACCTGGGCCGAGCTGTCCCTCTCACCCGTCGGGTTGTCCGTCGCGACGAAACTCGCCCCGGCAGCCTTCCGGGCGCAGATGGTGGCGCTGTTCTTCCTCTCGGTCTCGCTGGGCACGACCTTGGCCGGTGTGCTCGCGGGGTACTACGACCCGAACGACGAGGTCGGGTACTTCACGTTCAGCGGAGTCACCGCCATCGTGCTCGGCCTGGCGCTCGCCGGCGCGACGCCGTCGATCAAGAAGCTGATGAGCGGGGTGCGCTGACCCAGCCGTTTCAGGGGGTCCTGGTCTGTCGCGGTGCCCGGGAACCTTCGAGTTGGCCGGGAAACCCTCGGGGGACCGCGTCACGACCCGGTCAGGAGCGGGCAGCCCGGTCACCCCGGGGTACGAGGGTCACGCGGTGCGGGACGAAGGGGGCCGCAGACCGAGCCAGCTGACGCCGCCACCCAGCAGCAACAGGCCGGCGACGACGAAGGTCGCCAACCGGTAGCCCTGCGTCAGGGCGGTGGGGTCGGTGTAGTCGTCACCGGTCAGACCGACCAGCGGCGGGATCGCTGCGACGGCCAGCAGGGTGCCGGTGCGGGCGACGGCGTTGTTGATGCCGCTGGCCGATCCGGCCAGCCGGTCCGGTGCCGCCGCGAGGACCGCGGCGGTCAGGGGTGAGACCAGCGCCGTCAGGCCGAGGGCGAAGACGCTCGTCCCCGACAGCACGAGCACCCAGCCCGTGCCCGGGCCCACGCCCGAGAGGACGAGCACCCCGACGGCGCACACCACGGGGCCGACGCTCATCGGCAGCCGCGGTCCGGTGCGGTCGGCCAGCTCGGCCATCCGGGGTGAGAGCAGCAGGAGCAGCACGGTCACCGGCAGCGTCGCCAGACCCGAGGTCAGCGGCGACCACCCGGATGAGGTCTGCAGCTGGATGACGAGGACGAACATGATCGCCCCGAGCGCTCCGTAGACGAGGAAGGTCATCAGGTTGGCCGCGGCGAACACTCTCGAGGTGAACAAGGGGAAGGGCACCAGGGGACGGCCGACGCGGGTCTCGGCGAGGACGAATCCGGCCACCGCGAGGACGAGGGCCGCCCCGGCGACGGCGAGGGAGGCCCCCTTCGCTGTCGGACCGCTGGTGAGCAGCCAAGTCAGGGCGCCCAGCGCGACCACCGTGGTCCCCGCCCCGGCGAGGTCGAAGGAGCCGACCGACTCGACATCACGCGACTCCGGTACCGCGACGAGTGCCAGCCCGATGACCAACGCGCACAGGGGCACGTTGACCGCGAAGATCCAGTGCCAGGTGAGGTGGTCGAGGATCCAGCCGCCCATGAAGGGCCCGATGGCCGTCGCGATCCCCGACACTCCGGCCCACGTGCCGATCGCCCAGGGCCGGTCCTTCGGCTGGAAGGAACTCTGGATGATCGCCAGCCCGCCCGGTGTCAGCAGCGCAGCGCCGACCCCCTGCAGCATCCGCGCGGCGACGAGCCACTCCGTACTCTGCGCCAGAGCGCACCCCAGCGAGGCGAGGGCGAACCAGAGCATCCCGACCAGGTACATCCGGCGCCGACCCCATCGGTCGCCGAGTCCGCCGCCGACGAGGATCAATGCGGCGAGCGTGAGGACGTAGCCGTTGTTGATCCACTGAAGGCCGCTGAGGCTCGCGTCCAGGTCGCGTCCGATCGTCGGCAGCGCGATCCCGACGATCGTCGCGTCGAGCAGGGCCACCCCCGAGCCGAGTGTCACCGCGGTCAGCGTGAGCAGTCCGCGCCGGGACGTGCGCTCGAGCAGCGCAACGGGTTCTGGCATGGACCCATCGTCCACCTCGTCGCAGGTGTCCGTGGCCTTCGGTCCCCGCACGGTTCCTGCCGACACACATCAGGGCGGGCGCTAGGGTCGCCCCATGCTGCTCTCCGATCGGGACATCCGCGCCGAGATCGATGGTGGACGGGTCGTGCTCGACCCCTGGGACCCCGACATGGTCCAGCCGAGCAGCATCGACGTGCGCATGGACAAGTGGTTCCGCCTCTTCGACAACCACAAGTACCCGGTCATCGACCCGGCGCAGGACCAGTCGGACCTCACCCGGCTGATCGAGGTCGACTCGACGGAGGGCTTCGTCCTGCACCCGGGGGAATTCGTCCTCGGCTCGACCCTGGAGGCGGTCACCCTCCCGGACGACCTCGCCGCACGCGTGGAGGGCAAGTCATCGCTCGGCCGCCTCGGTCTGCTCACCCACGCGACGGCCGGCTTCGTCGACCCCGGCTTCTCCGGGCACGTCACCCTCGAGCTGAGCAACGTCGCGACCCTGCCGATCCGGCTGTGGCCGGGGATGAAGGTCGGCCAGCTGTGCTTCTTCCGCCTGTCCAGCCCGGCCGAGAACCCATACGGCTCGGCGATCCACGGCTCGCACTACCAGGGGCAGCGCGGCCCGACCGCGAGCCGCTCCTTCGCCAACTTCCACCGCGCCGACGTCTGAGCGGCCCCGTACGTCCCAACGAGGCGGCCTAGGGTCGAGTGCGTGCGCACTCCCGACCCGCCGCCTGATGGCGAGGTGACCACCAGGCGGCAGGCACGGCTCGTCGTCGCGCTGGTGTGCGCGGCTATGGCCACGTTCGCCCAGCTCTACTCGCCGCAAGGCGTCCTGCCCGACATCGCCCGTGACCTCGGCACCGGCGCCGAGACCGCCGCCCTGACGATCTCCGCGTCGACGCTGGGCCTGGCCGTCGCGGTGATGCCGTGGTCCTTCGCCGGAGACCGCTACGGCCGTCGGCGCGCGATGCTCGTCGCCGTGGTCGGAGCGACGGTCCTGGGACTGGTCTCGGCGTGGATGCCGACCCTCGAGCTGGTCCTGCTCGCGCGTCTGCTGCAGGGGGTCTTCCTCGCCGGGGTGCCTGCCCTGGCGATGGCATACCTCAACGACGAGGTGGAGACCAGGGCCGCGGTGGTGGCCGCGGGGTGGTTCGTGGGAGGCACCACGATCGGTGGCCTCACCGGCCGGATCGTCGCGACGCCAGTGGCCGAGCAGACCTCGTGGCGGCTGGGCCTGACCGTGGTCTCGATCATCGCGGCGGTGGCCGCCTTCGCCTTCGTGCTGCTCGCGCCGGCCGAGCGAGGGTTTGTTCCCGGCCGCGGGGGAGGAGCGCATGCGGCGCTGCGGAAGGTGGCCGGCAACCTGCGTGACCCGGCCCTCGTGGGGCTGTACCTCATCGCCTTCCTCCTCATGGGTGGCTTCGTCGCGATGTACAACTACCTCTCCTTCCGGCTCGTGGCACCGCCGTACCTCCTGCCCGGGTGGCTGGTCGGGCTGGCCTTCCTCGCCTACCTCGCGGGTACGGTCTCCGCTCCTCGCGCCGGCGTCGTGGCCTCGCGCCACGGCAGGTACCCGGTGATCGTCGTGATGGTGCTGGTCATGCTCGTGGGCGTGGGCATCACCCTCGCCGGGCCGCTGTGGCTGGTGCTGCTCGGGCTCGTCGTGCTCACCGCCGGGTTCTTCGGCGCGCACTCGGTCGCCTCCGGGTGGGCCAGCGCTCGGGCGGTCCACTCGCGGTCGCAGTCCACCGCCCTGTACAACCTCGCCTACTACGGCGGGTCCAGCGTCCTGGGTTGGGCGGGTGGTCTCGCCTGGGAAGCGGCCGGCTGGGGCGGCGTCGTCGGATTCGTTGCCGCTGCCGTCCTCCTCGCACTGGTCGTGTTGGAGGTTTGCGTCCGCCGATCCGGGTAGGAACCCGTGGAACGTCGATTGGAGGAAGCCCATGAGTCAGCCGCCACCCGTCCCGGAGGGCCGCACGCACACCGACGCCCCCGAGGCGGACAACTGGGACGATCCCGACCAGCGCTCGCCCGGTGAGCGGGCCGGCGACGAGCCGCAGCGCACGATCCGCGTGCGTAGGGTGGGCCTGCTGGCGGGAGTGATCGGCGCGCTCATCGTCTACTGGCTGATGCCGGGCGACGCGCCGACCGCCGCGAGGGTGACTGCCGGTATCGCTGTGCTCATGGGCATCTGGTGGATGACCGAGGCCATCCCGATCCCCGTGACCGCGCTGATCCCCCTGGTCGCCTTCCCCGTGATCGGCGGGGCCGACATCGCCGACGTGGGCGCCTCGTACGGCAGCGACATCATCTTCCTCTTCATGGGCGGCTTCATCCTCGCCCTGGCGATGCAACGGTGGAACCTGCACCGACGCATCGCCCTGGTCACGGTCCGCGCGATGGGGACCAATCCGGCGATGGTCATCGCCGGGTTCATGGTCGCGACCGGCTTCCTGTCGATGTGGGTGTCCAACACCGCCACCGCTGTGATGATGCTGCCGATCGGTGTCTCGGTGCTGATGCTCGTCGTCGGTCTGGAGGATGAGCCGGACCTGGCTGAGGCCGCCGAGGCCGAGGCCGGCGACACCGGGGAGGCGACGGGAGATGACCCCCCGGAGCAGGGCGTGCTGAAGACCAACTTCGGCAGCGCACTCATGCTCGGCATCGCCTACGCGGCGTCCATCGGTTCCCTCGGCACGATCATCGGGACCCCGCCCAACACCCTGCTCGTGGGCTACCTCTCCAAGAACCACGACATCGAGATCGGGTTCGGGCAGTGGATGCTCGTGGGCGTGCCGTTGTCCGTGGTCTTCATGGTCATCTGCTGGTTCCTGCTGACCAAGGTGATCTTCCGGCCGGAGATCGACGAGATCCCCGGCGGGCGGGCCCTGATGTCCCGGGAGCTGGGCAAGCTCGGGCCCATGTCGACGGGGGAGAAGGGAGTTCTGGCGATCTTCGTGCTCGCGGCCGCCTCCTGGGTCGGGGTGCCGTTGATCTGGCCGGACAACACCCCGATCAGCGACGCCGGCATCGCCATGGTCGTCGCGGTGGTCCTCTTCCTGCTGCCGGCCGGGGCCGCTCGGGGGGTGCGGCTGCTGGACTGGGAGAGCGCGGTGCAGCTGCCGTGGGGCGTGCTGCTGCTCTTCGGCGGCGGGCTGGCTCTCTCCGGGCAGTTCGAGTCCTCCGGGCTGACGAAGTGGATCGGTAGCCAGGCCAAGGGGCTCGACGGGGTCCCGGTGATCCTGCTGGTGGTGGTCTTCGGCGCGACGATCATCTTCCTCACCGAGCTGACCAGCAACACGGCGACGGCAGCGACCTTCCTGCCGGTGGCCGGAGGCGTCGCGGTCGGGCTGGACCTGAGCCCGTTGCTGCTGACCATTCCCGTCGCGCTGGCCGCCACCAGCGCCTTCATGCTGCCGGTCGCCACCCCGCCGAATGCCATCGCCTTCGGCTCGGGGTACGTGACCATCCCGCAGATGATGAAGGGCGGTATCTGGCTGAACCTCATCGGCGTCGTGCTGGTGACCGTGACCGTGATGACCTTGGCCGTGTGGGTCTTCTCGATCACCTACTGAGGCGGGTTCGCCCGCTTCGGTCCCCATCCGGGGTGCGACGTCCGGGCACAGAACCGTAACCCGTGGGTAACCTGCGGTCATGAGTCCCCACACCCCCGCCTCGGCCCCGTACGACGAGATCCAGGAGGAGCACGACTCCCGCCGGGTCTCGGCCTTCACCGACGACGCACTCGGGACCCACGACGCCACCGGCGTCGCGGAGGAGATCCGCTCGGGTCGGATCAGCGCCCAAGAGGCGGTCGACGCCGCCATTGCACGGGTCGGGGCCGTCGACCCCGCGCTCGGCGCCACGATGGTGCGCGACTTCGAGCGGGCCCGCCGCCGGGCCGGCCACGTGCCGGCGGGGACGTCGGCTCCCTTCGCCGGGGTGCCCACCGCGATCAAGGACAACGTCCACGCGGCCGGCCTGCCGATGACCATGGGCTCCGACGCCCTCCCGACGAGTGCGGTCGAAGTCGACGGGCCCTTCGTCAAGCAGTTCCTCTCCACCGGGGTGGTGCCGGTGACGACCACGACCTGTCCTCCCTTCGGCTGGACCGCGACGACCGAGCGGCCGGAGAGGCGCGTGACCCGCAACCCCTGGGCCTCGGGGTACTCCTCGGGTGGGTCCTCCGGCGGCTCGGCGGCACTCGTCGCCTCCGGCGCGCTGCCGATCGCCCACGGCAACGACGGCGGCGGCTCGATCCGCATCCCCGCCGCGGCATGCGGCCTCGTCGGCCTCAAGGCCAGTCGCGGCCGGCTCCTCGGTGACCCGACGACCGATCAGGCCCCGATCAACATCGTCGTCAACGGCGCCCTGACCCGCAGCGTGCGCGACACCGCGAACTTCATCGCTGCCGCCGAGCGCTACCAGCCAGCCGGCAAGCTGCCGCCCATCGGGCTCGTCGAGGGACCCGGCGCCCGCCGGCTGCGCATCGGGATGATGCTCGACTCGCCGCTCATCGGCCCCTCCGACCCGCAGACCCGCGCCGCCGTCGAAGCCGTCGGAGCCCTCCTGGCCGGCCTGGGCCACGACCTCGAGGCCGACGTCGACGTGCCGGTCCCGGACTTCTTCAAGACCGACTTCGAGGACTACTGGGGGCTGCTGGCCTTCGCCTCCAAGGTCGGGGGGAAGAGCCTCTACGGCCCGGACTTCGACCCTGCACGCCTGGACAACCTCACCAATGGCCTCGCCGCGAAGGCCAGGCGTCGGTTGGCGCGCCTGCCGCTGGCGATGGCCCGGCTGGCCGTGACCCGGGTCGGGGCGGAGAGGCTCTTTCCCGGACGGCTCGACCTGCTGCTCACGCCGACTCTCTGCCACACGACGCCACGGATCGGCTACCTCTCCGGGGACCTCGACTTCGACACGCACATGGAGCGCCTGACGCAGTACGTCGGCTTCACCCCGCTGCACAACGCCAGTGGCCAGCCGTCGATCTCGCTGCCGCTCGGGCACACCGACGACGGGCGGCCGATCGGGGTCATGTTCTCCGCCCGGCGCGGGCAGGAGCGACTGCTGCTCGAGCTGGCCTTCGAGCTGGAGGCCGCGGCCCCCTTCGCCCGTATCGACGGCTGACAGGTGTGCCCAAAGGGGACTCCCTGCGACCGGCACCCCCGGAACCGGGGTCGATGTGCACCAGGAGTCCCCTTCGTGCACGCCGCCTCAACCCATGTGCGAAGGTGACGCCCATGCCTGACTTCACCCCCGGCAGCACCGGCACCGAAGAGGTGCTCTTCGCCTGTGACGGCGTGCTCGGCCGCGTCCTGCTCAACCGCCCCCGGGCGATCAACTCGCTCACCCGCGACATGGTCGTGGCGATGCAGGCCCAGCTGACGGCCTGGGAGGGCGAGGACGCGATCACCGCCATCGCGATCGAGGGAGCAGGGGAGAAGGGGTTGTGTGCGGGCGGTGACGTCCGCGCCGTCCGCGAGGCGCACCTGGCCGGGGGGCCCGGAGGGGTGGACTTCTGGGCCGACGAGTACGCCCTCGACGCGCAGATCGCGGAGTACCCCAAGCCGGTCATCGCCGTCATGGACGGGGTCGTCATGGGTGGTGGCCTCGGTATCTCGATGTTCGCCGACGCCCGCTGGGCGACCGAGCGTTCCCGGATCGCCATGCCCGAGACGATCATCGGGTTCTTCCCCGACGTCGGCGCGACCTATCTGCTCTCCCGGGCGCCGGGCGAGCTCGGCACGCACATGGCGATGACCGGCGCGACGGTCACCGGTGCCGACGCGGTCCACGTAGGGCTGGCAGACAGCGTCGTCGACTCCGCGAGCATCCCGGACCTCCTCGCGGCAGTTGCCGCCGGCGGTCCGGTCGAGACCGCCCCGAGCACAGGTGGCGAAGGCGCCGTCCTTGGGTCCCACGTTCCGCGTGGGCGGAGTGAGGGCCCCCGGGCCCGAGCCTCGAAGGGGGGCGTGTCCGACGCCGCGACGGAGGGCGACCTCGCAGGCGCCCGCGAGTGGATAGACGAGTGTTACGCCGGCGACGATCCGGCCGCGGTCATCGAACGACTCCGCGGGCACGCGAACCCGCAGGCGCAGGTGGCGGCCAAGGAGATCTCCATGCGCTCGCCGCTGTCCGTGGCCGTCACCCTCGAGGCGCTGCGCCGCGCTGCCGACGCCACCTCGGTGCGCGAGGTGCTGCGGACGGACACGATCGTCAGCGCCAACCTGCTGCACCGCCCAGACTTCAGCGAGGGCGTGCGCGCGCTGCTCGTCGACAAGGACAAACAGCCTCGGTGGGAGCACCCGGATCTGGTGTCGGTGCCGCGTTCCGCCGTCCGGGAGCTCTTCAGCCAGTAGGTTGGTGGGCACCCGACAGGAAGCAGCCGAGGATGATCGAGCTCGAGGGCGTGACCAAGCGGTTCCCCGGTGGAGCGCTGGCCGTCGATGACCTGAGCCTGAGCGCACCGGAGCGGGCCATCACCGTGCTCGTGGGCCCCTCCGGATGCGGCAAGACGACCACCCTGCGGATGATCAACCGGATGGTCGACCCCACCTCCGGCACCATCCGCATCGACGGGACCGACATCCACGAGATGGATCCGGCGCAGCTGCGTCGTGGCATCGGGTACGTCATCCAGCACGGGGGCCTCTTCCCGCACCACACCGTCGAGCGCAACGTCGCCGCAGTGCCGCTGCTGCTCGGTGAGAAGAGCCGTACGGCATTCGACCGCGCGCGTGAGCTCCTCGAGCGAGTCGGCATGGACCCCGCGCTCGGTCGGCGCTACCCCAGCCAGCTCTCCGGGGGGCAGCAGCAGCGTGTCGGCGTCGCCCGCGCGCTCGCGGCGGACCCGCCGGTGATGCTCATGGACGAGCCCTTCTCGGCCGTCGACCCGGTCGTGCGTGAGCAACTGCAGGACGAGTTCCTGCGGCTGCAGGGCGAGCTCGGCAAGACCATCGTCATGGTCACCCACGACATCGACGAGGCGATCAAGCTCGGCGACCACGTCGCCGTACTGCGGACCGGGGGAGTGCTCGCCCAGATGGCCACCCCCCGCGACCTGCTCGCCTCACCGGCGGACGGCTTCGTCGCCGACTTCCTCGGCAAGGACCGCGGCTACCGCGCGCTGGGCTTCGACGCGGAGGAGTACCCCGTGCACGAGGAGCTGACCGTGGTCATCGGTACTCCAGTGGGAACCGCGGGCGGCAGCGCGGACTCCGACGGCTGGGTCCTCGTCACCGACGAGGAGCGTCACCCGCTCGGCTGGGCCCGTCCCGCCGACGCCGAGGACGCGGTCACCCGGGAGGACCTCGCTCTGGGTGGCACCCTGGCCACGGTGGATGGGCCCCTGCGCGGGGCACTCGACGCGGCCCTGTCCTCGCCCAGCCGGCGCGGTGTCGTCGTGGATGACGACGGCCTCCTCGTGGGCACCTGCCTGGCGACCGAGGTGCTGGAGGTCATCGAGTCCAGGGACCGGCAGCAGGCACCGAGCGGCGCGAGGCCCTGATGAAGTGGATCCTCGACCACCTGGACGACATCACCTCCCTGGGGCTGCAGCACATCTGGCTCTCCGGGGTGCCGGTGCTGCTCGGGCTGGTCATCGCGATCCCGGTCGGCTGGCTGGCCACCCGGACCCGGTGGCTGCGCGGCATCCTGATCACCGGGTCGGGACTGCTCTACACGATCCCGTCGTTGGCGCTCTTCGTGCTGATGCCGCTCGTCCTGGGCACCAGCATCCTCGATCCGCTCAACGTCGTCGTGGCGATGACGATCTACACGATCGCCCTGCTCGTACGCTCGGTCGTCGACGGGCTGACCTCGGTGCCGGACGAGGTCGCGCGCTCGGCCACGGCGATGGGATACACCTCCGTACGCCGGTTCTTCGGAGTGGACCTGCCGCTGGCCGTCCCGGTGATCGCCGCCGGCCTGCGGGTGGCGGCGGTGAGCAGCGTCAGCATGGTCTCGATCGCCTCGCTCATCGGCGTCGACCAGCTCGGTGACCTGCTCATCGACGGCTTCAACCGCAAGATCGCGGGTGAGCTGCTCGCCGGCATCCTCGCCTCGGTCCTGCTGGCGATCGTCTTCGACCTGCTGATCCGGGTGGCGGAGCACACGCTCACCCCGTGGCGACGCGCACACCAGGGGGGCAGCGCATGATCGTCGACATCCTGCAGTGGCTGCTCAGCGGCGAGGAGTGGTCCGGCGACGGCGGGATCCTCGCGCGTCTCCTGGAACACATCGCGTACACACTTCTGGTGATCGTCGTGGCCGGTCTCATCGCCATCCCGGCCGGGCTGTGGATCGGGCACACCGGCCGGGGCCGCTGGATGGTCACGGTCGCCAACGCCCTGCGTGCCATCCCCACCCTCGGTCTTCTCTTCGCGCTCACCCTCGTGCTCCTGCCGTTGCTGCCGGGGGCCTCTGCCTTCATCGTGCCGAGCGTCGCGGTCCTGGTGCTGCTGGCCATCCCGCCGATCCTGTCGGGCACCTACTCCGGCGTGGAAGCGGTCGACCCCGCCGCGCTCGACGCCGCCCACGGCATCGGCATGACCGGCCGACAGGTGCTGCGCTCGGTCGAGGTCCCGATCGCGCTGCCACTGCTGATCTCCGGGATCCGTGCCGCGGTCCTGCAGGTCGTCGCCACCGCCACGATCGCCGCCTACGTCGGTCTCGGGGGACTGGGCCGCTACCTCATCGACGGCCTGGCGATCTCCGACTACGTGAGCACGGCCGGTGGCGCGGTCCTCGTGGCGGTCCTCGCTCTGGCGCTGGATGCCCCCTTCGCGCTCCTGGGCAGGCTCATGGTCTCGCCCGGACTGACGGGACGCACCCCCCGTCGTGTACTTCGCAGAACCGACCCCACCCCAGCAGGAGGCACCGCATGACCCCGTCCCGCTCCCTTCGCCCCGCACTGATCGCGATCGCCTGCGCAGGCGCGCTCGGCCTGTCCGCCTGTGGTGGCGACAGCGATCCGCTCGCCTCGTCCTCCTCCGACGAAGGGGGTGGATCCGGTGGGGAGGTCGTCGTCGGGTCCGCGGACTTCTCCGAGTCGATCCTGCTGGCGAACATCTACGCCGGCGCACTCACGGCCGACGACGTCAACGCCTCGACCAAGACCGGCATCGGCTCCCGCGAGGTCTACCTCAAGGCCCTCGATGAGGGTTCGGTCGACGTCATGCCCGAGTACACGGGCGCGCTCGCGCTTTACTACGACAAGGACTTCGACGAGGTCGACCCGGACAAGACGTACGCGGCACTGCAGGACCTGCTGCCCGAGGGCATGGCCGTGCTCGAGAAGTCCGCGGCCGAGGACAAGGACTCGATCGTCGTCACCCAGGAGACCGCCGAGTCGAAGGACCTGCAGAGCATCGGTGACCTCGAGGACGTGGCCGATGACATGACCCTCGGCGCACCGGCGGAGTTCAAGGAGCGTGCGCAGGGCATCCCCGGGCTGGAGACGACGTACGGAGTGACCTTCGGTGACTTCCGGGCGCTCAAGCCGGGGCAGTCGATGAGCGGCGCGCTGGCCAACGGGCAGATCGACGCCGCCAACATCTTCAGCACCGACCCGGCGATCGTGGAGAACGACTTCGCGGTCCTCGACGACCCGAAGATGCTGTACGGAAGCCAGAACGTCGTGCCGCTCGTGCGCACGCAGGTGGAGGACCAGGTCGCCGACACCCTCGACGAGGTCTCCTCGAAGCTGACCACCGAGAAGCTGCAGGAGATGCTGCGCCAGACCGATGTGGAGAAGAAGGACCCGGACGCGGTGGCCGCGGACTTCCTCGAGGCTGAGGGACTCGACTGACCGAGGCCGCTTTCAGGCTCGGGCCGGGTCGGAGGTGAGGGCGCTGCTGATGACCCGGGCCGCGCCGGCGACGTCGGGGCCCGCGCCCGCGAAGCGTTGTGTGTTGGCCTCGTCCATCACCACGGCGACGAAGGTCTGGGACGCCTGGCGACGCATCACCGGGTCGATCGTGTGCTCGATCGCGGCGTCGAGGACCCGTTCGGTGAGCTCGAGGACGTTCTCGCGCAGGGCCTTCAGGTGCTCACGCACCTCAGGGTGGGTCCCGGACTCACGCCAGATGATCGTGCGCAGCACGACCGACTCGTGCTGTGCCAACCCCAGCGCGTGGGCGAGCGCGACGAGGGAGGCGCCGGGATCACCGCGGCGAGCCACCTCGGTCGGCTCGCAGAGGGGATGGGACGGGAGTCGCTCGGCCAGCAGTGCCCGGAGGATGTCGACCTTGCGCGGGAAGTAGTAGAAGACCAGGCCCTTGGGCACGGCGGCCCCGTCCGCGATCGCGGTGGTACCGGTGGCGGCGAATCCGTCACCGGCGAACCGCGTTTCGGCCGCGTCGAGGATGCGTTCACGGCGCGAGGCCGGGGTACCCACCGTGTCGCCTAGTGCGAAGCAGCCGGACGGTGCATGCGAGCGCTGACCTGCGGCAGCGTGATCGCGCCGACGATGAACGTGACTACTCCGGTGATCCATGCAGTCCACGCAAGACCGCCCATGTCGGCGAAGCCCATGACCCACGGGGCGATGAAGAGCAGCACCCCGAGGACGGCGTGCGAGCCCTCGCTCATCGTGTCCTGCTCACCGGGGGTGTAGAGGGAATAGGCCGACGCGAGCACGGTCAGTCCGCCGAGGACGACCATCGTCCACGTCGCGCGTGCGTCCGTCGTGGTGACCAGAGGGGCCAGCAACGCGATCGCGCCGGCGACCAGAGCCACCCAGTCCTGCCATCGAGTCCACTTGTGCATCACAACATCCCACCTTCATCGGTTGGGATCCGTCGCGCCTGAGGCGGATCGTGTTCCTCCATAATCGTCCTGTTTGACCGGTCGGTCAAGCCTTCGGGTGCCCCGTCGCCCCAATTTGCTTTCGTCGACTCGTAACATCACAGGGACGGACTCCGCCGGTCGATGATCTCGCCCCGGCAGAGGTTCGTCCGAGGGCGACGAAGGGGGCTGCGCACCGTGGTGCGCAGCCCCCTTCGTCATCAGTGGTCCGGGATCACTCCCAGGACGGCTTGGCGTTCTTCTTCGCCAGGTCGGACAGGTGCGGGTCGTCCGAGGAGGGAGCCTCCGGCTCGGCCGAGGGGGCCTGCGCCTGCGGTGCGTCGGCCTCGGGCTGGTCGGCCGTGGCGTCCTCGACCTGCGGGTCCTCCGCCTCGGGAGCGGCCTGCTCCTGCTGCGGCGTCTCGACGGGTGCGTCCTCATCGACGGGCGCCTCCGGTGCCGACTCCTGAGCAGGAGCCTGCGTGGCCTCGTCTGCCGGAGCCTCGTCTGCCGGAGCGGCAGCTGCCGGAGCGCCGATCTCCCACGAGGGAGCGGCGTTCTTGGCGGCGAGGTCGCTGTCGTCCGTGGCGGCCGGGGGCGTCGGGGCGGCAGGCTGCTCGGTGGCCGGTGCCTCGGCCGACGGGCCGGCCTCGGTGGTCTCCGTGGCCGGAGCAGCCTCGGTAACTTCGGACTGCGGGGCCTCGGACTCCTCGGCGGGAGCTGCCGTCTCGGTGGGTGCAGCCGGGGCTGCCGTGGCACCGCCGGTTTCCCAGGAGGGAGCGGCGTTCTTGGCGGCGAGGCCGTCGTCCGTAGCGGCCGGAGCGGCAGGTTCCACGGTGGCCTCGGGCTGCGGGGCACCGGACTCCTCGGCCGGAGCCTCGTCCTCGGAGGACGCAGCAGCATCGGCGCCCGTGTCCGCGTCCGCAGCGCCACCGACGGCGGCCCCGGTCTCCCAGGAGGGGGCGGCGTTCTTGGCTGCCACCGTGTCGTCAGCGGGTGCCTCGGACGAGGCGGCTGCCTCAGTGGACGGTGCCTCGGCGGCCGGAGCCGGGGTGGCCGTACCGGTCTCCCAGGAGGGGGCTGCGTTCTTGGACGCGACCGAGTCGTCCGCGGGAGCCTCGGATGCAGCCGAGCTCTCGGCGGCCGGCGCCGGGGTGGCGGCGCCCGTCTCCCACGAGGGGGCTGCGTTCTTCGAGGCAGCATCGTCAGCAGCCGGAGCAGCCGCGCCGGTCTCCCAGGAGGGGGCTGCGTTCTTGGACGCGACCGAGTCGTCCGCGGGAGCCTCGGATGCAGCCGAGCTCTCGGCGGCCGGCGCCGGGGTGGCGGCGCCGGTCTCCCACGAGGGGGCTGCGTTCTTCGACGCGGTCGAGTCGTCGGATGCAGCCGGGGTGGCGGCGCCGGTCTCCCAGGAGGGGGCTGCGTTCTTGGACGCGACCGAGTCGTCCGCGGGAGCCTCGGATGCAGCCGAGCTCTCGGCGGCCGGCGCCGGGGTGGCGGCGCCGGTCTCCCACGAGGGGGCTGCGTTCTTCGACGCGGTCGAGTCGTCGGATGCAGCCGGGGTGGCGGCGCCGGTCTCCCAGGACGGGGCCGCGTTCTTCGAGGCAGCATCGTCAGCAGCCGGAGCAGCAGCACCGGTTTCCCAGGAGGGGGCGGCGTTCTTCGCCGCCGGGCTGTCGTCGTCCGCGGACGCGGCTGCAGCAGCACCCGCGGCACCGCCAGCCGCGGCGCCGGTCTCCCAGGACGGGGCCGACTTCTTGTCGGCGACGGTCTCCTGACCCTCGACGGCCTTCGGGTCCCCGCCGGCCTCCTCGACCGGAGCATCCTTGGCTGTCCCGGTCCCGGCCCCGGTCTCGCTCAGCGCGGTGGGGGCCGCCCCCTTCGCCTCGCCGACCTCGGTCGCGGTCTCGGCCTGCTCCGCGGCCTCGGTCCGGTCGCCGGTCTTGACCTCGGTCTCCTTGACGGAGGCGAGCAGCATCTGCGCGACGTCGACGACCTCGATGTCCTCGGATGCACCCTCGGACTGCTTGGCCGTCAGGCCGTCGGTGAGCATGACGCGGCAGAAGGGGCAGCCCACGGCGATCCGGTCGGCACCGGTCGCGATGGCCTCCTCGGTGCGGTTGAGGTTGATCCGCGAACCGAGCTTCTCCTCCATCCACATGCGGGCACCACCGGCGCCACAGCAGAAGGACTTCTCCTTGCTCCGCTCCATCTCCTTCAGCTCGACACCCGGCAGGGCGCTGATCAGCTCACGGGGCGGGGCGTAGACGTTGTTGTGACGACCCAGGTAGCAGGGGTCGTGGTAGGTGACCGACGGGCCGGTCGACGCGACGTCCTTGAGAGAGGACTTGCGCGGGCCGTCAGGACGGTTGACCGGAGCGATCTTCTTCTCGCGGACCAGGCGGTTGAGCAGCTGCGTGTGGTGCATCACCTCGTACTTGCCGCCGAGCTGCGGGTACTCGTTCTTGATCGTGTTGAAGCAGTGCGCGCAGGTGACGACGATCTTCGTCGCGCCGACGTCGTTGAGGGTCTCGACGTTCTGCTCCGCGAGCATCTGGTAGAGCACCTCGTTGCCCGCGCGACGGGCGGAGTCACCGGTGCAGGTCTCGCCATTGCCCAGGACCGCGAAGTCCACGCCGGCGTGGTCGAAGAGCTCGGCCACGGCGCGGGTGGTCTTCTTCGCGCGGTCCTCGTAGGCGCCGGCGCAGCCGACCCAGAACAGGTAGTCGACCTCGTCGGCGGACTCGACGTCCTCCCCGAAGACCTTGACGGAGAAGGGGAGGTCCTTCGCCCAGTCCATGCGCGCCTTGGCGCCCATGCCCCAGGGGTTGCCCTTCGACTCGAGCTTCTTGAACAGGCCACCGAGCTCGCTCGGGAAGGCCGAGGCGATGAGCGTCTGGTAGCGGCGCATGTCGACGAAGTGGTCGACGTGCTCGATGTCCACCGGGCACTGCTCGACGCAGGCGCCACAGGTGGTGCAGGACCACAGAACGTCCTCGTCGATGACGACGTCCGGGCCGTGCGGGTTGTACGCCGTCAGCGGGTTGTCCGGGGAGTACCCGGTCTCACCGATGAGGGCCATCTCGCCCCAGTTGATGACGGGCGGCTCCTCGACGGCAACGGCGGCGTCGGCGCCGCCCTGCGTCGGAGGGCCGGCCAGGGCGACCGGCCCGTGGGCGGTCTGCGAGCGGGCTCCACCGGCGGACGCCAGCGCACCGGAGACGCCCTCGGCGGCGGCCAGGTACGGCGCCTTGCTGTGCGCATGGTCGCGCAGCGCCATCATCGCCATCTTCGGTGAGAGCGGCTTCTCGGTGTTCCACGCCGGGCACTGGTCCTGGCAGCGGCCGCACTCGGTGCACGTGCTGAAGTCGAGCAGGCCCTTCCACGTGAAGTCCTCGACCTTGCCGACGCCGAAGGTGGAGTCCTCGTCCATCTCCTCCATGGACTCCATGGTGAAGGGCTTGCCGTCCACCATCATCGGCTGCAGCTCACCCAAGGAGGTGCGCCCGTCGGCGTGGCGCTTGAAGTAGATGTTGAAGAACGCGAGGAAGCGGTGCCAGGCGACACCCATCGTCGGGGTGAGCGCGATGGTGATCATCCATGCGTAGGAGATGACCAACTTGATCAGTGCGACGACGACGATCCCGGTCTCCAGGGCCTCCACGGACATGCCGGTGAAGAGCGAACCGAGCCAAGCGGTCAGCGGGAAGTGGAACAGCGACGCGTGGTCGGTGTCGCCGATGTTGTTCATCAGCGCGTACTCCATGCCGCGCAGCAGGGCGATGCAGATGCCGACGCCGAGGATCGTCAGCTCGACGTAGTAGGCCTGCCAGAAGGTCGAGCCGAAGAAGCGGGACCCGCGGCCCTCCTCGCCTGCGGCAGAGCGCGGGTGCTGCTTCTGACGGATGGCCATCAGCATGAGGATCGTGATGATGCCGGTCATCGCGAACAGCTCGGTGATCCACTCGTAGAGGAAGAACGTGCTGATGAACGGGATGACGAAGTGCGGGTCGAACAGCTGCCCCGTCGCCTGGACGAGAGTCAGGAAGAGAACTCCGAAGGAGATCATCGTCACCCAGTGGGCCACGGCCACGACCGGCAGGCGGGACATGCGGGTGTGACCGAGGAACTCGCGCAGCAGGGTGGCTGTGCGCGCCCCCGGGTTCGCTGTCCGCTCGCCACTCGGTGTCGATTGGCCGAGCTTGAAAAGGGTGACGAAGTGCTTGACGGCTCGAGCGAGCAGGCCCCATCCGATGATGGTGATCCCGACCCCGATGATGATCGCGGCGATCTGGAGGGCAGACATGCGGGGCAGTCTAGTGAGCATGTGCCGCAGTGGGGGTCGGTAGTGGTGCGTCCCTCGTCACCTCCTGCGGGTCACGCCCGCGTCTGCGGCGAAGGGGGCGTCCTCTCCCGTGATGTGCGGTGAGACGCCCTTGCGAGCGTGAATAACGGAATGTTGGAATATCCATAACGTCTCGTTCGTTCTCGGGCGAGATGGCCGCGCAGGCGCGGCATCTTCTCGTCCCTGATATGGAAGGACCCGCGTTGCCCATCTACGAAGACGCCACCAAGCTCGTCGGCCGGACCCCCCTGGTGCGGATCAACCGCATCATCGAGTCCGATGCCACCGTCGCCGCGAAGCTGGAGTTCTACAACCCGGCCAGCTCGGTCAAGGACCGCATCGGTGCCGCGATCATCGACGCCGCCGAGGCGTCGGGTGATCTGAAGCCGGGCGGCACCGTCGTTGAGGCGACCTCCGGCAACACCGGCATTGCGCTGGCCATGGTCGGCGCTGCTCGCGGGTACAAGATCGTCCTCACCATGCCGGAGACGATGTCCAAGGAGCGCCGGGCGCTGCTGCGCGCCTTCGGCGCCGAGCTCATCCTGACCCCGGGGGCGGGCGGCATGAAGGGTGCCGTCGAGAAGGCCGACGAGGTCGCCGTCGAGCGCGGTGCGGTGCAGGCCAAGCAGTTCGCCAACGAGGCGAATCCGGACATCCACGAGAAGACGACCGGCCCGGAGATCTGGGAGGACACCGACGGCAAGGTCGACATCCTCATCGCCGGTATCGGCACGGGTGGCACCATCACCGGCGCCGGCCGCTACCTCCGCTCGCAGAACCCCGATGTCCAGCTCATCGCCGTCGAGCCCCAGGAGTCGGCGATCCTCAACGGTGGCGAGCCGGGGCCGCACAAGATCCAGGGGCTCGGCGCCAACTTCGTCCCCGAGATCCTCGACACCGACCTCTACGACGAGGTCATCGACATCGACGCGCCGACGTCCTTCGAGTGGGCCCGCAGTGCGGCCACCGACGAGGGGTTGCTCGTGGGCATCTCTTCGGGTGCTGCCTTCGCAGCCGCCGACCAGGTCGCTCGGCGCCCGGAGAATGCCGGCAAGACGATCGTCGTCATCGTGCCCAGCTTCGGTGAGCGCTACCTGTCCACGCCGCTCTTCGAGGGTTTGACCGACTGAAGTGACTTCTCACCTGCTGATTCGCCAGACGTTCCGTGAGGACCTGACCGCGGCCATGGAGCACGACCCCGCGGCGACCTCGCGGTGGGTCGTTCTCCTGACCTCTGCCGGTCTGCACGCGATCTGGTTGCACCGCATCGCGCACCGGTGGTGGCAGCAGGGTCACCTGCGTTGGCCCGCCAGGCTGCTCGCCTATCTGTCGCGGTCCGCCACCGGGATCGAGATCCACCCCGGGGCGCACATCGGCCGCCGCTTCTTCATCGACCACGGCATGGGGGTCGTCATCGGTGAGACCTCGGTCGTCGGCGACGACGTGATGCTCTTCCACGGTGTGACTCTCGGTGGAACCTCCGGCAAGAGGGTCAAGCGGCACCCGACGCTCGGTGACGAGGTCATGGTCGGCGCCGGGGCGAAGATCCTCGGTGACGTGCACGTCGGCAACCGGGTCAAGGTCGGCGCCAACTCGGTCGTCGTCAAGGACGTGCCGACCGGTGCGGTCGCGACGGGCATCCCGGCGCAGTACCGCTTCCCGCAGCTCGGCGACATGCCCGCCATGACTCCCGAGGAGCGGCTCTACGCCGACCCGGCCCTCTTCATCTGAGACATCGGCCCGGACGAAGGGGTGCGCTCACCAGTTTGAGGAGAGCTCACCCCCTTCGAGGCTCCTTCGTCGCACCTCAGGACACCGCCTTCGTCCGGCGTGGTCATCCGGTGGGGCCGCAGCGACGGCGCCACGCCATGACATACCGTTGATCGTGCTGTCGCCCCGCGACGGCCTGGAGGGCTCGCATAGTGGCCTAGTGCGGCGGTCTTGAAAACCGCTAGGCGGGCAACCGTCTCGTGGGTTCGAATCCCACGCCCTCCGCTCGCTCCATCGCGCCCCGCCCTCGATACGCTGCCCGGGTGACCTCCCGAGCCACCGTCGTCGTCCTCAACGGCCCGAACCTCAACCTCCTGGGTGAGCGCCAGCCGGAGATCTACGGCCAAGAGACCCTCGCCGACGTCGAGGCGTTGTGTCGTTCACGGACCGACGAGCTCGGAATGGGTCTGGACTTCCGACAGACCAACCACGAGGGCGTCTTCATCGACGCGATCCACGAGGTGCGCCACTCCGCCGCCGGTATCGTCGTCAACGCGGGCGGCTGGACGCACACGTCCGTGGCCATCCGAGACGCCCTCGCGGCGGTCGCCGCACCCGTGGTCGAGGTGCACATCTCGGACGTGCACGCGCGTGAGGAGTTCCGCCGGTTCTCCTACATCACCGACGTGGCGCAGACGGTGGTCGTCGGCCGCGGGGTCCGTGGCTACGTGGAGGCCATCGATACCCTGGTTCGCTGATGCGCCATGCAGGGGGTATTGCTGGTAGCGTCGTATCCGTAGTTGCATGACAGAACTTCTCGCACGATGCGAATGGGCTCGACCTCGGTCGGGTCCCGAGTATTACCGGAGGCGTGTTCCTCTGCCGAGGGGAGCGTTGCAGCTCGCAAGGGACCGCAACCGGCGGGACCGGATTGTTCAACAGGAAAGAAGATTCACCCCATGGCACAGGGCACAGTTAAGTGGTTCAACGCTGAGAAGGGCTTTGGCTTCATCGCCCAGGACGGCGGGGGCCCCGACGTGTTCGTTCACTACTCCGCCATCGACACCACGGGTTACCGCACCCTGGACGAGGCGCAGCGTGTCGAGTTCGAGATCACCCAGGGCCCCAAGGGTCCGCAGGCCGAGGGCGTTCGTCCCGTCTGAGACGACGCTCACCTGATGCGGTGATTCCACCGCTTCGACGAAGGCCCCCACCACTCGCTGGTGGGGGCCTTCGTGCGTCCCGTGCAGACCGAGGGACTACTGTGTCCCTTCGATGCGAGACGACAGACGTGGGACGAGCCGGTCGGACAGACGTGAGGCACGCCTGCGCAGGCGTGCCCGCACCCGTCGTCGGGGCCTCGTCGGAGCCGTGCTCGTCATTGCCCTCGTTGCCACCCTTGCCGTGTTCACGGGCCTGCACCTCAACGACAACATCGGTCGCTTCGACATCGCCTCCGGCAGCGACGACCGTCCCGAGGACATCGACCAGGACCTCAACATCCTGGTCATCGGGTCCGACACCCGTGAGGGCATCGGGACCGACGAGTACGGGACCAAGATCGAGGACGGGCCCAACTCGGACACCAACCTGCTGGTGCACATCTCCGCAGACCGGGAGTCTGCCCAGGTCGTCTCGATCCCGCGGGACTCGATGACCATGGCACCCAGCGACTGCGCCGACCCGAGCTCGACCGTCGTCAACGGCGAGATGCGTCAGTGGAATGCCAACTTCAACAAGGGCGGCCCCGCCTGCGTGGTCAAGACCCTCGAGGGCCTGACGGGCATCTTCGTCGACCACGTCGCCGTCGTTGACTTCAGCGGATTCCAGTCGATGGTCGACGGCCTCGGTGGGGTCGAGGTCTGCCTGCCGCAGCCCGTGGACGACCCCGACGCCCAGATCAGCCTGCCGGCCGGGCGGCAGACGCTCGATGGCCATGACGCACTCGGCTACGTGCGGATGCGCAAGACCCTCGGGACCGGCTCGGACCTGGAGCGCATCGAGCGGCAGCAGGCCTTCATGTCATCGGTGGCGCAGGAGGCCACTCGCAGCTCGTTGCTGCTGCGACCCGACAGGTTGTACGCGTTCCTCGACGCGGCGACCTCGTCGATGACCGCCGACGAGGACCTGGGTCTGAGGAAGATGCTCTCGATCGCCAGGAGCGTCAAGGGTCTGGACATGGACGAGCTCACCTTCGTCACCGTGCCCACCGAGCCCTACCCGGCCGACTCCAACCGGGTCCAGTGGGAGCAGCCCGCGGCGGACGCACTCTGGTCGGCCGTGCGCGACGACACCCTCCTGCCCGGCCAGGCGGAGAAGCAGGGCACGGGGGCGGAACCCGAGTTGACCGTGGCGCCCTCGGAGATCGTCGTGAAGGTCCACAACGACACGCGCTCGCCGGGGCTGGCCACGCAGGAGGCGTCGTCGCTCGATGTGCAGGGCTTCCAGGCTTCCGTGGTCAACGAGTCCCCGACCGGACAGACCGAGGGCGTCACGGTCACCTACGCGAAGGGGGAGGCGGCCGCAGCCAGGACAGTGGCCGCCGCGTACGACGGTGCCAAGCTGAAGGTCGACGAGGAGTTGCCCGTCGGGACCGTCCGGGTCTCCCTGGGGCTGGGTGCCCCGAACGCGCAGGAGGTGCCGAACCGGGAAGGCGACGCGCCGCTCCCGGAGGGGACGGTGCAGGCCCCGCCGGCGCCCACGCAGATCGAGACCCGCACGGCCGATGAGGACATCTGCGGCTGAGCGACCAGGCCCGGACCCGACTTTGAGAGCGGCGGGCTCGCCAGATAGTCTGTCCGGGTTGTCTGGAGGCGTCGCCTAGAGGCCTATGGCGCCGCACTGCTAATGCGGTTCGGGTTACCCCCGTCGAGGGTTCAAATCCCTCCGCCTCCGCCAGCGCCGAAGAGCCCCCGAGCCTATGGCCCGGGGGCTCTTCCCATTCGCCCGGCAGCGGTCAGCCCTTCATCGCCGCAGCGAGTAGCACGGGTTGGTCTCGAGGTGCCGACCGCTCTGCGAGCATCCTCTCACCACGCCGTCAGGTCTGGATCTGGGTCGCCGGCGAAGATCCACGAGCGCATGGCCACGAACTTCACGACTGTGGAAACGACGTTGGCGACCGCGAGGACGATCGTTGCGACCGTGACCGGGGCAGCCGGCCACGAGTCGTCCAGTGCGGCAAGAGCGGCGGCAGTCGCTGCCCACGTCCCCGCGAAGACAAGGAGTGCTTGTGCATGGTGACGGGCCACCCCTGCGTTGCCGCGGACGCCGAAGGTCCACCGACGGTTGGCCCAGGTGTTGACGACCGTTGCCAGAAGCAGGGCTGCCGCGTTCGCCACTTGGGTGCTGACACCGACGACGCCGGAAGCCATGATCGCGAAGAGCCCCAGGTGAAGGACGGTGCAGGCGATGCCCACGACCCCGAAGCGCACCACGTGCGCCCCGACCCCGGACGAAGGGGGGACCCTGCCCATGCGGTCGCGGATCGTCTCGGTCGGCAAGGCCCCGGACGCAAAGGCTCTCTGCATCCGCCACACCCCGCGCAGGTCGTCCTTGGCCGTGTTGACGACGTCGACCCGGCTGTCCGGGTCGTCGAACCAGTCGACGGGCACCTCGTGGATGCGCAGTCCGCAGCGTTGCGCTAGGACGAGCAACTCGGTGTCGAAGAACCACGTCCGGTCCTTCACGAGCGGGAGCAGTTCTCTGGCCACGTCGGCGCGCACTGCCTTGAATCCGCACTGTGCATCCGAGAAGCGTGCCCCCAAGGTCGTGCGCAGGACGAGGTTGTAGCAGCGGGAGACGAACTCTCGCTGCGCGCCCCTCACGACGCGGGAGTCACGGTGCAGCCGAGTGCCGATCGCGAGGTCCGAGTGTCCGGACATCAGGGGGGCCAGCAGTGGCCACAGGCCGTCGAGGTCGGTGGAGAGATCAACGTCCATGTACGCGAGGATCAGAGCCTCTGAGGTGAGCCATGCCTGCGTCAGCGCGAGGCCGCGCCCCTTCTCGGACAGATGCAGCACGTGGACACCCGGCACCTGAAGGGACAGCCGCTCGGCGACGACGAGGGTCCCGTCGGTGCTCGCGTTGTCCACGACCGTGATGCGGAAGGGGTAGGGGAAGGTCTCCACGAGGTGAGCGTGGAGACGGTGCACGCACGCGGCGATGGTGACCTCCTCGTTGTACACCGGGATGACGACGTCAAGGACGGGGGGAGCGAACTGCTCAGACATCGGTTTGTCCCCCGTCGTCAGGCGTGGTTGTCCGGCTTGATGTGTCGGCCGGCGATGTGAGGTCGTAGAAGGTGGAGCCGTCGATCGTCACCTTGGTGAAGTGCTCACTGACCCAGGCGGAAATGCGAGACCCCGAGCCACTGCCTCCGGCAGCGGCTCCCCGGCCGTCCCCAGCGGCGAAGTAGTGGACCCGGCCGTCCTCGACGTACTGCTGGAACTGTTCGAGGGTCGGGGATGGATCGGAACCGTTGAACCCACCGATGGACATGACGGGGAGCTGGGTGCCCAACTGCAGTCCGGCGGCATTCTGCGAGCCGACGGCAGCGGCGACCCAGGTGTATGAGCCCGCGTCCGCGGACAGCGCTGCGATGACCTCAGTACTCGGGGTGCTGGCGTCGAGGAGGCCTCCTCCTTGCCTGCCGCCGCCACCATCGGGCCCGGCTCCCGGGCGGCCTCCACCGGGGTCCCCTCCCGTCGATGGGCCGGCTGTGACGATCGAACCGGAATGGCTCTGGCTGACCGTGGTCAGGCTGTAGGCGGCGGGTCCGGCCAACCCGGAGAAGAGCGCTGCGGCGATGATGACCGACACCGCACGGGTGTGCACCCTCGTGATCACGAGTAGAAGAAGGGCGGCCGCCATCCCGATGGCCAGGACCGCCACGCGAAGCCACCCGTAGTCGTCCGTGCGACTGAGCAGGATGAACCCCCATGTCGCGGCGGCTGCCGTCGCGGCTGACAGCGTGATCGAGCCGAGGGCGTCGGTCCGTCGTTCCCAGGCCTCGGCCGTGCCCATTCCGACGAGGGCGGCGACGGCCGGGGCCAGCGCCACCGTGTAGTACTCGTGGAAGATCCCCGCCATGAAGGAGAACGTCGCCATCGTCACGGTGAGCCAGCCGCCCCATACGAGGTAGCCGGCACGGCGGATGTCGGTGCGTGGCGCGCGGCCGCGGAGCCACAGACCGACGCCGAGCAGAATGAAAGCCGAGGGGATGGCCCAGGAGATTTGTCCACCGACCGTGGAGCCGAACATTCGCAAGAGGCCGGTCTCGCCCCAGCCGTTGCCGCCGCCGACGGACCCGGCCTCCTCGCCGCTGAGCCGGCCGAGGCCGTTGTAGCCGAAGGTCAGCTCGAGGAAGGAGTTCGTCTGACTGCCTCCGATGTAGGGACGCATGCCCTCGGGGACGAGCTCGACCACGGCGACCCACCACCCGGCCGACAGGACCATCGTGGCGGTCCCGACGACCGCGCCGACCACCCGTCGTCGCACGGTGGTGTCGGCGGCCACCAGGAAGGCGATGCCAAAGAAGGGGACAACGAGCAGCACCTGCAGGGTCTTGGTGAGGAATCCCAGCCCGAGGAGGAGCCCGGCGAGGGCGAACCATCGGATGGCGCCGGATTCGATAGAGCGCATCGTGGCCCATGCCGCGAGTGTCATGAGCAGGACGAGCAGCGCATCGGGGTTGTTGAAGCGAAACATCAGTGCGGCCACAGGGGTCAGTGCCAGAACCACCCCCGCGATCAGTCCAGCAGCTGCTCCCCAATGCCGGCGCACGCTCGCGTGGACGACTCCGACGCTCGCCACGCCCATGAGTACCTGCGGCGCGAGCAGCGCGAACGAGTTGAGGCCGAAGAGCCTGACCGACAGTCCCATGATCCACAACGAGGCGGGTGGTTTGTCCACCGTGATCGCATTCGCCGCGTCCGAGGAGCCATAGAAGAGTGCAGTCCAACTCTGCGAACCTGCTTGGGCCGCGGCGGAGTAGAAGGAGTTCGCCCAGCCGTTCGCGGAGAGGTTCCACAGGTAGAGCACGGCGGTGGCCATGAGTAGGGCGAACAGGGCGGGCCTCGCCCAGGCAGGGGCGGGTGGTGTTGTCGAGGTCGTCGTGTCCATGGCACCAACGTTCGACAGTGCTGCTGTGCGACGGCTGTGGCCGGATTGTGGTGGTGCGGTGACCTCACTTCGCGCGGACGAAGGGAGTCAGCTTGTGGGCAGGGTGACCGTGAATGTCGTCTGCCCGGGCCGGGAGGATACGTCGACACGGCCGCCGTGGGCCCGGGTGACCGCTGCGACGATGGACAAACCGAGACCGGTGCTGCCCGACGCGCGCTGGCGGGAGTCGTCCCCGCGGGTGAAGCGCTCGAAAACGTCGGGCCGCAGGGCCTCTGGGATGCCCGGGCCGTTGTCCGTGACCCTCAGCTGCACGAGGTCCCCCTCGTGGCGCAGGGAAGCTCGGACCCGGGTGCCTGGTGGGGTGTGTGTGCGGGCGTTGGCCAGGAGGTTCGCGACGACTTGGTGCAGGCGATCGTGGTCACCGGTGATGTCGACCGGTTCGGGTGGCAGGTCAAGCTCCCAGCGGTGATCCGGGGAGGCGGCTCGGGCGTCGCTGGTGACGTCCATCGTCAGCAGCGTGAGATCGACGCGGACGCGTTCGAGCGGTCGTCCGGTGTCGAGCCGGGCGAGGAGCAGCAGGTCCTCAACGAGGGTCTGCATGCGCAGTGACTCGGACTCGACTCGGGCGAGCGCGTGGGTGACGGAGTCCGGGATCGGTTCGGGCTCTCGCTTCGACAGCTCGGCGTATCCACGGATCGAGGCCAAGGGCGTGCGCAGTTCGTGGCTGGCATCGGCGACGAAGCGTCGCACTCGAGTTTCTGACTCGTGGCGCGCCCGCAGCGCACCGTCGACGTTGTCGAGCAGACCGTTGAGCGCGAGCCCGACCTGCCCGACTTCGGTGCGGGGGTCGACGTCCGGCACGCGCTCGGCGAGCGGGACGTCCCCGGAGTCCAGATCGAGCTGGGAGACCCGGCGGGCCGTGCCTGCCACCCGGTCGAGAGGTTGGAGGCTGCGGCGGACCAGGTAGGTGCTGCCGAGCCACACACCGGCGAGTCCGATGGCGCTTGAGCCGGCCACGATGACCGCGATTGCCCGGACGGTCGAGTCGATGGGGTCGATCGGTACGCCGGTGACCGCGGTGAGCCCATCCGCGGTGCGGGCCGACACGAGTCGATAGCTCCCGATGTCCTCGCCGAGGTCGACAGTGCTCGGTGCGCGGCCCAACCCCGCGGTGTTGATCTCGGTGATCTCGTCGCTGTCGAGGCGGTCGTTCTGACCTCTGACGTTGACGGCGTAGTTGATCTCCTGGCCGTGATCATCGACGGCGACCGTGCCGTCGCGCAGCACGAGATGGAGGACGCCGTTGCCGCTGCCGGCTGGAGGGCCTCCGCGGACGCGCCCGTGGTCGGGAGTGTCGTCGAGCGTCCCGATGAATCGTTGGGAGGCGCTGAGCAGGTCATCGTCAACCTGCTGTGTCAGGTACTGGCGGGACGAGATGCTCGTCAGGGTGCCGGTGAGGATGGTCACGGCGAGGAAGAGCAGGAGCACCGAGGCGACGAGCTTGGCCCTCAGGGTCCACGACGCGGGCCGGCGCAGGCGCCCCGTCATGGTCGCGTTGCCGGCTTGAGGACGTAGCCGGCGCCGCGCATCGTGTGGATCATCGGGTCGCGACCGGCATCGACCTTCTTGCGCAGGTATGAGACGTAGAGCTCGACGACGTTGGCCTCGCCGCCGAAGTCGTAGTGCCAGACTCGGTCGAGGATCTGTGGCTTGGACAGCACCCGCCGTGGGTTACGCATGAGATAGCGCAGCAGCTCGAACTCCGTGGCCGTCAGGAAGATCTCCTGCCCGCCACGGGTCACCTCGTGGCTGTCCTCGTCGAGCGTGAGGTCGCCGACGACGAGCAGGGGGCTCCCTTCGCCGGCCACAACGACGCTCCGTCGCATGAGCGCGCGGACCCGAGCCACGACCTCCTCCAGTGAGAAGGGTTTGGTCACATAGTCGTCACCGCCGGCGGTCAACCCGGAAATTCGGTCCTCGACGGCGTCCCGGGCCGTGAGGAAGAGGACCGGAACATCGGGTGAGTCAGCCCGCATCCGGCGCAGCACCTCCATCCCGTCGAAGTCCGGGAGCATCACGTCGAGCACGACCGCGTCGGGGCGAAACTCCCTGGCGATGCGCACGGCCTCGGCGCCGGTGCCGGCGGTGCGCAGGTCCCACCCTTCGTAGCGCAGGGCCATGGCGAGCAGCTCGGTGAGGTTGGTTTCGTCGTCGACGACCAGGACCCGCACGGGCGACCCGTCGACACGGGTCAGAGTCTGCGGCTGGGTGCTTGGACGCGATGGCATGGCTCCATTCAAGCGCGTTGGGGCCGGTGGGAGCCGTGCGTGGGCTGTGTGTTTGCTGTGGACGGGACGCGAAGGGTGGTGACGGGCCGATCACAGGTTCGGCACAGGTGAGCGCCCGAGCGTAGTCGTTGACCGATCATGCCAATCAACCCAGGAGTCATCGTGACCCAGCCGAACCCATCCGACCCCACCCTCGACGAGTCGACCGCCCCGCTGCCTGCCTCGGTCTCTTCGCCCACCGCCCCGGCGGCGAACCCGCCCCGATGGCGTGGACGCAAGACAGCCGTCGCCGCCGCCCTGGCGATCGGCCTGGGCTCGGCAGGTGCAGTCACCGCGGCGGCTACCTTGGAACAAGGCGTCTCCACCGGGGACCAGGGTGGGGGGCAGCCCCCGGGAGGAGGGCAGGGTCCGGGGGGCCAAGCGCCTGGCCCCGGCCAACAGGCGCCAGGCCTCGACCAACAGCAGCAGGATGGCCGGGGGCCCGGGGGAGGCGGCACTCAGCAGGACGGTCAGGATGCCCAAGGCCCGACCTGATCGCACCTGCGGCGAGGGGTCGAGCCCATCGTCTTCGGCTTCGTCCCCGGCAGTCAGCCCGCTCCCTGTTCGGGCGGACGCCGATTTCGCTGGTGGGGGGCAGTAGGGGTATTGTCCCTTCGTGTTGTCGACGAGTTCGGCAGCGGGCGCCCGTAGCTCAACGGATAGAGCATCTGACTACGGATCAGAAGGTTTGGGGTTCGAATCCCTACGGGCGCACTCTGTGTTGAGACAGACGGAACAGGCCCTGCCAGCGGGAACGCGGCGGGGCCTGATTCGGTCCCAAGGTTCCTGATCCACCGGCGGCTAGGCTAACCACGCTCTTGACATACGAGGTATTGGGGAAAAGGTGCACCACGATCACGTTCAGCGGCCCCGACGGAAAATTCTGGTGGTTGTCGGAACACGGCCTGAGGCGATCAAGATGGCGCCTTTGGCCCGCGCCATGGCCGACAGTCATCTGGTGCAGCCGTACATCGTCGCCACTGGGCAGCATCCGGGAATCGTCGACGTGGTTTTTGAGCGTGTAGGACTCACTGTCGATGCGGACCTGGGGGCGGGGCGTCCCGGCCTGACCCTTAATGAATTGTTCGCCCACATCCTCACCGGGTTCCAGCAGTTCTTCTTCGAAGAGTTCGGGCTTTTGGAAGACCGTCCCGCAGACCGTGACTACCGACGATTCCCGGTGGCCTGCCTCGTTCACGGCGACACAACCAGCGCGGCCGCGGTTGCCCTTGCAGCTTTCCACCTTGGACTACCGGTTGCCCATGTGGAGGCCGGCCTGCGCACCGGTGACATTCGCTCTCCCTTCCCGGAGGAGTCGAATCGCGCGATGATCTCTCGGCTCGCCTTCTTCCACCTGGCTCCGACGAGCACCAACCAGGAGAACCTCATCCGGGAGAATGTGCCGTCCGAACGAATCTTCGTCGCGGGCAACACCGCAATCGATGCGCTCCAGGACGCCGCGGACATGGAGGGCTCCTACGGTGTCGCCGAGCTCGACCAGCTCGAGGCCGACCCTGCTGTACCCGTCGTCGTCGTCACAGCGCACCGCAGAGAGAACTGGGGGGGAGGTCTGGAACGGATCGGTGCGGCGATCGCTGAGCTCGCGCATCGATTCGAGACAGTCAAGTTCGTGCTTCCACTGCACCCGAACCCGGCTGTCGCGTCGATCCTACGTAGCAAGCTGGACGACCTTCCGAACGTGATCATGGTGGCGTCGCTGGCGTACGTGCCCTTCGCGCGCCTACTGAAGCGCGCATGTTTGGTCATCACCGACTCCGGCGGCATCCAGGAGGAAGCGCCGGCTGTGGGCACTCCAGTCCTGGTTTTGCGAGAATCCACCGAACGGCAGGAGGGGGTGGACGCCGGCACGTTGAAGTTGGTGGGCACGAACGTACAGCGAATCGTGGCCGAGGCCAGTGCGTTGTTGGGCTCGGCCACGGCTCGCGAGGCGATGACGTCGCGGGAAAACCCCTACGGTGATGGTCACGCCTCGGAACGGATCGTTGCGGCGTTCGAGCACATCGCGTACGGCACTGCGGCACCGGCTCCCTACGGTGCGGGTTTCAGTCGGCAGGCGTTGCGGCGCCTCGGCGGCTGGGACGAGGTCAGGCAATCTGACGACATCGCTGCGGACGTCGAAGGGGAGTCCTCAGAGGCCGTCGTGACCAAAACCCTCCAGCAGTGACGCTTCCGGACTGGCTCTGGTTGTACCCGGGGCTGCCGTTGGGCATCCAGCTGGTCTACCTGTTTGCGCTGGTTCTCATCATCGCAACCGTCGGTGACACGGTGATGCTGGCCGTGGTGGCTGGGCGTGAGCGCCGCCGGGAACTGCCTGAGGTGCCAGAGAGCGACTACCTATGGGTCTTCCTGGTGCCGGCACTCAATGAGCAGGTCACCATTGCCGACAGCGTTGCGCGACTGGACGAAGCGCGGGCCACGCACAAGGTAATTCTTGTCATCGACGACGGCTCTGATGACGCGACCCCGGAGATCCTGGCGGATCTGACCAGCGACGGCCTGACCGTGCTGCGACGTGACTTGCCGGACGCCCGTCGGGGGAAGGCCGCGGCGCTCAATGCCGCGTGGAGACGAGTGCACCAACTCCTCAGCGAACCGGCCTATCATCAGTGGCGGCCACACGAGGTCCTCGTGGTCGTGGTTGACGCCGACGGTCGCCTTTCCCCGGACGCACCGCAGTGCCTGGCTCGGCATTTCGGCGACCCACATATGGGTGGTGTCCAGTCCCTAGTGCGCATATACAACCGGCGCGGGTGGTTGACGTGGGCACAGGATGTTGAGTTCGCTGTATTCGGCCGGTTGTATCAGTCCGGACGATCGTGGTGGGGCACAGCCAACATGGGGGGTAACGGTCAAGCGAACCGTCTGGCCGCGCTGGACACGGTCGTCGAGGGGGACGGTCCATGGCGGCACCGGCTCACCGAGGACCAAGATGTCGGTGTCCGGTTGCTTGGGAGCGGGTGGAAGGGTGCTCAGGATCTGGAGGCGACGGTCTCGCAGCAGGGATTGTCGTCCTTGCGTCGTCTCTACCGGCAGCGGACCCGCTGGTCGCAAGGGGCATGGGAGTCAATCTCGCTGCTTCGCGGTCTGCAACAGGTGGATTGCCGAAGGCTGGCCCGGGTCGACATCTGGTTCTACCTCATGACACCTGTGGTTCAGATGGTCGTGGGCATGGGCTTTGCCGCCGCTGTGCTTCTGGCGGTAATCAGCGATCTCCCGCTGTGGGGGACCTCGTGGCAGATCGCCGTGTTCTTCCTCTCACTGTCCTTCTTGTCCGGCGTCATCGGCCTCCTGGGCAGAGCCCGAGGCCTTGCGGCGAAGCTGCTCGCTGTCGTCCTGCTCGTGCCCTACACCATTTACTCGTGGCTGATCTTCCCGGTCGTGGTCCGTGCACTCATCCGGACGCTTATGGGTCGATCGAGTTGGGCAAAGACCGCACGTGAGCCGTTGGAGGCCGGCCTGCACGCTGAGGTCGAGCCCGACCCGTGAGACCCATCTGCTCCACTGGTGGGCTCACGACACGACGAAAGCGGCCCCGGTCCTGATGGACCGGGGCCGCTTTCGTCGAACGACAGGTCAGCTCTGCTCGTCGAGGGCCTTCGTCACTCGGCGGTGCGCCTCCCAGATCTCCTCCGGCAACCGGTCGAACTGGTTCAGGTGCTCCTCACGGAAGCCCATCTCCTGCTGCCAGCGCGGCACGTCGATGGACAGGATCCGGTCGAGGTCGGCCTGCGGCAGGTCGAGGCCCTCGAGGTCCAGCTCGTCCTCGGTCGGGATGATGCCGACGGCCGTCTTGCGGCCGGTGACCTCCCCGTCCTTCAGGCGCATCAGCCACAGGAGCGGGCGCAGGTTCTCACGGAAACCCGGCCACACGTAGTGCCCGTCCTCCGGGTCCTTCTGGAACCAGTTGACGTGCGCGAAGAGCGGCTTGTCCTTCACCTGGGCCAGCAGGTCCAGGTAGTGGCGCGCGTAGTCACCCTCGCCGTAGGCCATGAACGGCCGGTTGGACATCGGGTCGTAGCGCAGCTGACCCTCGACGCCCTCGGCGGCGAAGGTCGCCTCGGCGCCCAGGGTCAGGCCGTCGTAGACGCCCTCGGCGACGTCGTGGATCGCACGGATCAGCGGCTCGCGGTCGCGGGTGCGACCACCGAAGATGATCGCGTCGATCGGCACGCCGGCTGCCTCGTCGAAGTCCTCGGCGGCGTTCGGGACGTTGGCCAGGGTCGTGGTGAAGCGGCTGTTCGGGTGCGCCCAGGGAGAGGTGTCGCCCGGCTCGCGGTCGGCGATCGGCTCGCCCTTCCAGTCCAGCCACCCGTCCAGGTCGGCCGGCGGCTCGGGCGTGCGGCCCTCCCACCAGACGTCCTCGAGCTTCGGGTTGTAGGCGACGTTGGTGAAGATGACCTTCGTGCCCGGGTCCATGGAGTGCAGAGCGGTCGGGTTGGTCTTCTCGTTGGTATCCTTCGCGACGCCGAAGACCCCGAACTCCGGGTTCATGCCCATGAGCTTGCCGGTGGACTCGTCGACCCAGAGCCATGCGATGTCGTCACCGTAGAAGTCGACTTGGTAGCGGTCGCCCATGGCATCCGGCGGCAGCATCATCGCGAGGTTCGTCTTGCCCGAGGCGCTCGGGAAGCCACCGGTGATGTGGTACCGCTTGCCGGTCTCCTTGTCGGTGATGCCGATGAGCATGTACTGCTCGGCGAGGAACTTCTTGGTGTCCCAGCCGTCGTAGGCGCCCTGGCGCAGGCCGTGGGCGATCTTGCCGAGCAGTGCGTTGCCGCCGTAGGAGGAGCCGAAGTGCAGGATCATCCGCTCGTCGGCGACGGTGACGAAGTAGCGCTTGTCGTCGGGGGTGCCCTGACCGAGGTTCTCCAAGTCGCCGGTGACGTGCACGGCGCGCACGAAGTTGCCCTGCTGCGGCAGGTCATTGACGTGCTCCACGCCCACCCGGGACATACGCATCATGTGCAGCACGACCGGGCGGCTGTCGGTCAGCTCGACACCTGCGGCCCACTGGGACAGCTCGTTCTTCCTGGGGGACATCAGGTACGGCAGGACGTACATCGTCTTGCCCTTGGACTGACCGCGCATGAGCTCGGTCAGCTTCTCCTTCATCTCGGAGGCCGGACGCCAGTTGTTGTAGACGCCCTTGTCCTTCTCGTCGTTGGTCGCGACGATGGTGCGCTCCTCCGAGCGAGCCGTGTCCTTGGAGTAGGAGCGGGAGTAGTAGCGACCCTCACCGGCGGGCTGGAACTCGCCGGACTCGAGGCACTCCTGGATGAGGCGGTCGTCGTCCTCGGCGCCGATCACCTCGATCCGGTCCGGCTGGGTGATCTGCGCCCAGTGCTTCACGTACTCGCGGACCGCCTCGTTAGTGAGGCCTGACGCATCCAGCGCGGCGTCGACGTCGACCATGCTCTGTATCCCTCTCACGTGCTCTGGTGTCGGGTGCTCCCACTCGGACTCCCGTTGCGGGCAGGTTACCGCCAGTAGAAGGGGTGGTGTCGGGTGCGACGTGCCTGCTGTGCCTGAGATCACCCGCGGCATTGGATTGAGCGGTGATGATCCGCTGTGCCGCGGATCACCCGGGATCGTAGTGACTCACCGGTTTACCGGTACTCGCTGTAGCAGGTACTGTCTGTACCGAACACTTTCGGTTTGCCGCACACGAAGGGGTAGTCCCATGGCTTCCAGTGAAACGATGACCCTGGCCGACAAGGGCCAGCGCATCGGCCTGCGCCTCATCGCCAAGGCCGGGGGGCTGCCCGGTCTGAAGGACAAGGACGTACGCGCCCGGGTCGAGAAGTACCTGTACAAGGGCGCCGTGACCGGCTTCAAGGCCCAGACCGCCGCCGGCCGCAGCTTCGCCAGGAAGAAGGCCTCCGGCGACCCGGCCCGACCGGCCCCGACGAAGCCCAAGAAGACCTTCGACCTCACGCCCACCGAGGACCAGCAGATGATCCAGGGCGTGGCGCGCGAGCTCGCCGAGGAGGTCATCCGCCCCGCCGCGGCGACGGCCGATGGCGAGCGCACCGTGCCGGACGAGGTCCGTGCGGCCGCCGCCGACATGGGCCTGCACCTGATCGGTGTGCCGGCCGAGCTGGACGGCATCGCCGAGGAGCGCTCCGCCGTCACCGGCGCCCTCGTCCTGGAGGAGCTGGCCCGCGGCGACATGGGCATCGCCACCGCGATCATGGCCCGCTCGGCCGTTGCCACCGCGCTCGCGAGCTACGGCAGCGCGGAGCAGCAGGCCACGTACCTGGCCGAGTTCACCGGCGAGAACCCACCGGTCGCCGCCCTGGCGTTGCAGGAGTCGCAGGTGCTCTTCGACCCCTTCGCCCTGCGGACCACGGGCCGACGCGAGGGTGGCGAGATCGTCCTCGACGGCGTCAAGGCACTCGTGCCCGGCGCCCAGGAGGCCGAGCTCTTCATCGTCTCCGCCGAGGTCGACGGTGAGTCCCGTCTGGTCATCGTCACGGCGGGCCTCGAGGGCCTGCAGACCGAGGACGACCCCGCCATGGGCGTGCGCGCCTCCCGGACCGCGCGTCTGCACCTCGAGGGTGTGCGCGTGCAGGAGGACGACCTGCTCGGCGCCGCTGACGACCACCGCGACGCCGTCCGTCGCGCCCGCTTGGCCTGGGCCGCGGCCGCTGTCGGCACCTCGCAGGCCGTTCTCGACCAGGTCAGCGAGTACGTCAAGGAGCGCAAGGCCTTCGGCGAGCCGATCGGCTACCGCCAGGCCGTCGCCTTCACCATCTCCGACATCGCCATCGAGCTCGCCGGGTTGCGCCTGGTGGTGTGGAAGGCCGCATCCCTCCTCGACCGCGGTGAGGACGCCAGCGCCGAGATCGCCCAGGCTCGCAGCCTCGCCTCGCGGCACGCCATGTGGATCGGCTCGAGCGGCGTCCAGTTGCTCGGCGGCCACGGTTTCGTCAAGGAGTTCGACAACGAGCGCTGGTACCGCGATCTGCGGGGCGCCGGAGTCCTCGAGGGCATGCTGCTCGTCTGATCGGCACCCACCCACTCACTCTTCCCGGTGGCCGAGGTGCAGAGCGTCCACGGCCGAGCCCGGAGCCACCGACTTACACGAAGGACACGACAATGATCGATCTCGAGGTTCCGAAGAAGTTCCGTCCGCTCATCTCCCAGGCCCGCGGTATGGCCGAGGAGGTCTTCTGGCCCATCTCGCGCAAGTACGACCGTGCCGAGCACGAGTACCCCGCCGAGCTCGACCTCGTCTCGGCCGTCATCGACGGCATGGCCGACGGCGGCGCCGGCCAGGGGGCGGGGGCCGCCAACACCACCCGCGCCAAGGACGACGGTGCACAGGAGGGCGACGTCGCGGCCGTCGGCTCCGGTCGTAGGAGCGCGAAGGGGGAGAAGGAGAACAAGAACGGCTCCAACCTCTCCTCGGTGCTCTCGATCCTGGAGACCTGCCGCGGTGACGTGGGCCTGACCCTGTCGATCCCGCGCCAGGGCCTGGGCAACGCGGCCATCGCCGCCGTCGCCAGCGACGAGCAGAAGGAGCGCTACGCCGGCAAGTGGGCCGCGATGGCGATCACCGAGCCCGACACCGGGTCCGACTCCGGCGCCATCCGCACCACCGCCACCAAGGACGGCGACCACTACGTCCTCAACGGCGAGAAGATCTTCGTCACCTCCGGCGAGCGCGCCGAGCTGGTCGTCGTGTGGGCGACCCTCGACCGCAGCCTGGGCAAGCAGGCCATCAAGTCCTTCGTCGTGCGCCGTGACAACCCCGGCCTGCAGCTGGTGCGTCTGGAGCACAAGCTCGGCATCCGCGCCTCCGACACGGCGGCCTTCGTGCTCGACGACTGCCGCGTGCCCGCCGAGGACCTCCTGGGTGACCCGGAGATCCGGATCTGGGCCCACGGAACCGGTGGCGACGGAGGAGCCAGCGGGTCTGGGGCGGGTGGCTTCGGTGGTGCCATGCAGACCTTCGACAACACCCGTCCGCTCGTCGCGTCGATGGCCCTGGGCCTCACCCGCGCGTCGCTCGACAGGACGACGGCGCTGTTGGCCGACGCCGGTGTCGTCGTCGACTGGGACCGTCCCGCGCACGTCCAGTCCGCCGCGGCCGCCCGGCTGATCGCGATGGAAGCGGACTACCAGAACGCCTACCTCCTGACACTGAGGGCCGCCTGGATGGCCGACAATGGCAAGCCGAACTCGATGGAGGCCTCGATGGCCAAGGCCAAGGCGGGGCGCACCTGCGTCGACGTCTCCCTCGCCTGCGTCGAGCTGGCCGGAGCCACCGGCTACGCCGAGACCGAGCTGCTGGAGAAGTGGGCGCGCGACTCCAAGATCCTCGACATCTTCGAGGGCACGCAGCAGATCCAGTTGCTCGTCATCGCACGTCGTGTCCTCGGGTACTCCAGCAAGGAACTGAAGTAGGACGCTCGGGGGCGCACACTCGCTGAGTGGCTCGTCCGCCGTTCGACGCGCATTCCCGGTCGATCGAGGTCATACTCGTCGAGTCGGTGATGGCAACGGAGCCATCCCCGAGACTGGGAGGAATGTGCATGCGACACCAACGTATGGTCTCGGTCCTGGGCGCGCTGTCGCTCGGACTGACCGGAATAGCGGCGACCACCAGCGCCACCGCAGCACCAACTGACAGCACCGGCTCGACCGCCTCATCCGCGTCCAACGGTCCGGAGCACTATGTGGTGCTCGCGGAGCGGGGCGGGAGCGCGGCCGACCTTGCCGAGCAGCTCGAGGCGAAGGGGGCGACCGTCACCTCTGTCAACGATCAAGTCGGCATGGTGATCGTGACCTCGACGGACGCCAACTTCGCCAAGAAGGCCCGGTCGATGAAGAACGTCTTCGGGGCCGCGTCGGAGGGTGTCGTGGGACGCTCGCCACGGGACCACAAGAAGGACGCGGTCGAGCGCCCGAATCGGGGACCGGGCTTCGGCGAAGGCAACGGCAAGAGCCCCGGCAACGGCACGGGCCATGGGCACCACAAGGGTCACCGGGCCGGTAAGTTCGCCCCCGATCCGTTGGACGACAAGCTGTGGGGCATGGACATGATCAACGCGCCAGAGGCGCAGAGGATCGACTCCGGTGACCGGCGGGTCAAGGTCGGCATCATGGACACCGGTGTGGACGCCAGCCACCCGGACATCGGGGAGAACTTCGACCACAAGCTCTCGCGCAACTTCGTCACGGACATCCCGGCGATCGACGGGCCGTGCGAGTACGAAGGCTGTGTCGACCCCGCGGACGTCGACAACGGCGGCCACGGCACCCACGTAGCCGGCACGGTCGCCGCCGTGAAGAACGGGATGGGTGTCTCCGGCGTAGCGCCGGGCGTGGGCATCGTCAACGTGCGCGCGGGCCAGGACGCCGGGTACTTCTTCGTCGGCCCGGTCGTCAACGCTCTCACCTACTCTGCTGATGCCGGCCTCGACGTGGTCAACATGAGCTTCTACGTCGACCCGTGGGCCTACTACTGCCACGGCGGCGCACCCGAGGACAGCCCGGAGGAGGCAGCCGAGCAGGACATGATCATCGAGTCGGTCTCGCGAGCCCTCAGCTACGCACACGACAAGGACGTCACGCTCGTGGGCGCCCTCGGCAACGCGGCCAACGACCTGGGTCAGCCGCTGACCGACACCTCGAGCCCGAACTACCCGGAGGGCAACGAGCACGAGCGCACCATCGACCCGGCCAACTGCCTCGACCTGCCGACGCAGCACGAGGACGTCATCGGCGTCTCCGCGGTCGGTCCGTCGGAGCGCAAGGCCTACTACTCGAACTACACGACGGACATCGACTCCGACCAGATCGAGGTGGCTGCCCCCGGCGGCGACGCCTACGACTGGCCGAACGCCACGGGCCCGAACCAGGAGAGCATGATCCTCTCCTCGGTCCCGGAGAACGTCGTCAAGGCCGAGGGCACGGTCGACGAGGACGGCAACATCACGGAGGCCGGCGAGGGCTCGGTCTTCAAGGACTGCCTGAAGCGCTCACGTCGGGGCAGTCACCGTGGCGAGTTGTGCGGGTACTACGAGTACTACCAGGGGACGTCGATGGCCGCCCCGCACGCGACGGGTGTCGCGGCGCTCATCGTCTCCCGCTACGGCAAGATGCACGGCAGGGCCGGCTACGGTCTCGACCCGGACCGGACGGAGAGCATCCTGAGGAGCTCCGCCCAGAACACGTCGTGTCCTGAGCCGCGCCTGTTCGACTACCCGGCTCCGATTCCGGACTCGTACAACGCGCAGTGCACCGGTGACGCGGACTTCAACGGCTTCTACGGCGACGGCATCATCGATGCCGCCGCCGCGATCGCCCCGAGGAGACGCTGACCGGGAGCCCACCGCGGAGTGGAGGTATACGCCCCGAGGATTCGTCTGCGCGTATGCCTCCACCCGAGGCGGCGAAGGGAGCCGGTCACCGCACGGTGACCGGCTCCCTTCGCCGTCGCTCGGTGGTTGAGGCGCGGAAGCCGTCCGCGGCTGACGCCTCGAAACCACGGGCCGCTACTCCCTGGCGAGCGTCTCGTACGCCTCGACCATCGCCGGGCCGTACCACGTCAGCAGTCGACCGCTGACCAGCCGGGTCGGAGCCTGCACGAAGGCCTCCGGACCGTCATCCACGGTGAACTCGTACGGCTCGTCCGGCAGGAGCACGAGGTCGACGTCATCCCGATCGATGTCGGCGAGGTCCACGTGTGGGTACCGCTTGTCGGGGTCGGCATCCGGCCCCGCGTAGGCATTGCTCCACCCGAGCCGGGACAGCAGGTCGGTGGTGTAGGTCCGCGGCCCGACGACCATCCACGGGTCACGCCAGATGGGGACGACGAGGCGACCGCGCGGAGTGGGTGGTGGGGTGCCCCAGAGCTCCTCTGCATGTTCGAGCCAGTCGGGGACCGGCTGCTGCAGGGCCTCGACGAAGAGCCGGCGCATCGACGTCAGGGCCGAGGGGACGTCCTCGATGTCGGTCACCCAGACCGGGATCCCGCGGTCGCGCATCCGTCGCACGTCGAGCTCGCGGTTCTCCTCCTTGTTGACCACGACGAGGTCGGGCTCGAGGCCGGCGATCACCTTCAGATTCGGGTTCTTCGTTCCGCGCGCCCGCGTGACGTCGAGGTCCCCGGGGTGGGTGCACCAGTCGGTGGCGCCGACGAGCACCCCCGGGCAGGAGGCGGCGATCGCCTCGGTCAGGCTCGGCACGAGGGAGACGACCCGCTGCGGGGGAGGTCCCGGCTCGAGGGTGGCTCCGAGGTCGTCGGTGGGCATCTCAGTCTCCTGGAGTGACGAGGGCAAGCAACTCGGTCAGGGCCATCGCGACGATGGCCAGGGCGAGGGCGAAGGGGGCGCGACCGTCGCGTCGTCGGGCCGTCTCGCCGGGTGAGAGGTCGTAGCGGTGCCACCCGAGGACGAACGCCGCAACCGCGAGCCCCGCGGTCCCCAGGAAGAGCAGCAGGGCGACCACGCCGAGTGTCTCGGAGGAGTGCCGTGCGATGACTGCGGCGCCGGCGATGCTGGCGAGGGCGGTGCGCTGCCAGGACAGGGCCGTCCGCTCGGGCTGGGCGCCGCGAGGGGACGCGGTCGTGAACTCACTCATGGGTGCAGCTCCTGCATCAGAGCACCACCACGACGACCGCGAGGATCGCGGCGACGAGCAGCACGACGCAGGTGAGCACCACGGCCAGGGCTCCCATGGACGGCAACGGTGTCTCGTGCCGCATGGCCCGCTCGGCCCTGGCCCACCGCACGAATGCTGTGGCCGGCGTGATCACTCCCAGTCCGAGCAGCAGCGCCGACAGTCCGTGCACCACCCCCTCGGAGATGCCGAAGTCGATGACGTTCACGGCGACGCCGGCGGCGATCAGCGCGAGGGTCGTGCGCAGCCACGCCAGGAAGGTGCGCTCGTTGGCCAGCGAGAAGCGGAAGTCGGGCTCATCACCCTCGGCGTAGACCCACGCGGGCCAGCGGTCGGTGCTCACGCCCCTCACGCTACCGATGCCTCACACGTTGCGCCGGTACTGCCCGCCGACATCGAAGAAGGCCTCGGTCACCTGTTGGAGGGAGCACACCCGTGCCGCGTCCATGAGCACCGCGAAGACGTTCGCATCGCTCGTGGCGGCCTCCTTCAGGCGCTCGAGTGCTGCGGCCGCCTCGTCACGGTGGGTCTCCTGGAAGGAGTGCACGCGCTCCAGCTGCGAGACCTTTTCCTTCTCGGTGGCGCGAGCCAGCTCGATCTCATCAGGCTCCCCCTTCTCCCCGTCCTCACGGAGGAAGGTGTTGACGCCGACGATCGGGACCGAGCCGTCGTGCTTGCCGTGCTCGTAGACGAGGGACTCGTCCTGGATGCGACCGCGCTGGTAGCCCGTCTCCATCGCGCCGAGGACGCCGCCCCGGTCATTGATCCGGTCGAACTCCAGCAGCACGGCCTCCTCGACCAGCTCGGTCAGCTCGTCGATGATGTAGCTGCCCTGCAGCGGATTCTCGTTGTAGGACAGGCCCCACTCGCGGCTGATGATCAGCTGGATGGCCAGGGCCCGACGCACCGACTCCGTCGACGGGGTCGTCACGGCCTCGTCGTAGGCGTTGGTGTGCAGGCTGTTGGCGTTGTCGTAGAGCGCGTTGAGGGCCTGCAGCGTCGTGCGGATGTCGTTGAAGTCCATCTCCTGGGCGTGCAGCGACCGGCCGGAGGTCTGGATGTGGTACTTCAGCTTCTGGCTGCGCTCGTTCGCGCCGTACTTCTCCTTCATCGCCACCGCCCAGATGCGGCGCGCGACCCGGCCGAGGACCGAGTACTCCGGATCCATGCCGGAGGAGAAGAAGAAGGACAGGTTCGGTGCGAAGTCGTTGATGTCCATCCCGCGGGCGAGGTACGCCTCGACGTACGTGAAGCCATTGGCGAGGGTGAACGCGAGCTGGCTGATGGGGTTCGCCCCGGCCTCGGCGATGTGGTAGCCGGAGATGCTCACCGAGTAGAAGTTGCGCACGCCCTGCTCGATGAACCACTCCTGGATGTCGGCCATCATCCGCAGCGAGAACTCTGTGGAGAACAGGCAGGTGTTCTGCCCCTGGTCCTCCTTGAGGATGTCCGCCTGGACGGTGCCGCGGACGGTCTGCAGCGCGTGGGTGCGCAGCTCCTCGGCCTCCGCGCCCGACGGCTCGCGGCCCTCGCGCTCACGGAAGAGGTCGACCTGCTGGTCCATCGCCGTGTTGAGGAAGAAGGCGAGGACCGTCGGCGCCGGCCCGTTGATCGTCATCGACACGCTCGTCGTCGGCGAGACGAGGTCGAAGCCGGAGTACAGGGCCTTCATGTCGTCGAGGGTGGCGACGGAGACGCCGGACGTACCGACCTTGCCATAGATGTCGGGGCGCTCACCCGGGTCGCGCCCGTAGAGGGTGACCGAGTCGAAGGCCGTGGACAGGCGGGTCGCCGGCTGCCCCTGGGAGAGCATCTTGAAGCGACGGTTGGTGCGGAAGGGGTCACCCTCGCCGGCGAACATGCGCGCCGGGTCCTCGTTGTCCCGCTTGAACGGGAAGACGCCGGCGGTGAAGGGAAACACCCCGGGCAGGTTCTCCGAGCGCCAGTAGGTGACGAGCTCGCCGTGATCGCTGGTCTTCGGCAGGGCGACCCGGGAGATCTTGTTGCCGGAGAGGGACTCCTTGGTCAGCTTGGTGTGCAGTTCCTTGCCCCGGATCGTCACCACCTGCTCGTCGCCCTCGTAGGACTTCACGACCGAGGGCCACCCCTCGATCTGGTCAGTGATCTCGGTGGGCATCTCCGCGCGGGCGGCATCGAGCAGCTCGTCGACGCCGTGCCCGTCCTTGCCGGCAGCAGTCAGCTCGTCATCGACGAGGGCCAGACGCTGCACCCGGCGGGCGTTGTCGGCAAGCTGCTGGGTCTGCTCGTGGTACCCGCGGACGGTCTCGGTGATCTCCGCGAGGTAGCGCACGCGAGTGGTCGGTACGACCTGCCCGAATCGGGTGGAGTACTTCGTGTCGACACGCTGGAGCTGGCCCTCGTCGACCGAGAGGCCCTTCTCGGCGAGAAGGTCGCGCAGGTGGTGGTAGAGACCGGTGACACCGTCGTCGTTGAAGGTCGCGGCGGAGGTGCCGAAGACCGGCATCTCCTCGGGCTTGACGCCGAAGGCCTCCCGGTTGCGCACCAGCTGGCGGGCGACATCGCGCAATGCGTCGGCAGCGCCGCGGCGCTCGAACTTGTTGATCGCGACGACCTCCGCGAAGTCGAGCATGTCGATCTTCTCCAGCTGGCTGGCCGCGCCGAACTCCGGCGTCATGACGTACATCGGCACGTCGACGTAGGGGATGATCGCGGCGTCGCCCTGACCGATGCCCGGGGTCTCGACGACGACGAGGTCGTAGCCCGCGGCCTTGGTGATGTTGATGACGGTCTGCAGCGAGTCGGGGATCTCGCGCTCGCCGCGGGTGGCGAGCGACCTGAAGAGCACCGGAGAGGATCCTGCGCTGCTCTCGCCGAGGGAGTTCATCCGGATGCGGTCACCGAGCAGCGCTCCACCGCCTTTGCGGCGGGTGGGGTCGACGGCGATGACCGCGACGCGCAGCTTGTCCTGCTGGTCCACACGGAAGCGACGCACCAGCTCGTCGGTGAGCGAGGACTTTCCCGAGCCGCCGGTGCCGGTGAGGCCGAGGACGGGCGCGCTGGACTTCTCGGCGGCCTTGGTGACCCCGTCGAGGAAGGCACTGTCGAGCGCGTCGAGCTCGGCGCCGGAGATCGCGCGCGCGACGGCAGCGCGCTCACCGGCGAGGACCTGGTCGAGCGTCGTCGGACCGATCTGCCAGACGTTGGTGTCGCAGTCGGCGATGAGGGTGTTGATCATGCCGGGCAGGCCGAGACGTTGGCCGTCCTCGGGAGAGAAGATCGTCACGCCGGCCTTGCGGAGCCGGTCGATCTCCTCCGGCACGATGACGCCGCCGCCCCCGCCGAAGACCTGCACGTGCCCGGCGCCCTGCTCGCGCAGTAGTTGGGTGAGGTACTCGAAGTACTCCACGTGCCCGCCCTGGTAGGACGAGACGGCGACTCCCTGCACGTCCTCGTCGATCGCCGCATCGACGACCTCCTGGACGGAGCGGTTGTGCCCGAGGTGGATCACCTCGGCGCCCTGGCTCTGCATGATCCGCCGCATGATGTTGATCGAGGCGTCATGTCCGTCGAAGAGCGCGGACGCGGTCACGAATCGCACCGGGTTGGTCGGGGAGTGCAGCTCTGGCTTGGCGGGCTTGGCGGGCGCAGACATGAGGGAACCTCGTCATCGAGTAGTCGGTACCCGACCAATACTAGGACATCCAAGCATTTCTGTGCGACCCCGCTCTGCGGTGCAATCCAAAAGGCATACGGCCCTTGGTCGTTCGTTCCTCACTCCCTGAGTCGGGCCGCATCCCCTTTGGCGTGCACCGCGGTCACCTGCGCCACCGTGTCCCCGTGGGTGGCGCGAAGGGAGGTGAGCAGCTCGGTCGCTGCCGCGACCTGGTCCGGGTCCAGGCCGGGGGAGGTGAAGACGCGCGCGTTCAGGTCCGCCGTGGCCGCCTCGACGACCTCGGCCCCCTTCGTCGTGAGGGAGGCGAGGACGACCCGCCGGTCACGCTCGAGGCGCAGGCGCTCGGCAAGGCCCTGCTTCTCCAGGCGGTCGACGGCGCTCGTGACGCTTGTCGCGTGGACCTGCAGCAGCGAGCCGAGACGGCTCATCGGCATCGACCGTCGGCGGCTGAAGGCGAGCAGGCGCAGGATCTCGTATCGGGCGAAGGTCAACCCGTGGGGGCGCAGCACGTCCTCGACCCGCTCGACGAGGAGCTGCTGGGCCCGCGTGATCGAGGTGATCAGGGCCATGCCGTCCGCGGCGTCCGCCCAGCCGTGGGACACCCACTGCTGGCGCGCCTCGGCGATCGGGTCCCGGTCGGTCATGGCCTGATCCTAGGACGTCCACGCATCGGTCGCCGAGTGGTGTCGGACCTCAGGTCGTCAGCCACCAGCCGAGCGAGGCGAGCGCCACCCCGAGCACGAGGCTGACAACGAGGTCGGTCACGGCATGGCCGACCCGCTGCTCCCGCACGGCCGCCGTGATGTGGAGCGCGTGACTGGCGAAGGTCGTGAAGCCGCCGCAGAACCCGACCCCGAGGAGCGGGAGGAGCCAGTCGGGGCCACCGGAGGTGACGACCCCGGCGACGAGCCCGAGCAGGAGCGACCCGGGGAGATTGACCAGCATCGTTGCCCCGGATGCGGTGGCGCCCCGGCGTCGGGCCGCGGTGGTTACCTCGTGACGGCCCAGCGCGCCGAGGGCGCCGCCGATGCTCACGAAGAGCCAGGTCACAGCTCGTCCTCGTCCGCGATGTGCTCGGTCAATTCGGGCAGGAACACGAACCAGCGCTCTCCGATGAGCAACCCGGCCAAGCTCGCACCGACGCCGAGGACGATCGTGGTCACGACGTAGCCGAGTGCGGACACCACACCCTGGTCGTCCATGACCGTGTGCGCGTCCAGCGCGAAGGTCGAGTACGTCGTCCACCCGCCGAGCAGGCCGACGGCAGCGAAGGGTCGCACCAGTGGGTGGCCCATCCGTGCCGACAGCCAGGCCACGAGCAACCCCATGGCAAGGGCCCCGGTGACGTTCACCGTCAGCGTCGCCCAGCCCCACCCGGGTCCGGCTGCGGGCAGGGATGCCCCGACCCACCACCGACCGAGCGTGCCGAGAGCACCGCCAGCCAGCACGGCGAGGCGGGTCCCCTCCTCTTTCATGGGCATGTGCTCATGGTCACCTGCTCACGACCGCTTGGTCTCCAGGAAGTCCGCGATCCGGCCGATGGCCTCGGTGAGGACGTCCTCGTCGGGAAGGGTCACCAGGCGGAAGTGGTCCGGTTCGGGCCAGTTGAAGCCGCTCCCGTGGGTGACCAGGATCTTCTTCGCCCGCAGCAGATCGATGACGAAGGCCTCGTCGTCCTCGATCGGGTACACCTCCGGGTCGAGGCGAGGGAAGCAGTAGAGCGCGCCGCGCGGCTCGACGCACGAGACGCCGGGTATCTCGTTGAGCAGCCGGGAAGCGAGCTTGATCTGGTCGTGGTAGCGCCCGCCGGGCACGATGAGCTCGTCGATCGACTGGTATCCGCCCAGGGCGGTCTGGATCGTGTGCTGCGCCGGGACGTTGGAGCACATCCGCATGTTGGCCAGCAGGGTCAGGCCCTCGAGGTAGTCCTGCGCCAGGTGCTTCGGTCCGGAGATCATCACCCAGCCGGCACGGTAGCCGCACACACGGTAGGCCTTGGACAGGCCGGAGAAGGTGAGGCAGAGGACGTCGTCGCCGGCGTACTTCGCGGCGTGATGGTGGACGGCATCGTCGAAGATGATCTTCTCGTAGATCTCGTCCGCCATGACCACGAGATCGTGCCGCCGCGCGATGTCGACGAGGCCGCGCACGATCTGGGGCGAGTAGACGGCGCCGGTCGGGTTGTTGGGGTTGATGATCACCAGGGCGTGGGTGTTCTCGGTGATCTTCGACTCGATGTCGGCCAGGTCGGGGTTCCACCCGTTGCTCTCGTCGCAGCGGTAGTGCACCGGGGTGCCTCCCGCGAGCGAGACCGCGCCGGTCCACAGCGGGTAGTCCGGGGCGGGGATGAGGATCTCGTTGCCGTCGTCCACGAAGGCCTGCAACACCATCGAGATCAGCTCGGAGACGCCGTTGCCGATGTAGACGTCCTCGACGGTCGTGTCCTTCAGCCCCTTGGACTGGTAGTACTGCGCCACCGCGGTCCGCGCCGAGTAGATCCCCTTGCTGTCGACGTACCCTTGCGAGCCGGACAGGTGCCGGGTCATGTCGGCGACGATCGCCTCGGGGGCCTCGAAGCCGAAGGGCGCGGTGTTGCCGATGTTCAGCTTCAGGATCTTGTGGCCCTCGGCCTCGAGGCGCTGGGCCTCGACGAGGATCGGGCCGCGTACGTCGTAGCGTACGTCCTTCAGCTTTAGGCTCTGGCGGATCTGGCGCATGTGCGTGATCCTCTCACTCCCTCCGGACGGGTCGCGCAGGATCCACCCCATGTGGATGACTGGTGAGTAGCATCGCGCCATGGAGGCATCTTCGGCAGCGCTGCCGGCGCGGGTGCGGCGCGGCTACGGTCTGGGCTCGGTGGTCACGGGCGCCTTCCCGACCGTGCCGGGACTGCTGCTGCTGCCCTACCTCACCGACCGTCTGGGGATCGCCGCCGGACTGGCCGGCCTGATCGTCCTGCTGCCCAAGGCCTGGGACGTCCTGCTCAACCCCATCGCCGGGCGCATCTCCGACCGCAGCACCCACCCGGACGGGCGCCGGCGTCCGTTTCTCCTGCGCGGCGGCATCGCCCTCGCGGTGCTCTTCGCCCTCCTCTTCGCCGGACCGACCTCGCCACAGGGGCTCGCCGCGACCTGGGTGGTGCTGCTCTTCCTCGCCTGCGCGAGCGCCTACGCGTTCTTCCAGGTGCCGTACGTCGCGATGCCATCCGAGCTGACGAGGGACTACGGCGAGCGCACCCGCCTGATGACCTGGCGGGTGGTCGTGCTCTCCCTGGCGATCCTCGTCTCCGGAGGGTTGTCCCCGGCACTGCGGGACGCGCTGGGCCCGCACTGGGGGTACCCCGCAGTGGGGGTCTTCGTGGGCCTGCTCATCCTCGGTGGCGCCGTGGGCGCGTGGTGGGCGACGAAGGGGGCCGCGCCGGTCGTCCACGTCACCGCCAGCGGGTCCCTGCGGGACCAGCTGCGGATCGTCGCCCGGGCACGGGACTTCCGCGCGCTGCTGCTGACCTACTCCGTGCAGGCGCTCGCGACCGGCGTCATGCTCGCCGGCGTCGACTACACCGCGCGCTGGGTCCTCGGGAGCCCGGGGGCCTCCACCTACCTCTTCGTGGCCTTCGTCGCGCCGGCGTTGGTCGTCACTCCGTTGTGGGAGCGAGTGGGGATGCGTACGGGCAAGCGGCCGGGATTCGTCGCCGCCACGGTGTGCTTCGCCGTGGGTGCCCTGCTGGTGTGGGTCCTGCGCGACCACGGGATCGGTGCGATCGCCGGGGCGATCGCGCTCGTCGGCGTCGGTTATGCGGGCGCGCAGATGTTCCCGCTGGCGATGCTTCCCGACGCGGCGGCCGTCGATGCCGACCGCACGGGGGAGAACCGTGTCGGGGTCTACACGGGGGTGTGGACGGCGGTCGAGACCCTCGGGCTGGCCTTCGGCCCCGGGGTCTACGCGCTCGTGCTCGTGGTCGGTGGCTACGTCTCCTCGACCGGAGGCGTCGTGGACCAGCCCGACTCGGCCCTGACCGCGATCGTCCTCGGCTTCAGCGTGCTGCCGGCACTGCTCTTCGTCGCCTCCCTGCTCCTCCTGCGCCACTACCGGATCGACGAGGCCGCCGTGCTGGCGGCCGGGAAGGACCTGCCATGAACCCGAGAGCCACGCCCCTCGACTGGAGCCGTGCGGCGGGAGCCGACGAAGTGCGGGCCGCGCTCGCGGACCTGCGCGCGGGGGACCTGCCCACCCACGGCGGCCGGACCCTCAGCTATGTCTACGACTCGGGGATGGCCGCGGTCGACGAGATCGGACGCGAGGCACTCACCGCCTTCGCCGCGTCCAACGGCCTGGACCCGACCGCCTTCCCGTCACTGGCCAGCATGGAGACCGACCTCGTGGGTCTCGCCCGTGACCTGCTCGACGGGCCCGCGAGCACGGTCGGTGTGGCCACCTCGGGCGGGACCGAGTCGCTCGTCCTGGCCGTGCTCGCCGCCCGGGACGGCAACCCGCAGATCACCCGCCCGCAGGTCGTTGCCCCCGAGACCGTGCACGCGGCCGTGCACAAGGCCGGCCACCTCCTGGGAGTCGAGGTGGTGACCGTGCCGGTGGACCCGCACACCTTCCGACCCGACCCCGACGACATGGCTGCGGCCGTCACGGACTCGACGGTCCTGCTCCTGGCCTCGGCGCCGTCGTACGCGCACGGGGTGATCGACCCGGTCGAGGAGATCGCGGCGGTTGCTGCTGCGCGGGGCATCCGCTGCCACGTCGACGCGTGCATCGGTGGCTGGGTGCTGCCCTTCCTCGAGGGCCTGCCGCCGTGGACCTTCGCCGTGGAGGGCGTCACGAGCATCTCCGTCGACCTGCACAAGTACGCCTACACGCCCAAGGGGATCTCGCTGCTGCTGCACCGGGACCCTGCGCTTCGTCGCGGCCACTTCTTTGCCTGCGCGGACTGGCCCGGCTACACGGTGCTCAACACGACCCTCCAGTCGACGAAGTCCGGCGGCCCCCTCGCCGCGGCCTGGGCGGTCGTGCACGCGATCGGGCGCGACGGCTACGGCGAGCTCGCCCGCAGCGTCCGGGACGCGACCCTGCAGGTGGCCGCCGTCGTGGACGAGATCGATGGGCTGCGCGTGGTCGTCGCACCCGACTCCACGCTGCTCGCCCTCGCGACGGACGAGCGCTGTGACGTCTTCACCATCGCGGACGAGATGGGCTCGCGCGGCTGGCTGGTCCAACCGCAGATGTCCTTCGCCGGACACCCGGCGACGCTGCACCTCTCCCTGTGCGCGGCCACCGCCACCCGGGTGGAGGAACTGGTCTCGGCACTGACGCAGGCGTCGGCCGAGGCGGTGCGAAGGGGGCCGGTCCGGGTCGATCCGCAGCTTGCCGCAGCGGCCGAGGCCCTCGACCCCGCCGGGCTCGATGACGCAGCCCTCGACGGGCTCCTCGCCATCGCGGGGCTGGTCGGCGACGGTGGTGGCGTGGAGGTGCCCGAGCGCATGGCCGAGGTCAACGCCCTGCTGGACATCGCCCCACCGCCGCTGCGCGAGGCGCTGCTGACCGCAGTCCTCGATCGGCTCACCCGGACACGACCCTGACACCGTCGGGCCCGACATGGCTCAGCCGCGTGTGCGGTGAGGCCCTGGGGAGGCGACGCGGCCCCTGTCAGTTCTCGCGAGCCACGAAGGGGGTCACGCTGGAGGAGTCCCCGATGTCGTCGCGGCCGATGACTCCGAGGCTTCCGTCGCGCAGGAGCAGCACGGTGTGCACCTCCTCGAGGGAGCCCTTGCCTGCACCGCGCACGGCTTCGTGCACGTCGTCGTCGATGAGTCGGTGGCGACGAAGGGCGCGATCGCGCATCCGGCCGTCCTCGTAGAGCACCACGGGCGGGTGGTCCAGGAGTCGGCGGAAGAATGTCGACCGGGACCGCAGCCACGCCAGGAGCCACTGCAGGGCGATGAGGAAGACCAGCAGCCAGAGCAGCTGACTGACCGTCGACTTCTCTGCCGTGAGGACGCGGCCGAAGGCCGACCCGAGAGTCACTGCGAGGACGAAGTCCAGCGGGCTCATCTTGGACATGGTGCGTGGCCCGGTGGTGCGCAGCAGCAGCACCAGGGCGAGGTAGCCGACGCTCGCCATGAGCGTCACCTGGATCAAGGGCGTCCAGCCGTTCCAGAACAGAGGGGATGTCATCCCGGCACAGTGGCACACCCCGCTGGGCGTCTGCATGCCAGGAGTGCCTGAGCGTTTGCACAGGACCGTCGTACCTCGCAGCAGCCCTTTGGCTGGCCTAGTCTGGTGACCTGCCCGCAGCCGCGGGTACGCCCCTTCGCCTCGGAGGTCACGATGGTCCGGCTGCTCATACCGCTGCTGCTGATGTCCGCAGCCGGTGGCCGCGAGCCCGCTGAGCACACCGTCTGGGATGACGAGGACGAGGCTCGCGAGGCAGCCTTTGATGCCGCGGAGGCAGCGGAGGCAGCGGAGGACGACGATACCGGGAGCGCACCGCCCCAGGAGTGAGTCCTGCGGCGCGTGGCCCGCCTGTGCCGCTCCGTGAGACGCACCGCCGTCTCACCACGTGGCCCTGTGATCATCATCCCCATCACAAAGTCGTGGGTTTTGCTGTGCACTGTCGTAGGTTGCGCATCGACCCACACCCACCACACCCCAGTACTGGAGTGACGATGCGAATTGGCGTACCCAAGGAGTCGAAGGCCGGGGAAACCCGTGTTGCCGCGACTCCCAAGACCGTCGCGCAGATGATCAAGCTGGGCTACGACGTGATCGTCGAGCCCGGCGCAGGAGAGGCCTCGGCCTACCCCGACCAGGGGTACGTCGATGCCGGAGCGAGCCTCGGTGAGAGCGCGGAGGTGTGGGCCAGCGACATCGTCGCCAAGATCAACGCCCCCACCGACGGCGAGGTGCCGCAGTTGCGTTCGGGGACGGTCTTGGCCTCCCTGCTGGCGCCTGCCCTGAACCCGGAGAAGGTCGAGGCGCTGCGCGAGCAGGGCGTGACCGCGATGGCGATGGACGCCGTGCCGCGGATCTCGCGGGCGCAGTCCCTCGACGTGCTCTCCTCGATGGCCAACATCGCGGGATACCGAGCCGTGGTCGAGTCCGCGCACGAGTTCGGTGGTCTGTTCACCGGGCAGGTCACGGCCGCGGGCAAGGTCCCGCCGGCCAAGGTCCTCGTCTGCGGCGCCGGCGTGGCCGGTCTCGCGGCGATCGGCGCCGCCGGTTCCCTCGGCGCGATCGTGCGCGCATTCGACGTGCGCCCGGAGGTCGCCGAGCAGGTCGAGTCGATGGGCGCCGACTTCCTCGAGATCGACGTCCAGCAGGAGATCTCCTCGGATGGCTACGCGAAGGAGGCCTCCGAGGACTTCAACGCCAAGGCCGCCGAGCTGTATGCGCAGCAGGCGCAGGACGTCGACATCATCATCACCACGGCCCTGATCCCCGGCAAGCCCGCTCCGCGGCTGATCACCGAGGAGATGGTCGCCTCGATGAAGCCGGGGTCGGTCATCATCGACATGGCTGCCGGTACCGGTGGCAACGTCGCCGGCTCCGTCGCGGACGAGCGGGTCGTCACCGACAACGGTGTGCGCATCATCGGCTACACCGACCTGGCCGGCCGCCTGCCCACGCAGGCCAGCCAGCTGTACGGCACCAACATCGTCAACCTCCTGAAGCTGGTCACTCCGGAGAAGGACGGGCAGGCCGCCCTCGACATGGAGGACACCGTCGTGCGTGGCATGACCGTGACGAGGGAGAAGGAGACGCTCTGGCCACCGCCACCGGTGCAGGTCTCGGCCGCACCGGCAGCGCCCGCGGCCAAGGAGCCCGCGCCGGAGCCTGAGCCGAAGAAGCCGGTCGACCCGAATCGCAAGTTCTGGCTCATCGGCGGCGCCGCCGCGCTGTTCCTCGTCGCGGCCGCATTCATGCCGGCGGCCTTCCTGTCGCACTTCATTGTCTTCGCGCTGGCCGTCGTCATCGGTTTCTACGTCATCGGCAACGTGGCCCATGCCCTGCACACGCCGCTGATGTCGGTGACCAATGCGATCTCCGGGATCATCGTCGTCGGCGCCCTGCTCCAGGTGACGTCGTCGAACCTTGCCATCCAGGTGGTCGCGGCAGCAGCGATCTTCTTTGCCAGCATCAACGTCTTCGGTGGCTTCACCGTCACGCAGCGGATGCTCAACATGTTCCGGAAGGGCTGAGTCGTGCTTTCCACAGTCGTCACCGCCGCGTACATCGTCGCGGCCCTGTTGTTCATCCTCAGCCTCGCCGGGCTGAGCAAGCACGAGTCCGCCAAGCACGGCAACTGGTTCGGCATCGCCGGCATGGTCATCGCCCTCGTGGCCACCATCGCGCTGGTCGTCAAGGGCGTCTACGACGGGCCCGGTGCGGCCCTCGACGCCGGCAAGTGGGGCCTGGGCGTGCTCGTGGTCACCATGGCCCTCGGTGGGGCCATCGGTGTGCGGATCGCCCGTCGCGTCGAGATGACCGGTATGCCGGAGCTCATCGCGATGATGCACTCCTTCGTCGGTCTGGCCGCCGTGCTCGTCGGTTACAACTCCTTCCTCGGCGCGCACGGGGACTCCGCCGAGGCGGTCGCGGCGCACCGGGCGCTCGAGGCCATCGACATGGTCGGGATCCACAACGGGGAGGTCTTCGTCGGCGTCTTCATCGGTGCCCTGACCTTCACCGGCTCGATCGTGGCCTACCTCAAGCTCAGCGCGAAGATGAAGTCCGCGCCGCTGGTACTGCCGATGCGCCACTGGCTCAATCTGCTGGCCGTACTGGTCTCGTTCGCGCTCGGCGTGTGGTTCGTGGTCTCGCCGTCGCTGCTGCCGCTGGCGATCATGACCGTCATCGCGCTGGCCTTCGGGTGGCACCTGGTCGCCTCCATCGGTGGCGGTGACATGCCGGTCGTCATCTCGATGCTCAACAGCTACTCGGGCTGGGCCGCGGCCGCGGCGGGCTTCATGCTCTCCAACGACCTGCTCATCGTCACCGGTGCGCTCGTCGGTTCCTCCGGTGCCTTCCTCTCCTACATCATGTGCAAGGCGATGAACCGCTCGTTCATCTCCGTCATCGCCGGTGGGTTCGGTGCCGACGCGCCGGCCGCCAGCGGAGACGAGGACTACGGCGAGCACCGTGAGACCAACGCCGAGGCAGTCGCCGAGATGCTCGGGGATGCTTCCTCGGTCGTCATCACCCCCGGGTACGGCATGGCCGTGGCCCAGGCGCAGTACCCGGTCGCCGACCTCACGGAGCAGCTGCGGGCGAAGGGCGTGGACGTCCGGTTCGGCATCCACCCGGTGGCCGGTCGCCTGCCCGGCCACATGAACGTCCTCCTCGCGGAGGCGAAGGTGCCCTACGACGTCGTGCTCGAGATGGACGAGATCAACGACGACTTCCCGGCCACGGACGTCGTCCTGGTCATCGGCGCCAACGACACGGTCAACCCGGCCGCGGCAGAGGACCCGAGCAGCCCGATCGCCGGGATGCCGGTCCTGGAGGTCTGGAACGCCAAGGACGTCATCGTCTTCAAGCGGTCGATGGCCACCGGCTACGCCGGGGTGCAGAACCCGCTGTTCTTCAAGGACAACACCCAGATGCTCTTCGGTGACGCCAAGGAGCGGGTCGGGGAGATCCTCAAGTCGATCTGATCAGCTCACGCCACACGAAGGGCGGTGCTCACCCGATCGGGTGAGCATCGCCCTTCGTCATGTCCGCCCGCCACCTCCGCCGTACCCAGCTCTCGCAGCCGCGTGGGCGGGTGCGGAGGGCGAAGGGAGTGCCATGGACAATAGTGTGCGACGCACACTATTGTGTCGAGCATGGACGAGGGCGTGCTGGGGGGACACCTTCAGGAGCTGCGGCGCGGCACCGTCGTGCTCGCCGCCTTGGCGACCCTGACGACCCCGAGGTACGGCTACGCCCTGCTCGAGACGCTCGATCGCGCGGGCTTCCCGGTCGACGGCAACACGCTCTACCCGCTGCTGCGACGCCTGGAGAAGCAGGGTCTGCTGACCAGCGAGTGGAACACCGACGAGGCGCGCCCGCGGAAGTTCTACCGGACCAGCCCGGCGGGGGACGAGCTGCTCGCGCATCTGCAGACCCACTGGCGATCGCTGGACTCGGCGATCGAGGCGCTGGACGGAGACCAGTCGTGACCACGACGACGAGCCTGACCGACCGCTACGTGTGGACCGTGTCGCGCCAGCTGCCCGACGAGATCGGCCCTGACGTGGCCCGAGAGCTGCGCGGCGCCCTCACCGAGACCATCGAGGCCAAGGTCGCCGCCGGTACTGACCCGAGGGAGGCCGAGCTGGCTGCCGTGCGCGAGCTCGGGGACCCGGACGTGCTCGCCCGTGAGTACCTGGGGCGGCCCAGCCACCTCATCGGCCCACGCTTCTACGCAGAGTGGGTCCGGGTGCTGACCTTTCTCCTGTCGTTCGTCCTGCCCGTGATCGTTCTCGTCACCGTCGGCGTCCAGGTGCTGGCGACCGACAAGGGCGTCGGAGCCCTCATCGGCACAGGGATCGGGCTCGCGGTACAGGTCGCCCTCCACCTCGTCTTCTGGACGACGCTCGCCTTCGCTCTCGTCGAGCGCTACGGCAGCGGTGGTGAGGGCGAGCGCTTCGTCTCCGAATGGGACCCGGCTGACCTCGCCGACCCCGATGTCCTGTGGCGCCGCCCCGGCACCCTCGAGGTGTTCGGCGATGTGCTCTTCGGCGTGATCGTCACGCTCCTCGTCGTCTGGCAGTTCGCCGGTGTCGGTGGGCGCGGGATCCAGGTGCTCGACCCCGACCTCTCGCTCGGTTGGCAGGCCACAGTCGTGGGCCTTCTCCTGGCCGAGGTCGCAGCCACCCTGCTGGTCTGGATGGCCGGTCGGTGGCGGGTGGTGTTCTCGCTCGCCCATGCCGCCACCAACGTCGCACTGGCCGTCGTGCTCATCCACCTCGTCCTCGATGGACGTCTGCTCACCGATCTGCCGCAGGTCCTCGGCGAGAAGTTCGGCTGGGACGTCGACTGGAGTGTCTCGACGCCGGCGGTGGTGCTCGGCGTCGTCGTCGTGTGCGGCTGGGACGTGGTCACCTCGTTGACCCGGTTGGTCCGTAGCGCGCGGATGCGGCGCCACCGGGGGGTGGGTCAGTAGCCGTACGGGTCGTACGGCGGCAACTCGCCGGTGTCGGCGTCGCGGTCGCGCCGTACGAGGTCGCTGCTGCGGTAGATCGAGGCGTGATCCCGCCGCTCATCGGCCCAGGAGTCCTCGTCCGTGTCGTCGGCGCCGTCGTGGCGCGAGGTCTCCCACGCCGGGTCGTCGTCATCGTCGAGGGTCGGGTCGGTCAGACCGAAGACGACGGCGCAGATCGCCCGGTAGTTGTCGTCCGGGTTCGGGACGAAGGAGATCTGCGACAGGGCCTGGTCCTGACCGGCGCTCTCGAGGATGAAGGTGCCGTAGCCGAGGACGCGGCCGAGCAGGGATCGCTTGTACCCCATGTCCGTGACCTTCTTCAGCGGCATCATCGAGACCTTGTGGTTGATCCACCCCTCGAAGAGGACGATCCGCTTGTCGGTGGCCACGACCTGGGTGTGGCGCCACTCGATCCACTGCCAGGCGGCCCAGAGGCAGGCGATGATCCACAGGATCCAGACGTACTTCAGGATCCCGCTGTGGGCGATGCTGACGGACAGGTCCAGCCACAGCGCGATCGCTGTGGCGGCGAGGACGATCAGGGCCGGCTTGAGCAGGACGATCGGGTGGTAGTGGATCTCCGCGGCCGGTGTCTCACCGGGGAGCAGGTACCGCTGGACACCGCCGTGGTCGACGCGCGCCGACACGGCGTCACCTGCTGATCAGTGAGTCGAAGAAGCGACCGATGTTCTCCACGCCGTTGGCGAGGATCTCCCAGGCGGTGCCGACCATGTCGGCGGCGTCCGAGGGGGAGGTCAGGATCGCGTAGAGGAGGAAGATCGTGACCAGCCAGAGGACGATCTTCTTGATCGGCGGCGTGTTCATGGGTCGTTCTTCTCCGTCTTCGGGCGGCTGGGCCCGTGAGGGCGCAGTGGGACGCCCCAGTGTTGCAGATGTGACCAGTGGGACTGGCGACCCTGCATCCGCAGGCGCGTCAGACGATGCCGTAGAGGCGGTCTCCGGCATCGCCGAGTCCGGGGACGATGTAGCCGTTCGCGTCGAGCTTCTCGTCGATGGCGCCGGTGACCAGTCGGATCGGCACGTCCAGCCCCCCCAGGTCCCGCTCGAGTGCGTCGATGCCCTCTGGTGCCGCGATCAACGTGACGGCGGTGATGTCGTCGGCGCCCCGCTCGACGAGGTATCGGATCGACATCGCCAGGGTGCCGCCGGTGGCAAGCATCGGGTCGATGACGTAGCACTGTCGGCCGGAGAGGTCATCGGGCAGTCGGTTGGCGTAGGTGACGGCCTCGAGCGTCTCCTCGTTGCGCAGCATCCCGAGGAAGCCGACCTCGGCGGTCGGCAGCAGGCGGACCATGCCCTCCAGCATCCCGAGCCCCGCACGCAGGATCGGCACGACGAGCGGCTTGGGCGTCGACAACTTCAGTCCGGTCGTCGGACCGACGGGTGTGGTGATGTCGAAGGGCTCGCACCGCACCTCCCGGGTTGCCTCGTACGCCAGGAGCGTGACCAGTTCTTCGGCGAGCCGACGGAAGGTCGGGCTGTCCGTGTCCTTCTTCCGCAGGTAGGTCAACTTGTGGGCGATGAGTGGGTGGTCCGGGACGGTGACGCGCATGAGCCGAACCTACCGTGCGGGAGACTGTGGGGGTGAGCCATGACCCGACCCGTCCGCAACGCCCTGCCGAGGAGGCGTGGATGGAGCGCGCCCTGCACCTGGCGAGGCAGGCTGCCGCCGACGGAGATATCCCCGTGGGCGCGGTCGTCGTCGACGCGGACGGCGTGATCATCGGCGAAGGGAGGAACACCCGCGAGCGTGATGGTGACCCCACGGGCCACGCCGAGGTGGTCGCCCTTCGCTCGGCGGCGGCGGCGAAGGGGGAGTGGCGCCTGACGGGGTGCACCCTCGTCGTCACGCTGGAGCCGTGCCCGATGTGCGCCGGCGCGAGCGCCCTCGCCCGGGTCGACAGGATTGTTCTCGGAGCCTGGGACCCGAAGATGGGCGCCTGCGGCTCGGTGTGGGACATCGTGCGCGACCGACGCTCGACCCACCGGGTCGAGGTCGTCGGGGGTGTCCATGAGGCGGAGTGTGCCGCGATGCTGCTCGAGTTCTTCGCTCGACAGCGCGGGGCCGGCTGACCCTCGCACGGTCCTTCACAGTCCACCTGTTGACGGGTCCACGGTGTTCCACCACGCTGGAAGTCCTGTCGATGCGGCAGCAGGCTACGCCCTCGTGGCGAGAAGGTGGTGTCTCGCATGGGCACGGAGGACATGGTTCGCCTCGACGGCGGTACTTTCCGGATGGGCTCTCAGGAGTTCTACCCCGAAGAGGGGCCGGTGCATGAGCACACGGTGGCCGCCTTCGCCATCGACCGTCATGCCGTGACCAACGCTGACTTCGCCGCCTTCGTGGCGGACACCGGCTACGTCACCGTCGCCGAGCGCGACATCGATCCCAATGACTTTCCCGGTGCGGTGGAGGACCTCGCCCCGGGCGGTCTCGTCTTCACGCCGACCGCGGGACCGGTGGATCTCAACGACTGGCGCCAGTGGTGGCGGTGGGTGCCGGGAGCCTCGTGGCGGGCCCCCGAGGGGCCCGGCTCGACGGTGGAGGGCAGATCGCGTCATCCGGTGGTGCAGGTGGCATTCGAGGACGCGGTCTCCTACGCCACCTGGGTGGGCAAGAGGCTGCCCACGGAGGCGGAGTTCGAGTACGCCGCGCAGGGTGGGCGTGACGACCAGCGCTTCGCGTGGGGGGATGATCCGTACCCGGGTGGGGTCCCCCGCGCTAACACCTGGCTGGGTCGGTTTCCGTACGAGCGGGTCGGCGACCACGGTGGTCGGACGGCGCCGGTGGGTTCCTACCCCCCGAACAGTTACGGACTGGTGGACATGATCGGCAATGTGTGGGAGTGGACGAGTGGTGTCTACACCGCTCGCCATGCCGCGGACGGCCGGGGCCCGAGCCATGACCCCACAACGGGCGGCGCCACGTGCTGTGGCGGCGGCGCACCGCCCATCTCGCCCGTTGCCGCGCTGCGGACGATCAAGGGGGGCTCATTCCTGTGCACCCCCGAGTACTGCTTTCGCTTCAGGCCGGCAGCGCGCTCGCCGCAGAGCGAGGACACGGCCACGGTGAACATCGGCTTTCGGTGTGCGCGCTGAGGCACTGCCTCGGACCTACCGGCTGAGTGGACCCGCAGCGGTCTCCGGTCCCCCTGCGGCGGGAGACCGCTGCGAGAGCGTCAGGTGAGAGCGGACGCCTTGAGGGCGTCGAATTCATCGCGGGTGATCGCGCCGGAGGAGAGTAGGGACTGGGCTCGCTCGATCTCCTCTGCCTTGGACGCGGATGCGTCTCCGGTGCTGCTCGCACGAGCAGGGTCCGGCATGACCTGCGCGTTCCGGGCAGCCATGGCGTCGCCACGGGTGATCAGGTAGAAGAGCACTCCCAGGAGAGGCAACAGAACGAGGAAGATCAGCCACACGGCCTTTGCCACACCGCTGAGGTCATGGTCGCGGAAGAGGTCGAAGACGACTGCTACGAAGACCCAGATGCTGGCCACCGCGACCCAAGCGAACAGAAACCAGAAGAAGAAGTCCCAGAAGTCCATGGTCGTGTCCATTTCCCGTCGGTGAGAGGGCACGAACGTGCCCCGTGCGGGAAACATAGGAGCAGCGTCGACGTCGAGGCATCGCGCAGATCGAGTGAAGGTTCGAGGAGTGGTCCCGGCTTCGTCCAAGAAGGGTGATGACGTGTTGTGGGCGCGGTGCCATCGTCACGGGATCGACGCCGAGAGGACCACCATGACGAACCCAGCCGACCAACACGCGCGATCCACCTTGCCGATCCCGGATCGTCCGCCGATGAGGCACACGACGTACGACGCCAAGGACCCTGAGACCTCATACCCGCCGATCGAACCGCTGCTACCGCCGGTGGGCGCTCCCAACGTCCTTGTGGTGCTGCTGGACGACGTCGGATTCGGTGCGTCCAGCGCTTTCGGCGGGCCCTGCCACACGCCCGTCGCCGAACGGCTCGCCAGCGCCGGCCTGCGTTTCAACCGCTTCCACACCACGGCATTGTGCGCACCCACGCGCCAGGCGCTTCTCACTGGACGCAATCACCACTCGGTGGGGATGGGGAGCATCACGGAGACGGCGACCTCGGCACCCGGCAACAGCTCTGTTCGTCCGAACACGAAGGCCCCGCTGGCGATGACGTTGAAGCTCAACGGTTACTCCACAGCGCAGTTCGGCAAGTGCCACGAGGTTCCCGTGTGGCAGTCATCGCCGATGGGCCCGTTCGATGCGTGGCCATCAGCGGGCGGTGGTTTCGAGACCTTCTACGGTTTCATCGGCGGCGAGAACAACCAGTACGACCCGGCTCTGTACAACGGCACCACGCCTGTGGAACCACCCGCCACGGCAGAGGAGGGGTACCACCTCACCGAGGACCTGGCGGACCGGGCCTGCGCCTGGGTGCGCCAACAAAAGGCGTTGATGCCGGACCGGCCCTTCTTCATGTACTTCGCTCCCGGGGCCACCCACGCCCCGCACCATGTTCCGCTGGAGTGGGCCGACAAGTACGCCGGTCAGTTCGCGCAGGGATGGGACGCCCTGCGGGAGCAGACGCTCGCTCGCCAGAAGGAGCTCGGTGTGGTCCCCCAGGACGCAGTGCTCACGCCGCGGCACGACGAGATCCCGGCGTGGGACGACATGCCGGACGAGCTCAGGCCCGTCCTGGAGCGACAGATGGAGGTGTACGCAGGGTTCCTGGAGCACACCGACCACCACGTGGGCCGGGTCGTCGACGCGATCGACGATCTCGGGGTCCTGGACAACACGATCATCTACTACATCGTCGGCGACAACGGCGCATCGGCCGAGGGCACGACGCAGGGCGCCTTCAACGAGATGGCCAACTTCAACGGCATGGCCGCCCTGGAGACTCCGGAGTTCATGGTCGCCAAGATGAACGAGTTCGGCACGCCGAGTTCCTACAACCACTACGCGGTCGGCTGGGCCTGGGCGCTGAACTCACCCTTCCAATGGACCAAGCAGGTCGCGTCGCACTGGGGCGGCACCCGCAACGGGACGATCGTGCACTGGCCGGAGGGGATCGACGACCCGGGTGGGTTGCGCTCCCAATTCGCCCACGTCATCGATATCGCGCCCACGATCCTGGAGGCGGCCGGGTTGCCCGAGCCGACGAATGTCAACGGCGTGCAGCAGTCGCCCATGGAGGGCACGAGCATGCTCTACAGCTTCCGCGGTCAGGACGAGCCGGAGCGCCACGACCTGCAGTACTTCGAGATGTTCGCCAACCGGGGCGTCTACCACAAGGGGTGGAGCGCGGTCACCAAGCACCGCACCCCGTGGGTGATGGTGGGCGGCGATCTGCCGGCCTTCGACGATGACGTCTGGGAGCTGTACGACGGCAACGACGACTACAGCCAAGCGCGCAACCTGGCGGCCGAGCATCCGCAGATGCTGGCCAAGCTGCAACGACTCTGGCTCATCGAGGCGGTGAAGTACAACGTCCTGCCGATGGACGACCGCACCGCGGAGCGGCTCGTGCCTGAGAGCGCAGGGCGACCGACGTTGGTCCATGGAACCTCACAGTTGTTCTACCCCGGAATGGGACGCCTGTCGGAGAACAGCGTCATGAGCATCAAGAACAAGTCCTTCTCGGTGACCGCGGAGATCAGCGTGCCCGAGGGGAAGGCCGCACACGGCGTGCTCATCGCCCAGGGGGGCCGGTTCGGAGGATGGGCGCTCTACGCGCGGGAAGGGAAGGTGAAGTTCGTCTACAACGTCTTGGGGATCCACTCCTTTGCCGTGGAGGCCGAGGTGCTCATTCCTTCGGGCACGCACCAGGTCCGCATGGAGTTCGCCTACGACGGTGGGGGCCTCGCCAAGGGCGGTGATGTGACCCTGTACCACGACGGCACTGCGGTGGGATCCGGTCGGGTGGAGATGACGCAGCCGATGGTCTTCTCCGCGGACGAGACCACGGACATCGGGTACGAGTCCGGGACCACTGTCGCCGACGACTACACCAGCCGGACGAGTCACTTCACCGGCAAGCTCCACTGGGTGCAGATCGATCTGGGCCTCGATGACCACGATCACTACATTGACCCGGACGAGCGATTCCGGATCGCGATGGCGCAGCAATGAGATGGGGTGCGGCCTGCGATTCGGGATGAGGGCGGCTCTCTTGTATCGTGCTTCGCGGTGGCGTGTCCGAGCGGCCTAAGGAGAACGCCTCGAAAGCGTTTGTCGGTTGACGCCGACCGTGGGTTCAAATCCCACCGCCACCGCCCGAAGGCCCCGCCCGGTTGATCCGGGCGGGGCCCTCCGCATGTCTGGGCGTGCCCAGAAGGGACCCTCTGTGCAGGAGGGGCGAAATCCGTGGGGTGTCGGTTCCATAGGGTTCCCCGAGGGATCGGTCAGGATCAGCAGTCGGGGACTGCGGCCTTGTCCACGAGGCCATCGAACTGCGGGCCGAGGACGACATCGACACTCGTTCGGGTGCGCTCGTCGACCTTCCGGGCGAAGCTGCCGACGGTGTCGTCGACGAGATCGGCGCCGCTCTTGCCCTGCTCCCCGTAGCGCAGCTCGCCCCGACCGGTCAGCTCGGCACGCTTGGGATCGTTGGCGACGGTCTTGACGACGAAACCTCGCTGGCGCAGCCCCTTGGCAACCTGCGCGGCCAGCCCGGCCCGGTTGGTCGCGTTGTAGACGTTGACCTCCACGTCTTTGGGGGCGAGGTCGCACGAGGTCGTGGTGGAACTCGTGGTGGGGGAGGCGCTGCGAGTGTCGTCGACCCGGAGGTAGGACAACGCGTACCACGCTGCGAAGAAGAGCATCAGGATGACGAGGCTGAAGGTGATGATCGACCGGCGGCTTCTCGCGCGGGTCTCGCTGGACTCTCCGTAGTGGTGCTTGTCGGTCATGGTCCGTCTTCCCGATCGCGGGGAGTGTTCCGACCGTGGCCCGGGCAGGGGCGGCTGTCGCCGACGGTCTGGAAGATCACCCGGACACGATATGAGGGGTGGTGTGGGTTGGCCGCACCGGCCCCGTGCTTGTGATCGACTCGTCACTCCTTCGGGACCTGGCCGTGGTCCCCACGCAGCTCGCCTCGATCACGACGAAGAGTGCTGGTATCAGGAGGTCGGGACGGGTGGGCCGATGAAGAGGGCCGCGCCGGTGAGGACCGCGACTGCTGCGACGAGGACGAGGGCGGCCAAGCCTGGGCGGACCAGCGCGCCGGAGACGAGCTTCTCGAGGGCGGTGGCGGCCGCCCCCTTCGTCCGAAGGCGCCATGTGGTGCCGAGGTGGCCGTCGCGATCGAGCCAGCGCTCGGTCCACAGTGTCGCCAGCGGCGGGACGGCTGTGGCCAGGGCGATGAGGCCGCGCTTGGCAGCCCACCGCTGGTCGACCCACACGATGACCGTCACGAGCACGTACGCGATGAAGACCACCCCGTGCAGCATCCCGCCGATACGCACACCCATCTGGGTGGTCTGGGTGACGTACTTCAGGAACATGCCGATGAGCAGCAGGGACCAGGTCACGGCCTCGGCGGTCGCGACCGTCACGAACAGGCGGCGGGGGGAAGGGAGGGGCATGCTTCCATGGTCGCCGACAGGTGGCGAAGGTGGGTAATCGTCCCGATTTCGGGCACGCGGTTCGCTCGGGTAATCTCTCCCGCGGAGGATTCGCATAGTGGCCTAGTGCGCGCGCTTGGAAAGCGCGTTGAGTGAAAGCTCTCAGGGGTTCGAATCCCCTATCCTCCGCCACTGCACGGCCCCGGTCCACGGATCGGGGCCGTGTTCGTTGTCCGGGGCGAAGGCTTCGAGGGAGGGCACGCGTCCCTCGAGTCGGAAGGCGGGCTGTGCCGGGGGTGCTCGGGGGCGCAGGTCGCTCTGCGACGGTGATCCCCCGAGTGTGTAGACTTTGCGATCGGCACCCCGCGTGGTGGTACCTCACCGAACTCCCCCAGGGCAGGAATGCAGCAAGGGTAGGCGAGCTCTTCCAGGTGCGCGGGGTGTCCTTTTTGTGCCCTGCGGGACCGGCAATCCGGGCCGGCGCAAACTTGCCCCCTCGTCTCGACTGGCGCGTGGCCCAGATCCGCTTAGCGTTGACTCCAGAGCGACCGTGACCGCGGTCGCCTCCGCGAAGGAGGAGCTCCATGGACAACCAGTGGATCTGGATCATCGTCGCTGTCATCGTCGTCTTGGTGCTCGTCGCCCTGGTGGGCATGCTCGTCAAGGGCGCCAAGCAGAAGAAGATCGAACACGACCGCGCCGAGGCCGATCGGATGCGTGCCGAGGCGGTCGAGCGGGAGCGGGACGTGCGTAGTAGGGAGGCCGACGCCCGGGCGAGTGACGCCGATGCCCGCGCCGCGCGGGCGGACGCAGAGCTCAGCGCCGCGGAGGCAGACCAGCAGGCGGCCGACGCCGAGCGCCGTCGCGTGGACGCCGAGCGCCTCGAGGACGATGCTCGGCTGAAGGCAGAGGACGCCGACCGTGAGAAGTTCGCTCACGAGGAGCAGCTGCGGGCTGCGGCCGCCAAGGACCCCGACACCCGGACGCAGGACGGCGCCCCGGTGGACGGTGGCCGTACGGACCAACGCGTCCACGGTGCCGGGACGGTCGCGGGCGGCGCGGGAGCCGTCGGCGCGGGTGGCGGCGCACACGCATCGTCGGAGGGCGGCTTCGCCGATCGTCCGGTCGAGCAGCGCGAGGACTTCGCATCCGAGGGGGCCGTCGGTCAGGAGGACGGCCTCGGCTCGGACCGGCCGTTGGGTCGGGACGACGGTCTCGGCTCGGACGGCCAGCCGGGCCCTGACGAGGGCGTCGGTTCTGATCGTCCCGTCGACCAGCCCGGCACCGTGGGTGGTGACGGCCTCGAGCGCGATCGTGGCCTCGGCGCCGACCCCGGCGAAGCGGGTCGAGATCACCTCGCCGCAGAGTCGCGGCCGGACGGCCCGCAGCACGCGAAGCGCGAGGGTCTGATGGACAAGGTCCGCGACAAGGTCGACGAGGCGCGTGGTCGTGACGACGACCCACGCGTCTGACACGTCCACGAGCGGGCCCGCCGCCCCGCCCGGGGTGGCGGGCCCGGTTCGGTCCGCAACCGCGAAGGGGTTTCGTGAAGATCGCCATCATCCTCGGCGGCACCCGTCCCGGCCGGTTCGGACGTGCTCTTCCCGGAGTGCGGGCGCCGCCCCAACGAGATGCGCAACCTGCTCGCCCAGCTGAGGAAGGTCACCGAGGCGACCGACTCCCTTCGTCCCTGACCTGGCCGTCCACAGCCGGCCCCGGCTCAAGGGGCCGGCTGTCGGGGACCGCAAGTAGGGTCGTGCCGTGAGCACCGCCCTGTACCGCCGCTACCGGCCAGAGACCTTCGCCGACGTCATCGGCCAGGAGCACGTCACCGAGCCGCTGATGCAGGCGCTGCGCTCCGGGCGGGTCAACCACGCCTACCTCTTCTCCGGCCCGCGCGGCTGCGGCAAGACCACGAGCGCGCGCATCCTCGCCCGCTGCCTCAACTGCGAGCAGGGGCCGACCCCCACGCCGTGCGGCGAGTGCGACTCGTGCGTGGCGCTGGCCCGTGGGGGTGCCGGCTCCGTCGACGTCATCGAGATCGACGCGGCCAGCCACGGTGGCGTCGACGATGCGCGTGACCTGCGCGAGCGGGCCTCCTTCGGTCCGGCGCAGAGCCGCTACAAGATCTACATCATCGACGAGGCGCACATGGTCACGCCGCAGGGTTTCAACGCCCTGCTGAAGATCGTCGAGGAGCCGCCGGAGCACGTGAAGTTCGTCTTCGCGACGACCGAGCCGGAGAAGGTCATCGGCACGATCCGATCGCGCACCCACCACTACCCCTTCCGTCTCGTCCCGCCAGCACGACTGCAGGACTACATGGAGCAGCTCTGCGCGGCCGAGGACGTGGCCCTGGAGCCCGGCGTGCTCTCCTTCGTCGTCCGGGCCGGAGGTGGGTCGGTCCGAGATTCGCTGTCCGTCCTCGACCAGCTCATCTCCGGTAGCGACGAGCGCGGCCTGACCTACGAGGGAGCCGCCTCGCTCCTGGGGTTTACCGACGACGAGTTGCTCGACCGTGCGGTCACGGCCTTCGGTGCCGGTGATGCCGGAGGCGTCTTCACCGTCATCGACTCGGTCATCGAGACCGGCCTGGACCCGCGCCGTTTCGTCGAGGACCTGCTCGAGCGCTTCCGCGACCTCATCGTCATCGCGGCCGCACCCGAGGGCGCCGCGGCGATCCTGCGGGGACTGCCCGGTGACCAGATCGAGCGGATGCGTCAGCAGTCCGGCGTCTTCGGCCCCGCGTCGCTCTCCCGTGCCGCCGACATCATCAACGCCGGCCTGACGGAGATGACCGGGGCCACCTCGCCGCGGGTCCAGCTGGAGATCATCGCCGCTCGAGTGCTCCTCCCGGCCGCGGCCGGAGAGTCCGGCCACGCGGCCCGCCTGGACCGTCTCGAGCGTCGCCTCGACGTCGGGGGAGTGCCCACGGGCGAAGGCGGTGTCCTGAGGCGCGACGAAGGAGCCTCGAGAGGGGGCGCCGCCCCGCCTCAAGCCACTGCGCGCCAGCGGCCCGCGTCCGTCCCGCAGCAGGCAGCGCCTGCGGCGCCGGCGCGCGCATCCACCCCGCACGAGCCCGCTGTGCAGTCGACACCTGAGCCGGCGCGATCCGCAGCCGTGACGGAGGCATCGGCGCCGGACCGGAGTGAGCAGCCCGCAGACCGCCCGGGTCAGGCACAAGGAGACCCCGCAGCAGCCCGAGGGCCAGCCCACCAGCCATCCCCGGAACCGCCCCGAGGGCCGTCCCCGGCGGCCCGGACGCCGGCAGCCGCAGCCCCTGGACCGGAGCAGCCCGCAGCCGCCGAAGCGGCCCCGGACGCGTCAAGCAGCCACATCGATGTCGAGGCCTTGCGTCGGGCCTGGCCGGACGTCCTCGGGCGGATTTACCAGATGCGTCGGGCGACGTGGACCTTCCTGTCCGAGCACGCGCAGGTGCTCTCCTACGACGGGCAGCGGCTCGTCCTCGGGATCGCGACGACCGGGCTGGCCAACGCCTTCCGCAACGGCTCCCACGCCGAGGTGGTCCGTCAGGCCCTGATCGACGCCCTCGGTGTCGATGCCCGCGTCGAGGGTGTGCCCCACTACGAGCAGAGCGGCCAACCACCGGCCGGTGGCGGAGCCCAGGCGACGTACTCGCCACCGCCGCAGGCCGTGCCCGCGACCCCTGCCTCCGGCGAAGGGGGTGCCCCCGCAGCTCCCGGTGGCGCACGGACCTCGCCCCCGGCGAGTGACGTGGGCGTCCCGGCCTCGGCTCCGGGCCCGACCGGCGCGGACTGGGGTTCGGCCCCAGCAGCGGCCTCGTCCCCTCCCTCGTGGGCCACGGCCGACAGGACGGACGCGGCGAGTGGGATCGAGCAGACGGCCGGCTCCCGTTCGCCATCCGTCCCGGAGCCGCAGCCACCACGCGAGCCGGACGACGCGTCCGTCAGCGACGACGACGAGGACATCGTCGATGCCGGTGCCGCCGGACCGGCGGTCGTCGAGCGGATCCTCGGCGGGACCGTCATCCGTGAGGAGTGAACCCGCCCACGGCTCCGCGATGACCCGCGTGGTCACCGGTGGGGCGTAGAGTCGAGACGTGTATGAAGGTGTGGTCCAGGACCTGATCGACGAGCTCGGCCGACTGCCCGGGGTCGGTCCCAAGAGTGCCCAGAGGATCGCCTTCCACCTCCTGCAGGCCGACCCGCAGGACGTCCAACGGCTGGTCCAGACCCTCAGCGAGGTCAAGGACAAGGTCTCCTTCTGCGAGACGTGCGGCAACGTCGCCGAGGGCCCGCAGTGCCGCATCTGTGCCGACACCCGTCGGGATCCCAGCGCCATCTGTGTGGTCGAGGAGCCCAAGGACGTCATCGCGATCGAGCGCACCCGCGAGTTCCGCGGCCGCTACCACGTCCTCGGCGGGGCGATCTCCCCGATGGACGGTGTGGGCCCGGACGACCTGCGGTTCACCGAGCTGATGTCGCGGCTGTCCGACGGCAGCGTCGCCGAGGTGATCATCGCGACCGACCCGAACCTCGAGGGGGAGGCCACCGCGTCCTACACGGCCCGGCTGCTCTCTCCCTTCGGGATCAAGGTCACCCGTCTGGCCTCCGGGCTGCCCGTGGGCGGTGACCTCGAGTACGCCGACGAGGTGACCCTCGGTCGCGCGTTCGAAGGGAGGAAGTTGCTCGATGCCTGACGAGACCACCCTGCTGGCCGACGAGTGCGCCGCGGAGGCGAGCGCTTGGCTGGCCACCGTCGCCGAGATCGCCTCGGGTGCCGCTCCCGAGAGCGCCATCCCGCTCCTGCTGCTCACGACGAGCCAGATCCAGCTCGTGGGCGCCCGGCTCGGAGCGATCAACGACATCGTGCTCGAGCAGCGCTTCGAGGACGACGCGGGCCCCGACACCGACCTCGACCCTTTGCGTACCGGACTGGCCCAGTTGCTGTCCGAGGTCGACGAGTACGGCGACGTCGCCGACCCGGTCACCTCGCCGGAGCCGACGACCGGCTCGTTGAGCAATGACCTGGCGATCATCGCCGGCGCGCTCACGCACGGGCTGGCCCATCACGGGGCCGGACGGACGACAGAGGCGCTGTGGTGGTGGCAGTACAGCTACCTCGCCGACTGGGGCGACCGCGCGGCGATGGCCGTGCGGGTGCTGCAGACGCTGCTCGCGCACCTGCGGCTGGACGCCGACGATGACATCGTCGGTGAGGCCGAGTTCGACGCGCTGCACTCCTGACCCGATGGCCGGTCGGCCCCTCGCGTGGTGGGTGACCAGCCTCACGACCGGGCCTGGGGCCTGCCTGCTGAGCGTCCACGCGGGTCTCGGATGGTAACGGTCTGGTGGACGGATGCGGCGCCCGACCCGCCGGGTCGTTATCCTTCGGGGTGACGCGCCGGCCCGTGCCCGGGCCGGACCCGCAGATCACGGAGTTCTCCTTTGAGTCTGGTTGTCCAGAAGTACGGCGGTTCCTCGCTCGGTGATGCCGAGAGCATCAAGCGAGTCGCACACCGCATCGTCGAGACGAAGAAGGCGGGCAACGACGTATGTGTCGTCGTCTCCGCCATGGGTGACAGCACCGATGAGTTGCTGGATCTCGCCGAGCAGGTCAGTCCGGTTCCTCCACCACGCGAGATGGACATGCTGCTGACCGCCGGCGAGCGGATCTCGATGGCGCTCGTCGCTATGGCCATCGCCGACCTCGGCCACAGCGTGCGCTCCTTCACCGGGAGCCAGGCGGGGGTCATCACCGACACCTCGCACGGCAAGGCGAAGATCATCGACGTCACGCCCGGCCGCATCACCGAGGCGCTGGGCAAGAAGCACATCGTCATCGTCGCCGGGTTCCAGGGAGTCAGCCAGGGGACGAAGGAGATCACGACCCTCGGCCGAGGTGGCTCCGACACGACCGCGGTGGCGCTCGCGGCCGCGCTCGAGGCCGACGTGTGCGAGATCTACACCGACGTCGACGGAATTTTCACCGCCGATCCGCGCATCGTCTCCAAGGCGCACAAGATCGACCGCATCTCCCACGACGAGATGCTGGAGATGGCCGCCAGTGGCGCCAAGATCCTCCACCTGCGGTGCGTGGAGTACGCGCGTCGCTCCGAGATGCCCATCCACGTGCGTTCGTCCTTCTCCCCGAAGGAGGGCACGTGGGTCCTGCCCCCCGAGACCGAAGGAAACCAGGACATGGAAGAGCCCATCATCGCCGGCGTCGCGCACGACGCCAGTGAAGCCAAGATCACCGTCGTCGGCGTGCCGGACGAGCCGGGCCGTGCCGCGCAGATCTTCAGGACCGTGGCCGACGCCCAGGTCAACATCGACATGATCGTGCAGAACGTCTCCGAGTCGGAGACCGCCCGCACCGACATCTCCTTCACGCTGCCGATGGCAGACGGGCAGGTCGCCGTCGAGGCGTTGATGGAGACGAAGGACGAGGTCGGCTTCGAGTCGATCCAGTACGACGACCAGATCGGCAAGCTGTCGTTGATCGGTGCCGGCATGCGCACCAACCCGGGTGTCTCCGCGACTTTCTTCAAGGCACTTGCCGAGGCGGACATCAACATCGAGATGATCTCGACCTCCGAGATCCGCATCTCCGTGGTCACGCGCGCCGACCAGCTCGACGGCGCGCTCCAAGCGCTGCACACGGCCTTCGGCCTGGACTCCGATGACGGCGAGGCCGTTGTCTACGCGGGCACCGGGCGGTGACCGCGTCCCCGTCGCCGACCACCGGGCCGACTCTGGCCCTGGTGGGGGCGACGGGGCGCTTCGCGCAGGCCATTGCCGCTGCGCTCGCCCTGCGGGATGACTCGTGGGGCGAGATCCGGCTCTACACGCCGGGGGTGTCCACCCGCACCCTGACCGTGCGCGGTCGCGAGCAGCCGGTGGAGACCCTTCGGGAGGACTCTTTCGGCGGTGTTGACGTCGCGCTGTTCAACCTCTCGTCGGACCAGACCAGGGAATGGGCACCTCGGGCGGTTGCCGCCGGTGCGGTCGTCGTCGATGCGAGCTCGACGCACCGCGGGGATGACGACGTCCCGTTGGTCGTCCCGGGCATCAACTCCGAGTTGGTGGCCCACCGTCCCCGCGGCATCGTGGCCCTGCCCGGGCCAGTCACGTGGGGACTCATCGACGCGGCGCACGTCCTGCACCAGGGCTGGGAGCTGCAGCATCTCGTCGTCACCGGGCTCATCGCTGCGGTGTCAGCGTCCGACCGTGGCGTGGCCCGACTGCGCGAGGAGCTGCACACCGTCGCCTCCGAGCCGACGATCGGGCAGCACCCGGGGGACGTGCGAGGGGCCGTGTCGGACCTGCCAGTCGCTTCTCCCTTCCCGGCGCCGTTGGCGCTCAACGTCATCCCGTGGGTGGGGCAGCCGACGGACGACGGCTTCACCTCGGCCGAGCGGGCGGTCGACCAGGAGGTGCGCAAGGTCCTCGACCTCGCGGACACGGTCCCCGTCGTGGTCACCCTCGTCCAGGTGCCGGTCGTCCTGGCGCACTCGATGGCGTTGCACGCGCGGTGCGCGCGACCGGTGTCCACGGACAAGATCCGAGCGGCATGTGTGGCCGCACCGTCCCTGGTCCACCTCGACGAGCGGACCGGAGAGGTGCCCACGCCGGTCGACAGCGTGGGCATCGACCCGCGCTTCGTGGGCCGGATCCGGCAGCCGAAGGGAGCTGGGCACCACATCGACATGTTCGTCAGCGCAGACACCACCCGTAGGGGGGCGACCGCGATGCTCGCCGTCGCGGAGTTGATCGGGCACGAACGACGTGAGGGCATGTCTGCGCAGTGGACCTGACCGTATCGCCAGCGGATCCTGACCATCGTGCAACCGGTTCACCAGCTCGGACGTCGATAATGAGGGTGCGTCGCTCGGCATCGGTATCGGTACGGGAACGATGGACTTGTGTTGCTTGTGTGACTCGTGTGACTCATGAGGGGATGGGGATCACCTACAATGGACGCAGGGGAGGGACGTAGATGACCGATCAGAATCAGGGTACGGACCCGCACGACGAGGGGCCCGTGTCGTATCGCGTTGTGGGCTTCGACGAGCTCGAGGGTGCCGCAGCCAGGCACTTCCGTCGGCAGCGTCGCCGCCGACTCATCCTCTTCGTCACCCTGCCCGGCCTCGTGCTGGGCACAGCGACAGTCGCTGCGGCCTACAGCACCGGTCTGCTCGGCATGAAGGAGACCGTGGCGTGTGCTCCGGTCTCCGCTGAGGCACCTGAGCGCGAGTCCTTCAAGATCAAGCTCCTCAACAGCGCCGACACCGCCGGTCTGGCGAGCGAGGTCGGGCGCGAGTTGGAGTTGCGTGACTTCAAGGTCGCCTCGATCGGGAACGCGGACAGTTCCGTCTATGTCGAGGGGCCCGCCACGATCTACTTCGGTGACGAGGGCCTGGAGAACGCCCTGCTGGTGCAGAAGCAGATCCCCGGCTCCCAGTTGTGGAACGACGCCCGGTCCGGGGACAGCGTCCAGCTCGTGCTCGGATACGGCTTCGAAAAGCTCGTCGGCGAGCCCGACCCGCCGCTGCCGGCTCCCTCGGAGATCGCCCTCAACGTCTACAACACGACGTGGCACGTGGGGCTGGCCGCTGACGTGAGCAAGACTCTCGAGCAGCGCGAATTCACGGTCAAGAAGACGGGCAACGATCCGCAGATGTCCTTCCTCGAGAAGGAGGTCGGGGTCATCCGCTTCGGTCCCGAGGGAGAGCGAGCCGCCAAACGGCTGGCCGAGCAGGTCGAGGACGTCCAGATGCAGAAGGACGACCGCAGCGGCACCACGCTCGACCTGGTCCTCGGCAACAAGTGGGATGGGCTGAAGCCGCAGACCAAGGTCCCGCAGGTCGAGCCCTACGAGCGTCCGCCAGAGACGATCCAGTTGCCCTGCGAGAGCGAGTGAGCGTTCGCACAGTTGCGATGCTGACGGCCGGGGGCATCGCCCCGTGCCTCTCGTCCGCGGTCGGCGGCCTCATCGAGGGCTACACCCGGCGCGCCCCGCAGGCGCGTCTCATCGGCTACCTCGACGGCTACGCCGGGCTGCTCGAGGGCCGCAGCATCGAGGTCACCGACGAGGTGCGGGCCACCGCCGACCGACTGCACTCTTTCGGTGGCTCCCCGCTCGGCAACTCCCGGGTCAAGCTGACCAATGCCCAGGACCTCGCCCGACGCGGTCTCGTGGCCGAGGGGGCGGACCCCCTTCGCATCGCAGCGGAGCAGCTGGTCAAGGATGGCGTCGACGTCCTGCACACGATCGGCGGCGATGACACCAACACCACGGCCGCCGACCTCGCGCGCCACCTCGCGGAGCACGGCCATGATCTGAGGGTGATCGGACTACCCAAGACGATCGACAACGACATCGTCCCGATCCGGCAGAGCCTGGGGGCGTGGACCGCAGCGGAGCAGGGAGCGGTCTTCGCCCGCAACATCATCGGGGAGCACTCATCGAACCCCCGGATGCTCATCGTCCACGAGGTCATGGGCCGCCACAGCGGCTGGCTCACGGCCGAGACCGCGCGTCGGTACCGCGAGCAGCTGCTCGAGCGCGAGTTCGTGCCCGGTATCGGCAACGACCCGCGCCGGTGGGACGTGCACGCGGTCTACGTCCCGGAGGTGCCTGTCGATCTCGACGCCGAGGGAGACCGGCTCAGGGAGGTCATGGATGCCATCGGGTGCGTCAATGTCTTCATCGCGGAAGGTGCCGGTGTCGACGACATCGTCGCCTCGCTCGAGGCCTCCGGGCAGCAGGTACCGCGCGACGCGTTCGGCCACGTCGCCCTCGACGAGGTCAACCCCGGCGCGTACTTCGCGGAGAACTTCGCCGAGCGGCTCGGTGCGCACAAGGCCAAGGTGTGGAAGTCGGGGTACTTCGCCCGCTCCTCCGCTCCGAACGCCCGGGACCGGGAGCTGATTGCCCGCTGCACCGACCTGGCGGTCGAGACCGCGCTCGACGGGGGCTCGGGTGTCATCGGCCAGGACGTGGAACGCGGCGACGAGCTGCGCGCGATCGAACTGGACCGCATCGCCGGTGGTGGCGCCTTCGACCCGACCGTCGACTGGTTCGTCGATCTGCGTGGAGCCATCGGCCAGATCTGACCGAAGCAGAATCAGGCGCCGTGCTTGCGGCGCAAGGACCACATCTGCGGAGAGTGCTCGACCTCGACCGCGGCGTCCCACGCCAAGCCGCCGGGAGCGGTCTCTCGACGGAAGCTGCGCAGCACCCGACGGGCCAGGTCCGGGTCGGCCGCGGCACGGGCAGCTACCGCCCGGGCCGCGTCCTCCACATCGGCGTCCTCGTGGGCGGACCACGCGATCCCGAGGTCGACGGCACTGGTGCCGTCGACCTCCTCGCCGAAGAGGCCCATGGCAGCCGTGGCTTCCCGGCCCGCGACCCGGTGCAGCAGGTGCAAGTGGCCGCCGCCGGGATGGATGCCGATCTGCGCGAAGCCGGGCAGGAACCGGGCCGAGCGTGAGACGACTCGAAGGTCGGTGGACAGGGCCAGGTTGAGTCCCGCTCCCACAGCCGCGCCCCGCACCGCCGCGATCGTCGGCACGTCGATGGACCCGATCGTCGTGAACGCCGCGTAGACGGTCTCGAGGTCGCGGTATGCGGTGTCCTCGACCGGGTCCTTGCCGGTCTCGGTGAGGACGGAGCGGACGGCTCCGGCGCAGAAGTGCTCGCCCCCGGTGACGACGACCGCGCCCACGCCGGCGTCCGACTCGGCCGTGCGAGCAGCGTCCATGAGCTCGCGCGACATCTCCACCGACAGAGCATTGCGCCGCTCCGGCGCGGCCAGGGTGATCGTCGCGATGCCTTCGGTGACCTCGTAGCGGACCTCGGTCATCAGCTTCCCTCCGTGTAGAACCAGCGTCCTGCGCGCCGGGTGAATTCGCTGCGCTCGTTCAGCTCGCCCCCGACGTGTCGGGCGGTGAAGGACACCGTCCCGGTCATGTCCTCGGGCCCCCCGCCGACGACCTCCGTGACCTCCAAGCCAGTCCATTGCGCCTCGCCGGGGTTGACCACCGTCGGTCGGGTGCGGCCGTCCCACGTGCGCCACAGGTGCTCCGCATTGCCGAAGACGTGCGCCGTGTACCGGCTGCGCATGAGCTCCTCGGCCGTTGTGGCCAGACGCTCGGTCGTCAGCAGCGGTCCGCAGCACTGGGACAGTACCCGGCCGGTGCCGCAGGGGCAGGGCTCGTCACTCATGGGCCCAGCGTAGTCAGAGAAGGCCTTCCGCCCTGGCGCCGAGGTCGGCCAGCAACGGTTGGTAGGAGACGATCAGCAGGAGCAAGGCACCGGGGACCAGGATGGCGAAGCCGATGGACAGATAGCCGGTTGCGCCGATGACGCCGCCCACGATGAAGAGTGAGATGAGCATGCAGTGCAGTGCGATCTGCCTGCGGTTGCCGCGCACCCGGTCCATCTCGGGGTGTCGGTTGCGGTAGAAGAGCTTGCCCAGCTCGATCCCGATGTCGGTGACCATCCCGGTCACGTGGGTGGTCCGGATCCGGGCGCCGGAGATCTTGGTGATGACGGCGTTCTGCAGCCCCATCGTGAAGCACAGGACCGGCACGAAGACCAGCTCGCGGCCATCGCCGGTCAGCTCCTCGGCGAGCAGCCCGAAGACGAGCATCAAGGCGCCCTCGAGGAGCAGAACGTTGGCGTAGCGGCTGCGTAGTTCCCGTCGACGCCCCCAGTTGAAGACGATCGCGCACGTCATCGCACCAGCGACGAAGGAGACCACGGACAGCACGCCAACCGCGACGATGTACCACTCGCCGACGACGATCTGGTCGGCGATGAGGGCCGTGACGCCGGTCATGTGCGAGGTGTAGAAGGCAACCGCGACGAAGCCCACCGAGTTGAGGACGCCGGCCACGAGTGCCAAGAGGCAGGCGAGCTGGTGGTTCAGGATGGGCGTGCGCTCCGGTCCGGCCATCCGCAGCAGGTAGCCGGATGCCCCCGCTGCCCGGGATGATCGCTTCATGTGCAGGTCACGTGGCGAAGATCTGGGACTCGTCCGCGAAGGACTTGAACTCCAGGGCGTTGCCGGCAGGGTCGAGCAGGAACATCGTCCACTGCTCGCCCGGCTGCCCCTCGAACCGCACGTAGGGCTCGATGACGAACTCGAACTGTGCCGCCTTCAACCTCGCGGCGAGATCGTGAAAGTCGTCGTGGTCGAGCACGAGCCCGAAGTGGGGGACCGGTACCTGGTGGTCATCGACCCGGTTGTGCCCCGCCGGACCGGGCGAGCCGTCGTGGGTCTCGTGGGTGACGAGTTGGTGGCCGTAGAAGTCCCAGTCGACCCACAGGGTGTCCGAACGACCCTGCCCGAGCCCGAGGACCTCGCCGTAGAACTTCCGAGCGGCATCGATGTCGTCGACCGGGATGGCCAGGTGGAAGCACGGGCGATGGGTCATGGGCATCTCCTTCGGGGCGGGTCCTCCCAGTAGACCGCACCTGCCGACGTAGCTCATGAGCGGGACGACCAGAGACGAGAACACCGGCTCCGATCCGTGGACCAGAGCCGGTGTCAGGTGGTCGGGGTGACAGGATTTGAACCTGCGACCTCGTCGTCCCGAACGACGCGCGCTACCAAGCTGCGCCACACCCCGAGGTGTGTCGTCACCGCGGTGGGCAACGACAAGGAAGAATAACCCAGAGACTGCTTCGACCCGTAATCGGGGGGCGGTCTGCGCCCTCGTGGTCCCTCATCGAGGGTCTCCTGATGCCGTCAACGTCATCAGGGTCGCCTCGGGCCGGCAGGCGAAGCGAACTGGTGCGAATCGCGAAGCGCCCAGCCCGGCGGAGACGTGCAACCAGGCCGCGTCCGAGGGCTGTTGCTGACCGGAGCCCGCGCCCGGCCACCAGCGGGAGACTCCCTTCGCCCGACCGCGGTCGAGGTCGCAGTTGGTGACGATCGCCCCGAAGCCGGGCACGCACAGCTGCCCGCCGTGGGTGTGGCCGGCCAGAAGCAGTCCGGCTCCGTCAGCGGTCATGGCATCCAGGACGCGTTGGTAGGGCGCGTGCAGGACCCCGATCGTCAGGGCGGCATCGGGGTCCGCGGGCGCGCTCACGGACGCGTAGTCGTCGCGCGCGATGTGCGGGTCGTCCACGCCGACGAGGTCGATCCGGCCGGCCTCCATCGCCACCGTGGTGCGGGCGTTGTCGAGATCGACCCAGCCCCGGTCAGTCATCCCGGCGCGCAGCTCCCCGGTCGGCAGTGTGGTGCGCCCGAGCGGCGCGGCGGCATAGTCTCGGGTGAGGTACCGCGCCGGGTTCTTCAGCGTCGGCGCGTAGTAGTCGTTGGACCCCAGGACGAAGACCCCGGGCCGCTCGAGCAGCGGAGCCATCGCCTCCAGCGCCGCGGGCACGGCATCCATGTGGCTCAGGTTGTCGCCGGTGTTGACCACGAGGTCGGGCTCGAGGGCGGTGAGGGAACGGATCCACTGCTGCTTGGCCCGCTGACCCGGAACCATGTGGATGTCGCTGATCTGGAGCACCCGCAGGGGCCGTGAGCCCCGTGGGAGGAGGGGCAGAGCGTACCGGCGCAGGGCGAACGCGCGCGGCTCGACGAGGGTGGCCCAGGCCAGGGCGGCCGCGCCGGTGGTGGCGCCGTAGGCCGCGAGGCGGACGGGCAGAGGAGTACTCACCCGAGCATCATCCCAAAACGTCTCCGGCGAGGTGGGGCCCTGCGACAATCAGGTCCATGAGCGACTCCTTGAAGGCAATCCTGCGCACCGACCTGCACGCCGCGATGCGAGCCCGCGAGCAAGTCCGTGTGGACACCCTGCGGATGGTCCTCACCGGCATCAGCAATGCGGAGGTCTCCGGCACGCAGGCCCACGAGCTCAGCGAGGCGGAGACCCTCAAGGTCGTGGTCAAGGAGGCCAAGAAGCGCAAGGAGTCGGTCAGTGCCTATCGTGACGCCGGCCGTCCCGACCTCGCTGCGCGCGAGGAGGCCGAGCTGGAGGTCCTGCAGGCATACCTGCCCGAGCAGCTCGGCGACGACGAGCTGGCCGGGATCGTCGACCGGGCGATCGGCGAGGTGGGTGCGACCTCCATGGCCCAGATGGGGCAGGTGATGAAGCTCGTCCAGACCACGGTCGCCGGCCGCGCAGAGGGTGGCGCCGTCGCCGCCATGGTCAGGACCCGCCTCGCCGGCTGACCCGTCTGACGCAGGACGAAGACGGTGCCCTGAGGCACGACGCAGGAGCCGCGAAGGGGACTGGTCGCCGTGGTGGTGACCAGTCCCCTTCCGCCTGCTGTCAGTCCTCGGAGGACGACGCGGTCGAGCTGGGCTCGTCCTCGTCCTCGTTCTTGTTCGAGTTCCCGTTGGTCGTCGCGCTCGCGGACGAGGTCGACGACGGGGTCGAGGCCGAGCTCGTCGACGGCGGTGGGGGTGGCGCCTGGGTCGTCGGCTCCGGCGGTGGGGGCGGGGGCGGCGTGTACGGCGGAACCCCGCTGGAGATGTACATGGTCACCGTCGACCCCTTGAGCGCCTCGTCCCGTGGGTCGGTGTAGGCGACTGCTCCGGCTTGCTGGTTGCTGTTGACGTAGCTACCACCCTCCTTCGCCTTGAAGCCGGCGTCCTCGAGGGCCTCCTTCGCCTGGGTGGGGCCCTCGCCCACGACATCCGGGATGTCCCGCAGGTCGCCCTTGACGATCTTCTTGCCGGGCTTCTTGAAGTCCTTCTCCTTCATGCCCTTGGATGCGGTGTTCATGATGTTGTTCCAGACCGGAGCGGCGATGGTGCTGCCGAAGACGCTGCCGTAGAACTGACCACCGATGGAGACGTTGTCCATTGCGTACTCGGTGATCGGGGAGCCGACCCAGATGGCGGTCGACAGCTGCGGGGTGTACCCGGCGAACCAGGACTGCTTGTGGTTGTCCGTGGTCCCCGTCTTGCCGGCGGCCTGACGGCCACCGTCGAGGTCCTGCCCCGCTGCGGTGCCGCCCGCCTCGAGGGGCCCACGCAGCAGCTGGGTGACGCCGCGGGCGATGCCCTTGTCGATGACCTGCTTGCACTTCGGCGGCTTGATCTTCATCTTGGAGCCGTCGGCGCGGGTGATGGACTCGATCGGTGTCGGCGGGCAGTACTTGCCGTCCGCGGCGAGGGTGGCGTAGGAGGAGGCGAGCTGCAGCGGTGACGTCGAGTCGGACCCGAGCACGAGGTTGGAGATCGCGTACTTGCCCTTGATCTTCTCGCCGCCGGCGCGAGCCAGGCCGTAGGGGAGCCCGTAGCCGTCGGTGAGGCCCATCTTCGCCATGACCTTCGGGATCTTGCACGAGCCGATGTCGGCCGCGAGCTGGGCGAAGCCGGTGTTGATGGACTTCTTGGTGATCTCGGCCAGGGTCAGTGTCCCGCCGACCTGGTAGTCGTTGGATACGGCCCACGTCGGGGCGCTGGTGCTGCAGCCGTCCTGGAAGTCATCCGGGTCGAAGTGGTGCGGGTTCTTGATGCCGGCAGAGGGTGCATCGACCGTCGCCCTCATCGGCATACCCTTCTCCAGGGCCGCGACGAGCGCGTACATCTTGGCGGTCGACCCGATGGCGAAACCGTTGGTCCCGCCGTACTGCGCCGGGACGCTCCACGCCTGCTCGGAGTACTGCGTCGTCGCCTCCTCCATCCCGACCTTGTACTTGGAGGTCTGCGCGACGGCACGGACCTTGCCGGTACCGGGCTCGACGACGGCACCGGCTGCACCGAACCTGTCGTTCCCGTTGGGCACCTTGTCCGTCAGGTCGTCCTTGAGTGACTTCTGCCAGTCGCGGCGCAGGGTCGTCTCGATCCTCAGGCCGGCGGTGTTGACCGTCTGCATGCGAGCGTCCGGGTTCGGGCCCAGCTCCGGCATCTGCTTCAGGTAGGAGATGACGTAGTTGCAGAAGTACGGGTCGGCCGCCTTGGAGCAGGTGCCCCCTTCGTTCTGGCGGATGGTGAGCAGGTCCGCCAGGTCCTTGGCCTTGGCCTCCTTGCCCTCCTCCTGAGTGGCCCAGCCCAACTCGACCATTCGGTCGATGACGACGTCGCGCCGCTCCTGGACCTCTTTGGTGTTCGTGCGCAGGTTGAGGCGGCTGGGTGACTGGACGACCCCGGCGAGCGAGGCAGCCTCGGCCAGCTCGAGGTCCTTCGCGTGCTTGCTGAAGAAGTGCAACGACGCGGCCTCCACGCCATAGGCCTGGTCGCCGTAGTACGCGAGGTTCAGGTAACTGCCCAGGATCTGCTTCTTGGTGTGTGTCTTCTCGACGTTGAGCGCGTACTTCAGCTCTTGGAGCTTTCGGGCGTACGTCTGCTCCGTCGCCGCCGCGACGCCCTCGCGGTTGTCGTTGCGGGCGGCCTGCTCCACCAGCATCATCTTCACGTATTGCTGGGTGATCGACGATCCACCCTGCGTCGCCTGGGAGGTCAGGTTCGACACGAGGGCGCGGCTGGTGCCGCGGATGTCGATCCCGCCGTGCTCGTAGAAGCGGCTGTCCTCGATGGCCAGCTGCGCCTTGCGCATCACCGGCGCGATCTGGTTCAGGGGTACGACGATGCGGTTCGCGTCGTAGGGGGTGGCAAGCAGCTTGTCGTCCGCGGAGAAGATCTTCGACTGCTGGGCAAGGGGGTTGGCCGTGAATTCGTCATCGAGGTTGTTGAACCCCTGCGCAGTGGCCTTGGCGGCATTGCCGGAGGCGGCGGCGAACGGGATGACGAGTCCGGCACCGACGAGGCCCATGCCGACCGCCACGGCGACGAAGGCACCGAGCAGCCGGGCAAGATGTGGCATCCGGGAGGCAGACATGGGCAAAAGGGTAGCGCTCGAACCTGAGCGGATCCGGCAACCTCCGCGGCGGTTCGACAGGCCGTTACGGTCGGCCGGCGAGCGCCTTCCCGATGTCACGCAGCCCGGCGAGGTCGTGGATGTCGACCGGGTGCGCCGGGACCGTGCCCACCGGCACGCCGGGGTGGGACGTGCGGAACCGGGTGATGACCGCCCGGTGGCGAGCGGCGCTCTCGGCGGCCTCGGCGTGCACCCGCAGCAGTGAGACGGCGAGCGCGTGGCCGCCCAGGGCCTGGAGCCGGTCGGCGGCGTCCTCGGCGCGCCCGGCACTGAGCTGCTTGGCGGCGGTGACGCGTACCCGGTTGACCAGGAGCCCGGCCAACGGCATCTGCTCGCTGGCCAGCCGCTCGATGAAGAAGCCGGCCTCACGCATCGCGTCGCGCTCCGGTGCGGCGACGACGAGGAAGGCCGTCTCCGGGTGGGCGAGCAGCGCGTAGGTCTGGTCCGCCCGTTGGCGGAAGCCTCCGAACATGGTGTCCATGGCGGCGACGAAGGTCTGCACGTCGCGCAGCATCTCCCCGCCGAGCAGCTTCGCCATGATCCCGCTCGCCAGAGAGACGCCGGCACCGAAGACGCGAAGGGAGGCGCGGCCTCCCACCTTTGCCGGCGCAGTGAGCAGCCGGATGAAGCGTCCGTCGAGGAAGGACCCCAAGCGCTTGGGCGCGTCGAGGAAGTCCAGAGCCGACCGTGACGGCGGGGTGTCGACGATGATCAGGTCCCAGTCGCGTGAGCCGTCCGTGACCTGGCCGCGCAGTTGCCCGAGCTTCTCCATCGCCATGTACTCCTGGGTCCCGGCGAAAGAGCTGGATACCGCGATGTAGAAGGGGTTGGCCAAGATCTGGGCGGCCTTGTCCGGTGCGGCATGGGCTTCGACCACCTCGTCGAAGGTCCGCTTCATGTCGAGCATCATCGCGTCCAGCGAGCCACCACCCGAGGTGTCCAGGCCCGTCACGGGGCGTGGCGTGTTGTCCAGCTCGTCGAGTCCGAGGGACTGGGCCAGCCGTCGGGCCGGGTCGATGGTCAGGACGACGACTCGACGTCCCTGCTCGGCGGCACGCACGGCGAGCGCGGCAGCGGTCGTCGTCTTGCCGACGCCACCGGAGCCGCAGCACACGATGATCCGACGGGCGGGGTCGGCGATGACTGCGTCGAGGTCGAGGCCGGTCTCGGGGCGGGCAGCCATCACACGCCCCCCTGGTCGGCGAGGGACTCGGAAAGCAGCCGCAGGCCCCCCGACTCCACGCCGTCGGCCAGGTGCGGCAGCGTGCGCACGGGCACCGGCAGGTCACCCAGCACCTGCCGCTGCTCGACCTGGAGCTCGGCCCGCAGCACGTGGTCCCTGCCCTCGCGGAGCAGGCCGGAGATCATCGCTGGCCCGGCCTTGATGCCGACAGCGCCGAGTGCCTCGCTGACTGCGTCGCGCACCTCGGGCGCCTCCTGCGCGACTGCAGCGGCGTGCTCGTCCGCGACAAGTGGCTGGCGGACTCCGTTGGCGATGACCGAGCCGACCCGCAGGGACAGGCCGCCGAGCTCGGCGATGGCGTCCCGCGTCTCCTGGACCGGCATCTCCTCCAGGAGGGTGACGACGTGTACCGAGGTGGTCGGGCTCTGCAGCACCCGGGTGATCGACTCGGCCTGGCTGTGGATCGGACCCATCCGGGCCACCTCCGAGACCTCCTCGTTGACCGCGAGGAACCGACCGATCCGTCCGGTGGGTGGGGCGTCGAGGACCACGGCGTCGTACACGGGGCGCTTGCGGGCCCCCTTCGTCTGCCGGCCGACGGCCTCGTAGATCTTGCCGATGAGCAGCACGTCCCGCACACCCGGCGCGATCGTCGTGGCGAAGTCCACCGCCCCGACCTTCTCCAGGACCGAACCGGCGCGGCCGAGCCTGTAGAACTTCTGCAGGTACTCCAGCAGTGCGCTCTTGGCGTCCACGGACAGCCCGAAGAGCTCCCCGCCGGACGGATCCCCCACGAGGTGACGCTCGCTCGAACCGAGCGGAGCGACGTCGAGCACCTGGGAGATCCCCTGACGGCCCTCGACCTCGGCGAGCAGCACCCGCTGTCCGCGAGCGGTCAGGGCCAGTGCCATCGCGGCGGCGACGGTCGTCTTGCCCGTCCCGCCCTTGCCGGTGACGACATGTAGTCGCACACGGGGGTCCGAGGGGGAGTTCACACTCGTCAGCCTACGAGTAGGGTGCCCACATGACCCAGTGGGAGTACGCAACAGTGCCGCTCATCGTCCATGCCACCAAGCAGATCCTCGACCAGTGGGGCGAGGACGGGTGGGAGCTCGTCCAGGTCGTCCCCGGCCCGGACGGGACCAACCTGGTGGCCTACCTCAAGCGAGCCAAGAGCGCCTGATGGGACGCATCGACGACCGTCTGGCCGAGCTGTCCATCACGCTTGCCGAGCCGGCAGCTCCGGCGGGCGCCTATGTGCCGGCCCTCGTGGACGGCAACCACGTCCTCACCTCCGGGCAGCTGCCGATGGTCGACGGGCAGCTGCCCGCGGTCGGTCACGTCGGCAGCGAGGTCGACCCGGACCGGGCCAAGGAGCTCGCGAGGACGTGCGCGATCAACGCGCTCGCGGCGATCAAGTCCGCCATCGGTGACCTCGATCGCGTCGAGCAGGTCACCAAGGTCGTCGGTTTCGTCTCCAGCGCGCCTGACTTCACGGGCCAGCCCGGCGTCATCAACGGCGCGAGCGAGTTCTTGGGCGAGGTCTTCGGCGAAGGGGGCACGCACGCCCGGTCTGCCGTGGGCGTCGCCGCGCTCCCTCTCGGCTCGCCGGTTGAGGTCGAGGTGACCGTGAGGCTGCGCGACTGATGGTCCAGCGGGACTTCCTGGTCGACGTCGACGCCCAGCGGACGCTCGGGGTGGCGCAGGGCAACCGGGCTCCCGCCGATCCGGTCACGCCGCGGCTGGCGTCGACCGTCATGTTGCTGCGCGACGACGAGGGCCCGCTCGAGGTCTTCATGCTCCGTCGGGTCGCCCAGATGGAGTTCGCCGCGTCCATGCACGTCTTCCCCGGGGGCGGGGCCGACCAGCGCGACGCCGAGGACGAGCTGCCGTGGGCCGGACCGGCAGTGGAGGAGTGGGCCGAGCTGCTCGGCACCGATGAGGCCTCTGCGCGGATGCTCGTCGCCGCTGCCGTGCGCGAGGTCTTCGAGGAGACCGGCGTCCTGCTGGCCTCCCCCGTCGAGGCGGAGGACGGGCCCCCGCAGCTCGACCTCGACGATGCGCGTGAGTTGCGCCGGGCCCTGGTGGCCCGTGAGGTCGGCTTCGGTCAGGTGCTGCTTGAGCGTCAGCTGGTCCTGCGAAGTGACCTGCTGCGCTACCGGGCACACTGGATCACCCCCGTCATCGAGTCGCGGCGCTATGACACCCGGTTCTTCGTCGCCGCCGTCCCTGCCGGGCAGGACCCAGACGGTGACACCAGCGAGGCGGACCAGTCGGGCTGGACCCGACCGCAAGCGCTGCTCGACGCCTTTGCCGACGGTCAGGTCATGCTGATGCCCCCGACGATCGTCTGCCTCGAGCAGCTCGCCGAGGTGAGCACGGTGCGCGCAGGCCTGGAGCAGGATCTGGCGATCGCGCCGGTGCTGCCCGAGTTCGTCATCTCCGACGCGGGCCCGGCCGTGCGAGCGAGCCTGCCGTGAGCCCCGCCATCGCACCCGAGCCCTCCGCCCCCTTCGGGGAGTGGAGTGGCGGTCAGGTCACCCCGAACGCCCACTGCCTCCTCCAGGGCAACCCCGGCCCCATGACGCTCGACGGGACCAACACCTGGGTGCTGATGTCGCCCGGTGGGACCGAGGCGATCGTGATCGACCCGGGTGAGGACGAGGCTGAGCACCAGCAGCGTGTCGTCGACCACGTCGCAGCGCACGGGGCTCGCGTTGGCCGGATCGTGCTCACGCACGGCCACTACGACCACAGCGAGGGAGCCCCACGGTTGGCGCGGCTCACCGGAGCGCCCGTCCAGGCGGTCGGCCGCGGGCACGACGACCTGTCCGACGGCGATGTGCTGCGGGCCGGGGACCTGGAGATCCGCGTCGTGACCACCCCGGGGCACACCGCCGATTCGATCTCCTTCGCGCTCGAGTCCGACAACGCGCTGCTGACCGGTGACACCGTCCTCGGGCGCGGGACCACGGTCGTCGCCCACCCTGACGGGGAGCTGGCGGCCTACCTCGACTCGCTCGAGCGCATCAAGGCGCTCACCGGTGGGGGAGAGGTCACCTCGATCCTTCCCGGCCACGGACCGACGGTCCCCGATGCTGCGTCGATGGTCGACTTCTACCGCATGCACCGGCGCGAGCGCCTCGACCAGGTCCGTGCTGCGCTCTCCGATGGTGCGCACACCGCCGACGACGTCGTGGCGACGGTCTACGCGGACGTCGATCGGTCTGTCTGGCCCGCCGCGAAGATGTCGGTTCTCGCGCAGATGGCCTACGTTCTCGCGCAGATGGCCTACCTCGAGGCCTGACCGTCGAGCGTCGGGCGAAGTGATTGGCCGGTCCGGGGTCCACGGGCGCAGGGACGGGACGCACTTGGCGCGAAGTCCGGCCCACCGTGTCCATCTCCGTCGACCAGGTTTGACAGGCCGGACTCCGGCCTGGGCCGTGCCGACCCCGTCCGTGTGCCCGCTTCAACGCGCCCCTGCGCCAGACAGAAGGCCGCGTGCTCACCAGGAGCGCGCGGCCTTCGTCGTGTCGTGGTATGCGTCAGCGCGCGCGGCGGGTGAGGCGCTCGACGTCGGTGAGCAGCACGGCCCGGGCCTCGAGGCGCAGCCAGCCACGCCCGGCGAAGTCGGCGAGCGCCTTGTTGACCGTCTCCCGGGAGGCGCCGACGAGCTGGGCGAGCTCCTCCTGGGTGAGGTCGTGGCCGACCATGACACCCTCCTCGACGGGGCGACCGAATCGCTGGCTCAGCTCGAGCAGAGCCTTGGCCACGCGCCCGGGGACGTCCGTGAAGACGAGGTCGGCGAGGTTCTCGTTGGTGCGGCGCAGACGGCGGGCCAAGGCGGCCAGCAGCGTGCCTGCGATGTGCGAGTGGCTCCCCAAGAGGGTGACCAACTGCTCGTGACCCAGGCCGATGAGCTGCGTCTCGGCCACGGCGGTCGCCGTGGCCGTACGCGGACCGGGGTCGAAGAGGCTGAGCTCCCCCAACATCTCGGACGGGCCGAGGATCGCCAGCAGATTCTCCCGGCCGTCCGTGGAGGAGCGGCCGAGCTTGATCTTGCCCTCGGTGATGACATAGAGACGATCACCCTGGTCGCCCTCGTTGAAGAGGACGTCCCCGCGCTCCATGCGCACAGGGGTCATCGTCGCCATCACCTCAGCGGCGTCGGCGTCGTCAAGAGTCGCGAAGAGCGGGGCGCGGCGTACGACATCGAGGTTCACACAGCGCAGTGTGCCACGAGAGAGATTCTCGTGGGGCCTAGGCTGCGGGGGTGTCTGCTGATCGCGTCGAGTCCCCGCTCGCCCTGACTCGTCGAGCTCGCCGCATGTACCGCACGTTGCACGGGCAGTACCCGTACGCGCACTGCGAGCTCGACTTCGACAACCCGTTGCAGCTGCTCGTCGCGACAGTGCTCTCGGCGCAGACGACGGATGTCACGGTCAACCGGGTCACTCCTGCTCTGTTCTCCCGATGGCCCACTGCGGCCGACCTCGCGTCGGCCGATCGGAGTGAGATGGAGGAGGTGCTGCGCCCGACCGGCTTCTTCCGGGCCAAGACCAACTCCGTGCTCAAGCTGGGCGCGGCCCTCGTGGAGGACCACGACGGGCAGGTACCACCGCGCCTGAAGGATCTGGTGAAGTTGCCGGGGGTGGGCCGCAAGACGGCGAACGTGGTCCTGGGCAATGCCTTCGGTATCCCGGGGATCACGGTCGACACGCACTTCGGCCGGTTGTCACGGCGCATGGGGTGGACGGACGAGGAGGACCCCGTCAAGGTCGAGCACGCGGTCGGTGGGCTCATCCCGCGCAAGGAGTGGACGATGCTCAGCCACGTCGTGATCTTCCACGGCCGCCGGACCTGCCACGCGCGACGACCGGCGTGCGGCGCCTGCCCCGTGGCCCGGTGGTGTCCGTCGTACGGGGTGGGCGAGACCGACCCCGAGGCGGCGGCCGCGCTCCTGAAGTACGAACTGGCGCCCGGAGCGGAGGCGAAGAGGGTATGAACCACGTCGAGTCGCCGCCACCCGGGTGGTTGGTCAGGTGCGCGGCGAACCTCCACGCCGACCTTCCGGACTGGTTCACCCGTTTCGAGCCACCGGAGGACCCGCCGCGACGCTCTGCGGTCCTCATGCTCTTCGGACCGGGCGAGGACGGCCCGCGCGTCGTGCTGACGCAGCGGTCGGAGACGTTGCGTAGCCATGCCAGCCAGGTCTCCTTCCCGGGCGGCAAGCTCGATCCGGGGGAGACCCCGGTCCAGGCAGCGCTGCGGGAGACGTGGGAGGAGGTCGGAGTCGACCCCTCCGCCGTCGAGGTCATGGGATCATTCCCCGAACTGTGGCTCGGGCCGAGCAGCAACGCGGTCACTCCGGTGCTGGGCTGGGTGCGTGAGCCGCACCCCCTTCGCGTCATTGACCGGGGAGAGGTGGCCCGCGTCGAATGGGTTTCGGTCGCAGACCTGGTCGACCCGACCCACCGGTTCACGGTCAAGGGCCCGTCGGGTTATGTCGGGCCGGGCTTCGATGTGGCGGACCTCTTCGTCTGGGGTTTCACCGCACAGCTGCTCACGGTGCTCCTCGAGGCTGCGGGCATGGCGCAACCGTGGGACGAATCAACCCAACGCCGGCTGCCGTGGCGCTTCGTGCGCCAGTACCTCAGCGCGCGTGCTGGACGGCGTCGAGCCAGTCGATGAGCAGCGAGCTCATCTGCTCGGGAGCCTCCTCCGGCACGAAGTGACCGACGTCCGGGATCTGGCTGACCTGCAGCGGCCCGCTCGTGTGCCGACGACTCTCTGCAGACAGGATCGGTAGTGAGGACGGATCGTGCTCTCCGTGCACGTGGAGGACCGGCACGGAGATCTCCTCGCGGACCCGGTGCAGGTATCGGGCTCCCGATGGGGTGAAGCGGCAGCGGTGGACCCACCGGTGGTACTCCGCAGCGGCTTGTCCGGCGAAGGGGACGGACATCGCCTCCGTGTACCGGTCGACCACCTGCGGGGTCAGCCACCCGAGATCCGGTCCGGACCAGGCGCGCAGACGGCGAGCCACGCTCATGGCCTGCCGCTCGGGGGCGAAGGGGGTCTGCATCGCCCGGAGGTAACTGTTGGAGCGCCACTGGAAGGGATGACGCCACATCGCCCGGTGGAAGACTGCCGGGTGGGGGGCGGACACCGCCGCGACGGCGGCCGTCATGTCGGGATGGAGGCTCGGCATGCTCCAGGCGAACCCCGCTCCGAGTCCGTGCCCGACGAAGACCGCACGCTCGGCGCCGAGGCTGCGCACGATCGCGGCGAGGTCGTCACAGGCAGTCGAGGCGTCATGGCCGTGCGGTGGCTTGTCGCTGGCACCGAATCCGCGCAGGTCGAGCGCGACGGCGCGGTACCCCGCCGCGGCCACCGCGGGCAACTGAAGCCGCCAGGACCACCAGAACTGCGGGTAGCCGTGGACGAAGAGGACCAGGGGGCCGCGGCCCATGGATGCGACGTGGAAGCGAGCGCCGTTCGCAGATACGAATCGGTGCTCCCACGGTCCTTGGATCAGGGCCGTGGCGGCATCGGGAGGATTCAGCGGCCCGGCTTGATCGCCGTCATGGACTCCTGGGCGTTGCGGATGGCCTTCTGCGGCACCGCATTGGCCTTGGCCTTCTTGACCGCCTTGATGCCGAGGAGCCCGAGCACTGCCGCAATGAGGAAGAGGACGAGCGTGACGATCAGGTACCCGGCCCACACCGGCAGCCACACCGCGACCACCTGGGCGAGGGTGTGGAAGAGGAAGATCAGCCCGAGCAGGGCGAGGAACGCCGCGACCCCGAGGAAGGCGACCCCCTTGCCACCGAAGGAGACCCCTCGGGAGATCTCGGTCTTGGCAAGCTGGATCTCGTTCTGGACGAGAGCCGAGAGGTCGTGCGAGGCATCGGCGACGAGCTGGCCGACGGTCCGCTCCGTCTCCCCAGGTGCCGGCTGACCGACGACGCGGCGGGCGGCTCGCTCGGCGGGGGTGCTGGTGGCGCTGTCGTTGCTCATGGTGCTCCTGGTCGCGACGGTGACCCACCACGGATGGGCCGGGCCTTGTGCAACCGCAAGCCTACCCACCAGTCCGTGGAAACGAGGGAACCGTGGCGCGAGACGTCGCTGCGAACACGTCCACACTCCTGTGGCGCGACAACCTCGCGCAGGGAACCTCCTTCGTCGCGGCGTGGAAACGCTCGCCACAGGTGCTTGCTCCGCGGGCCCCCTGGAGGGCGATTTGGCATGCGAGAGATCCGTGTTCTAGTGTTCTTCCTGTCAGCCCGAGAGGGAGGAACGGACACCAAGTAGCGGCCCTTGCCGGGTCGCACCAAGTAGGCCGGTCCCCAGGGTTGACAGCCCCTCGTCCACGTTGACGGATTCTTGGTCATCACGACCACGGAACCGACGATTTGGAGCCGCACAGCCTCGCTGCTACGGTGGGTTTCCGCCGCTGAAGATCCAAGCGCGATCAAGCAGTCCGGCCGCTCATGAGAGCGGGTCACGGATTTGACGCCCAAGAGTGGACAGCGGCAGGATAAAGAAGTTGCCCCTTGTGCGGTTCACTGGTTGGTGGGTTGTGTGGGGTGTGCGTGTGAATCTTGAGAACTCAACAGCGTGTCAAATGATCGATGCCAATACCTCGTTTCTTGGCTGATTGTTGCTGGCTACTTTTGTGGTTGGTGATGGTTGGTTGGGGAGCATATTTTCTTTGGTTGATTGAGATGATTAGCAGTTTTTGCTAGTTGTTCTTGCTCAGCTGGGATTGTGAGCCCTTTGTTGGGTTATTGATTGGCTCTTGGTCCTGCATTTTGTGTGGGGTTGGGGGTTTTTATCATCAACGGAGAGTTTGATCCTGGCTCAGGACGAACGCTGGCGGCGTGCTTAACACATGCAAGTCGAACGGTGAAGCTCCAAGCTTGCTTGGGGTGGATCAGTGGCGAACGGGTGAGTAACACGTGAGCAACCTGCCCCAGACTCTGGAATAAGCGCTGGAAACGGCGTCTAATACTGGATATGAGATACGCCCGCATGGGTAGTGTCTGGAAAGTTTTTCGGTTTGGGATGGGCTCGCGGCCTATCAGCTTGTTGGTGAGGTAATGGCTCACCAAGGCGACGACGGGTAGCCGGCCTGAGAGGGCGACCGGCCACACTGGGACTGAGACACGGCCCAGACTCCTACGGGAGGCAGCAGTGGGGAATATTGCACAATGGGCGAAAGCCTGATGCAGCGACGCCGCGTGAGGGATGACGGCCTTCGGGTTGTAAACCTCTTTCAGCAGGGAAGAAGCGAAAGTGACGGTACCTGCAGAAGAAGCACCGGCTAACTACGTGCCAGCAGCCGCGGTAATACGTAGGGTGCGAGCGTTGTCCGGAATTATTGGGCGTAAAGGGCTTGTAGGCGGTTTGTCGCGTCTGCTGTGAAAATCCGAGGCTCAACCTCGGACTTGCAGTGGGTACGGGCAGACTAGAGTGTGGTAGGGGAGACTGGAATTCCTGGTGTAGCGGTGAAATGCGCAGATATCAGGAGGAACACCGATGGCGAAGGCAGGTCTCTGGGCCACTACTGACGCTGAGAAGCGAAAGCATGGGGAGCGAACAGGATTAGATACCCTGGTAGTCCATGCCGTAAACGTTGGGCGCTAGGTGTGGGACTCATTCCACGAGTTCCGTGCCGCAGCTAACGCATTAAGCGCCCCGCCTGGGGAGTACGGCCGCAAGGCTAAAACTCAAAGGAATTGACGGGGGCCCGCACAAGCGGCGGAGCATGCGGATTAATTCGATGCAACGCGAAGAACCTTACCAAGGCTTGACATATACCGGAAACATCCAGAGATGGGTGCCCCTTTTTGGTCGGTATACAGGTGGTGCATGGTTGTCGTCAGCTCGTGTCGTGAGATGTTGGGTTAAGTCCCGCAACGAGCGCAACCCTCGTTCTATGTTGCCAGCACGTAATGGTGGGGACTCATGGAAGACTGCCGGGGTCAACTCGGAGGAAGGTGGGGATGACGTCAAATCATCATGCCCCTTATGTCTTGGGCTTCACGCATGCTACAATGGCCGGTACAATGGGCTGCGAATCCGTAAGGTGGAGCGAATCCCAAAAAACCGGTCTCAGTTCGGATTGGGGTCTGCAACTCGACCCCATGAAGTCGGAGTCGCTAGTAATCGCAGATCAGCAACGCTGCGGTGAATACGTTCCCGGGCCTTGTACACACCGCCCGTCAAGTCACGAAAGTCGGTAACACCCGAAGCCGGTGGCCCAACCCTTGTGGGGGGAGCCGTCGAAGGTGGGACTGGCGATTGGGACTAAGTCGTAACAAGGTAGCCGTACCGGAAGGTGCGGCTGGATCACCTCCTTTCTAAGGAGCTTTGAATTGCTGTCTGCCACGTGTGTGGTGGGTGGTTAATGCTCGGTTGTGTCGGCGAGTGTCCGGCAGCCGGGTGCTCTGGGTGGAACATCGATCATGACATCGTGGCCGTGCCTGGCCGTTCTAGTACCTGCAGTCTCATGTTGTGTGGGGGTGTGGTGGAGCGGGCGTGTTGGGTGTGGTGTGGGTGTCGGACACGTTGTTGGGTCCTGAGGGTTCGGGCGTGAGCTTGTTCCTGATGGCCAACGAGAAGGCTCGCTGCTGTTGTGGTGGTGGGTTGTTGGTTGTGGGCCCTGCCTGGCAGGCGAACTGCTACGTGCATCTTCGGGTGTGGTGGTGGGCGTGTGCGTTTCAGTTGCAGGGTGCTGCCCGTATGTTGAGAACTACACAGTGGACGCGAGCATCTTTGTGGCTCAAGTTTTTAAGGGCGCACGGTGGATGCCTTGGCACCAGGAACCGAAGAAGGACGTAGGAATCTGCGATAAGCCTCGGGGAGTCGATAACCAGACTGTGATTCGAGGATTTCCGAATGGGGAAACCCGGCTGGAGGCAAGTCCAGTCACTCCCGGCTGAATATATAGGTCGGGTAGAGGGAACGTGGGGAAGTGAAACATCTCAGTACCCGCAGGAAGAGAAAACAATTGTGATTCCGTGAGTAGTGGCGAGCGAAATCGGATCAGGCCAAACCGCACCTGTGTGATAGCTGTCAGGCGTTGCAGGTGCGGGGTTGTGGGACATGACGTCTCGGGACTGACATCCCGGGCGGGAGTGATAAATCTGCGTCATAGTCGAAGAGTCTTGAATGGCTCGGCATAGAGGGTGCGACCCCCGTAGACGAAATGATGCAGACTCTTGTGTTGTGTTCCCAAGTAGCACGGGGCTCGAGAAATCCCGTGTGAATCTGTCGGGACCACCCGATAAGCCTAAATATTCCCTGGTGACCGATAGCGGACAAGTACCGTGAGGGAAAGGTGAAAAGTACCCCGGGAGGGGAGTGAAATAGATCCTGAAACCGTGTGCCTACAATCCGTCGGAGCCTCCTTGTGGGGTGACGGCGTGCCTTTTGAAGAATGAGCCTGCGAGTTAGTGCTCAGTGGCAAGGTTAACCCGTGTGGGGAAGCCGTAGCGAAAGCGAGTCCGAAGAGGGCGTCATAGTCGCTGGGTCTAGACCCGAAGCGGAGTGATCTACCCATGGCCAGGTTGAAGCGACGGTAAGACGTCGTGGAGGACCGAACCCACTTAGGTTGAAAACTGAGGGGATGAGCTGTGGGTAGGGGTGAAAGGCCAATCAAACTCCGTGATAGCTGGTTCTCCCCGAAATGCATTTAGGTGCAGCGTCACGTGTTTCTTACCGGAGGTAGAGCTACTGGATAGCTGATGGGCCTCACCAGGTTACTGACGTTAGCCAAACTCCGAATGCCGGTAAGTGAGAGCGTGGCAGTGAGACTGCGGGGGATAAGCTCCGTAGTCGAGAGGGAAACAGCCCAGATCACCAGCTAAGGTCCCTAAGCGTGTGCTAAGTGGAAAAGGATGTGGAGTTGCAGTGACAACCAGGAGGTTGGCTTAGAAGCAGCCATCCTTGAAAGAGTGCGTAATAGCTCACTGGTCAAGTGATTCCGCGCCGACAATGTAGCGGGGCTCAAGCACACCACCGAAGCTGTGGCATTGACGCATTGCTTGACGCACTTTGTGTGTCCAGGCGTGTTGATGGGTAGGGGAGCGTCGTGTGGCGAGTGAAGCGGCGGAGTGATCCAGTCGTGGATGCCACACGAGTGAGAATGCAGGCATGAGTAGCGAATGACGGGTGAGAAACCCGTCCGCCGAATAACCAAGGGTTCCAGGGTCAAGTTAATCTGCCCTGGGTAAGTCGGGACCTAAGGCGAGGCCGACAGGCGTAGTCGATGGACATCCGGTTGATATTCCGGAACCGGCGAAGAACCGCCCCTGATGAATCCAGTGATGCTAAGCGCCTGAAGCTCACCACAGGCATCTTCGGATGTCGCCGGTGGGTGGAACGCGTGACCCGATCTGGTAGTAGTCAAGCGATGGGGAGACGCAGGAAGGTAGCCTCCGCGTGGCGATGGTAGTCCACGTCCAAGGGTGTAGGGCGAGTCGTAGGTAAATCCGCGACTCATGTGCCCAAGGCCTGATGGTGACCGCTTTTGCGGGAAGCAGGGTGATCCTATGCTGTCGAGAAAATCCTCTAGCGAGGTTCTAGCCGCCCGTACCCCAAACCGACTCAGGTGGTTGGGTAGAGAATACCAAGGCGATCGAGTGAATCGTGGTTAAGGAATTCGGCAAAATGCCCCCGTAACTTCGGGAGAAGGGGGGCCCGGACCCTGAAGCTCTTTACGGGCTAGGGGAAAGGGCCGCAGAGACCAGGGAGAAGCGACTGTTTACTAAAAACACAGGTCCGTGCGAAGTCGCAAGACGATGTATACGGACTGACGCCTGCCCGGTGCTGGAAGGTTAAGAGGACCGGTTAGCTCTCTTTGAGGGCGAAGCTGAGAATTTAAGCCCCAGTAAACGGCGGTGGTAACTATAACCATCCTAAGGTAGCGAAATTCCTTGTCGGGTAAGTTCCGACCTGCACGAATGGCGTAACGACTTCTCCACTGTCTCAACCACGAACTCGGCGAAATTGCATTACGAGTAAAGATGCTCGTTACGCGCAGCAGGACGGAAAGACCCCGGGACCTTCACTATAGCTTGGTATTGGTGATCGGGACGGCTTGTGTAGGATAGGTGGGAGACGTTGAAGCATGCACGCCAGTGTGTGTGGAGTCATCGTTGAAATACCACTCTGGTCGTTCTGGTTATCTAACCTCGGTCCGTGATCCGGATCAGGGACATTGCCTGGTGGGTAGTTTAACTGGGGCGGTTGCCTCCTAAAATGTAACGGAGGCGCTCAAAGGTTCCCTCAGCCTGGTTGGCAATCAGGTGGCGAGTGCAAGTGTACAAGGGAGCTTGACTGCGAGACAGACATGTCAAGCAGGGACGAAAGTCGGAACTAGTGACCCGACGGTGGCTTGTGGAAGCGCCGTCGCTCAACGGATAAAAGGTACCCCGGGGATAACAGGCTGATCTTCCCCAAGAGTCCATATCGACGGGATGGTTTGGCACCTCGATGTCGGCTCGTCGCATCCTGGGGGTGGAGTATCTCCCAAGGGTTGGGCTGTTCGCCCATTAAAGCGGCACGCGAGCTGGGTTTAGAACGTCGTGAGACAGTTCGGTCCCTATCCGCTGTGCGCGTAGGAAACTTGAGAGAGGCTGACCCTAGTACGAGAGGACCGGGTTGGACGAACCTCTGGTGTGTGAGTTGTTCTGCCAAGGGCACCGCTCATTAGCTACGTTCGGGAGTGATAACCGCTGAAAGCATCTAAGCGGGAAGCATGTCTCAAGATGAGGTTTCCATGAACTACGGTTCGAGAGGCTCCCAGTAGACGACTGGGTTGATAGGCCAGATGTGGAAGTGCAGCAATGCATGGAGCTGACTGGTACTAATAAGCCGATGACTTGATACACACACAACACTTGTTGCGTAAAGAAGTAGTGCTCCGCGTCCACTGTGCAGTTCCCGAGATACGGTCAGACCCCCCCTTTGACCCACCAAGGGGGCACGGCAAATCGTATTTCCATAGAGTTACGGCTGTCACAGCGAAAGGGAAACGCCCGGTCCCATTCCGAACCCGGAAGCTAAGCCTTTCAGCGCCGATGGTACTGCACTGGAGACGGTGTGGGAGAGTAGGACGCAGCCGGACAACCATTAGAAAAGCGAAAGCCCCCGACGAGTCGTCGGGGGCTTTCGTACGTCCCAACGACCAAGGCCCTGCGAGTCCACCGCGTGCGTCAGAGCCGTGGATTCTCGGGCAAGTGTGTTGGGGCACGCGAAGGGGCCGGCCCGCCGATCATCGGCGGGCCGGCCCCTTCGTCGTCCTGGGGGATCAGTCGTCGGCGGTCTTGGACATGCCGTCCTGGATCAGCGCCATGACCGAGGAGTCGGCCAACGTGGTGACGTCACCGACCTCGCGGTTCTCCGCGACGTCCTTCAGCAGACGGCGCATGATCTTGCCGGAGCGGGTCTTGGGCAGCTCCGAGACGATCATGATCGAGCGCGGCTTGGCGATCGGGCCGATCTGTTTCGCAACGTGGTTACGCAGCTCGGTGACCAGCTCGCCGCCACGGTCGGCCGAATCGGCCTCGGTCGTCGTGTCCTGGCGCAGGATGACGAAGGCCTCGATGGCCTGACCCGTGGTCGGATCCGAGGCGCCGACCACGGCCGCCTCGGCCACCTTGTCGTGGGAGACGAGGGCGGACTCGATCTCCGCAGTCGACATCCGGTGGCCCGAGACGTTCATGACGTCGTCGACGCGGCCGAGGATCCAGATGTTGCCCTTCTCGTCGTACTTCGCGCCATCGCCGGCGAAGTAGAGGTCGGGGCCGAAGCGGCTCCAGTAGGTGTCCTTGTAGCGCTGAGGGTCGCCCCAGACGCCGCGAAGCATTGCCGGCCAGGGTTTCGTCAGGACGAGGTAGCCGACCGCGTCGGTGTCGGTGAGGCGGTTGCCCTCGTCGTCAAGTACCTCTGCGTGGATGCCGGGAACCGGGGCCTGCGAACTACCCGGCTCGAGCTCGGTCACCCCGGGCAGCGGGGAGTTCATGATCGCCCCGGTCTCGGTCTGCCACCACGTGTCCACGATCGGGGCGGTCCCGCCGCCGATGTGCTCGCGGTACCAGCGCCAGGCCTCGGGGTTGATCGGCTCACCGACCGAGCCGAGAACGCGCAGGGAGGAGAGGTCGTACTGCTGGGGGATGTCGTGGCCCCACTTCATGAAGGTGCGGATCGCGGTGGGAGCGGTGTAGAGGATGGAGACGCCGTACTTCTGCACGATCTCCCAGAAGACGCCCTTGTGTGGGCTGTCCGGGGTGCCCTCGAAGACGATCTGCGTGGCACCGTTGGCCATCGGGCCGTAGACGATGTAGCTGTGGCCCGTCACCCAGCCGATGTCGGCGGTGCACCAGTAGACGTCGGTCTCGGGGTGCAGGTCGTGGACGACGGCGTTGGTGTAGGCGGTCTGGACGAGGTACCCACCGGTGGTGTGCAGGATGCCCTTGGGCTTGCCCGTCGTGCCGGAGGTGTACAGGAGGAAGAGGGGGTGTTCGCTGTCGTGGGCGGGGGCCTCGTGGGTGTCCGCAGCCGGGGTGACGACATCGTCCCACCAGACGTCCCGGTCCTCGTCCCAGGCGACATCGATGCCGGTGCGCTTGACGACGAGGACCTTCTGCGCGGAGGTGCCCTCGACGGCATCGTCGACGGCCTTCTTCAGCGGCATGGCCTTCCCCTTGCGGAACTGGCCGTCGCTGGTGACGACAACCTTTGCATCGGCGTCGTCGATGCGGGCCCGCAGCGCGTCGGCGGAGAAGCCGGCGAAGACGAGCGAGTGCGGAGCGCCGATACGGGCGCAGGCCAGCATCGTGAAGATCGTCTCCGGGATCATCTGCATGTAGATGGCGACGCGGTCGCCCTTCTCGACGCCGAGGGACGCCAGACCGTTGGCGGCCTTGGCGACCTCGCGCTGCATGTCCGCGTAGGTGATCGCACGGTCGTCGTCGCCGTTGGCGGAGACGAAGTGGATGGCGACGCGGTCGCCGTTGCCTGCCTCGACATGGCGGTCGACGCAGTTGTAGGCGACGTTGAGCTCACCCCCGACGAACCACTTCGCGAAGGGTGCGTCGCTCCAGTCGAGCGTGGTGTCGAAGTCCTTGCTCCACGTGACGTACTCGCGGGCACGTGCGGCCCAGAATCCCTCATGGTCTGCCGCAGCCTCGTCGTACAGGGCTGCCTTGCCGACCGCCTGGTCGGCGAACTCGGTGCTCGGGGCGAAATCCGACACGTGTCCTCCTCGTCGAGTGGCCGTGCGTCACCGCACGGTGGATACCTCTCCTACCTTCCCCCGATGTGGTCACGAGCACAATCGGTGTCCGTTCACCGTCGCCGGGCGTCGGTCTCGGGGCGACGAACGGCAGCCACCGCACGGCATGGGGTCCGGGGTGGGCACTGTGCGCAGAGGTCGCGGGAGTGGGCTCGAGGCGCACTGCACATCCTGACCAGTGATCTGCGCTTCCGTAGCCGGGTCGGGCGTCATCTGTCACTCTTGACTGACCACAAGGAGGTGGTGGATGTGTTCACCGAGGGACAGTTGTACTCACCCGTGACCGAGCACGAGGACGGCTCCGTGGAGGTCCACCTCGCGGACACCCACCCGGGCCGGGACGATCAGGAGTACCTGCGTCGCCGGGGCGAGATCGCAGGGATCGCACTGCGATGGGACCGGGGCCGCGAGCCCGTCCCGACCGTGACGTACACCGAGGACGAGCACGAGGTGTGGCGCCGGGTCAGCGACGAGCTCGCACCCCTGCACGAGCTCCACGCGCACCCTGAGTACCTCGCCGCCAAGGAGCGACTCGCTCTCCCCGTCGACCACGTCCCGCAGTTGCACGAGGTCAGCGAGCATCTGCTCCCGCTGACCGGATGGCGGTACGTGTGCGCGCCGGGTCTGGTCCCGTTGCGGGACTTCTACGCCGATCTTGGCGGCCAGACCTTTAATTCCACCCAGTACCTGCGCCACGGCGCCGAGCCGCTCTACACGCCGGAGCCGGACATCATCCACGAGGTGATCGGGCACGGGAACCAGCTGGCCAGCCCACGTCTGGCCGCGATCACCGAGGCCGCAGGCGCGGCGTCCCTGCGGCTGGAGACGGACGAGGCCATGCAGTTCGTGGCCGATGTCTTCTGGTTCTCGATCGAGTTCGGCGTGGCCTACGACGGTGACGACCTCAAGGCCTACGGGGCCGGGATCCTCTCCAGCTTCGGGGAGATCCAGGAGTACTCATCGATGGAGATCCGCGACCTCGATCTCGCGGACATGGGCACGCTCAACTACGACATCACGAAGTACCAGCCGGTGCTCTTCGCGGCCCAGAGCCTGGGGCACCTCGAGGACGTCGTCGGCGGCTTCTTCGCCACGGTCACTGATGAGTCCGCCGCATCGCTGCGGGCCGGGGCGGCCGCGGCCAGCTGAGACGGGCGCCGGTCAGAGCAATGCCGGTCAGAGCAATGCGTTGATGCCGGCGAGCACGATGTTCACGCCGGTGTCGAAGTCGGTCGGTGCGCGCTCGCCGAAGGTGATGCCCGACCGGGCCGCGTGGTCGTGGGACTGCTCGTCGTAGGCGTGCCCGTAGACGAAGTGCAGGAGGGTGCGGGCCGCTGTGGGGGCCACCTTGTGGGTCAGGCCCGCCTCGACCAGCAGGTCGCACAGCCCGACGAAGGGTGCGTGCCCCCCCATACCGAAGGCCCACATGCTCATGACGAGGTCGGCGCCGTCCGGGTAGGCGGTCACTGCGTCGCGGACGTCGCAGCACTGTTGGCGCGCCTGGTCCTGCCAGCCGCCCGGCGGGGAGACGGTGCGCGGGCCACGCGCGATGATCTCGTCCGCGACGGCACCGAGCAGCGCCTGCTTGTTCTCGAAATGGTGGTACAGGGCGCTCTGCTGCACCCCGAGCTCGGTCCCGATCGCGCGCATCGTCAGGTCGGGCAGGCCCACCCCGGCGAGGATGGTCAGGGCAGTGTCCACGACATGCGCCCGGGTGAGGCGCTGCGTGGGGGCGCGGCGTGGGGCCGGCACGGCCCTCCCTTCGTCGTGGTTGTCCATGGAACAACTTGACCCTACCGGTCCACGCCCCTAATATGAACGCCGTTCACCGTGGGTGAACGGCGTTCAGTGTCAGCACGTTGAGCCATGTACCCGCCGGAGGTGGACAGATGAAGGCACACGAGCTCGTCACCCGCATCCTCGACGGAGCGGAGGCGACGCGGCAGGACGCGCTGGCCGTCCTGCGCACACCCGACGAGGAGGTGCTCGACGTGCTCTCAGCGGCCGCGGGCCGAGCAGCCGCGACGTCGAGCGGGTCGCCGGCATGGTCGGCGCGATCAAGGAGGAGCACCCAGACGTCGAGGTCTGCGCCTGCCTCGGTCCGCTCCGGGACGGGCAGGCCGAGCAGCTGCGTGACGCCGGGGCCGACGCCTACAACCACAACATCAACACTGCCGAGTCGCACCACGAGCAGATCGTCACGACGCACACCTACGACGATCGGGTCCGCACGGTGGCGAAGGCACAAGGTGCCGGGCTGTCTGCGTGCAGTGGCCTCATCGCTGGGCTGGGCGAGAGTGACGAGCAGCTCGTCGAGGCGCTCGTCGCGCTGCGCGAGATGGGGTCCGAGTCGATCCCGGTCAACTTCCTCATCCCCTTCGACGGGACCCCGAAGCAGCAGACGTGGGAGCTGTCGCCGCTGCGCTGTCTGAAGATCCTGGCCACCGCCCGGGTCCTGGCTCCCTCTACGGAAATCCGCATCGCAGCCGGCCGCGAGATGCACCTGCGCAGCCTGCAGGCGCAGGCCCTGCACGTGGCCAACTCGATCTTCCTCGGGGACTACCTCACGGCCGAGGGGCAGGCGGCGCAGGACGACCTCGATCTCCTGGCCGACAACGGATTCGTCATCCTCGGGGCGGGGGCTCCGGCGGGCGACCCGACGCCGGGCGGGGACCCGGTCATCCGTCGGCGCGGAGCGGGCACGCAGGCTCCGGCCAACGCCTGAGCCCCTGCAGGCGGGGTGCTGACGGACAGGCGAAGGGGGGAGAGCCGCGGCTCTCCCCCCTTCGCCTGTCGTGATGTGGTGGGTCAGTGCTCGACCACCTCGGCCACGCCGTGACCGGTGAGGCTGCGCACCTCCATCTCGGCGTACTTCGCGCGGTTGAACTCCGTGCTGGTCACCGAGCCCAGCCAGCCGAGGAAGAAGCCGAGCGGGATCGAGATCAGTCCGGGGTTGGCCAGCGGGAAGATGCTGAAGTCAGCACCCGGGATCATCGCCGTCTCCGATCCGGAGACCACGGGGGAGAAGGCGATGAGCACGATCGCCGCGCCGAGGCCGCCGTACATCGACCACAGCGCCCCACGGGTGTTGAACCGCTTCCAGAAGAGGCTGTAGAGGATCGTCGGGAGGTTGGCGCTCGCCGCGACGGCGAAGGCGAGGGCCACGAGGAAGGCGATGTTCTGGTTCTTGGCGAGCATGCCACCGAGGATTGCGACGATGCCGATGCCGATCACGGCGTACCGCGAGACCTTCACCTCCTGCTCCTGGCTGGCCTGGCCATTCTTGAAGACCTGGTTGTACAGGTCGTGCGCGAAGCTCGCGCTGGCGGTGATCGTCAGCCCGGCGACGACCGCGAGGATCGTCGCGAAGGCGATGCCCGAGACGATGCCGAGCAACCACGACCCACCCAGCTCGAAGGCGAGCAGCGGCGCGGCTGCGTTCGCCTTGCCGGGTGCCTCGTTGATCCGGTCCGCGCCGACGAGGGCGCCGGCGCCGTAGCCGATGACCAGGGTCAGCAGGTAGAAGCCGCCGATGAGCCAGATGGCCCACTCGACGGACTTGCGGGCCTGCTTGCTCGTCGGGACGGTGTAGAAGCGCTGCAGGACGTGGGGGAGTCCGGCGGTGCCGAGGACGAGCGCCAGCGAGAGCGAGATGAAGTCGATCTTCGTCGTCAGGCTGCCGCCGTACTTCAGACCCGGCTCGAGCAGCTTGTCGCCGGCGGCGGGGTTCTCGTCGACCGCGGCCTGCATCACCCCCGAGAGGCTGAAGCCGAAGGTTCCCAGGACCCACACGGTCATCACTGCCACGGCGAGGATCAGCAGTACGGCCTTGATCATCTGCACCCAGGTGGTGCCCTTCATGCCACCGATCATCACGTAGCTGACCATGACGATGCCGACGACGGCGATGACGATGTTCTGCGCTGCGGCGCCGTCGACGCCCAGGAGCAGGGAGACGAGCGAACCGGCGCCGGCCATCTGGGCCAGCAGGTAGAAGAAGGAGACCGCGAGGACCGAGCTGGCCGTGGCGATGCGCATCGGACGTTGGCGCAGTCGGTAGGACAGCACATCGGCCAGGGTGAAGCGGCCCGTGTTGCGGAAGAGCTCGGCCACGAGGAGCAGGGCGACGAGCCAGGCCACGAGGAAGCCGATGGAGTAGAGGAAGCCGTCGTAGCCCTGCAGAGCGATCGCCCCGGCGATGCCGAGGAAGCTCGCGGCGGAGAGGTAGTCGCCGGCGATGGCCAGGCCGTTCTGCCTGCCGGAGAAGGACGCGCCCCCGGTGTACATCTGGCTGGCCGTCTTGTGACCGGAGGCGACCTTGATGACGATCGCCAGCGTCGCGACGACGAAGACGACGAAGATGGTGATGTTCAGTGCGGGCGAGCCGGTCGTGGTCTCGGCGGCCAGGGTGCTCAGAGTGCTCATCAGCCGTCCACCTCCGGGGTCTCGTCGCTGCCGATGCTGGAGGCCAGGGCCTCAGCGCGCGGGTCGAAGACCCGGTTGGCCCAGCGGACGTAGATGATCGTGATCGCGAACGTCGTCACGAACTGGCCCAGGCCGAGCAGCAGGCCGATGTTGATGTTGCCGAAGACCTCGGTGCCCATGAAGTCGGATGCGAAGATCGACAGCAGGACGTAGAGGAAGTACCACGCCAGGAAGAACGCGGTGACGGGGAAGACGAATCCGCGGAACTTGCGGCGCAGCTCGCCGAACTCCTCGGACTCCTGGACGGCGATGTAGCGCTCGCCGAGCGTGGGAGCTTCGTTGCTCACAGCTCACCTCCGGGTAGTGGGTGGATCCGGACGGCGTCGGCCGGACGCACCCAACACTCACGCAGGAGGGGGCTTCCCGTCCGCACTTGCGTCGTGCCCCGCGGCCGACGCGCGCGCTGCGTCGCCGTGCGGGCGAGGGGCCCGCGACGAGCGGTCGACGGGCCGCGATGAGCGGTCAGACCGCGTCGGCGTAGACGTCCTCCGGCGTGTGCAGCCGAGCCATGGTGCGCGCCCAGCGGCGCGGACGCGAGGCGGGGGTCGCCAGCGAGACCAGCACCGTCACGGCGAAGGCGAGCGGGGTCGCCCACGCGGTCGGCGCTGCCACGAGCGCTCCCACCCAGCCGTGAGGGGCGAGCCCGAGGACGGAGGCCAATGCGGCAGCACCCGTGGTCAGGCCACCGACGAACACGCCCGCGGCCGCCCCCTTCGCCGTCAGCCCGGGCCACCACACGCCGAGGATCAGCAAGGGCGCGAAGGTGGCCGCGGCGATGGCGAAGGCGTGTCCGACAGCCGAGGAGATGCCCACCGGCGCGGACGAGACGGCAACGGTGAAGGGGGCGAGGACCCCGATCCCGGCAGCGAGGCGGAAGGAGCCGGCCGGGCTGGCATCACCCTTGGTCATCCGGCTCAGGAGGGGTCGGATGACGTCCTGGTCGATCGCGCCTGCCACGGACATGGTCACACCCGAGGCAGTGGAGAGAAAGGCGGCGAAGGCGCCGCCGGCGACGAGCGCCGTCAGCAGTCGTCCGTCGAGACCGGGCAGGATCGCGCCCGGCAGGGCGAGCACGACCGTGCGACCGGGGTCGTTGAGCAGGTCCGGGGCATCGAGGTACGCGCGACCGAGGAAGCCGTAGACGGGTGGGAAGAGGTAGAACAGGCCGAGCAGCGCCAGCACCGCGACCGTCGTGCGCCGGGCTGCCACCCCATCGGGGTTGGTGTAGAAGCGTACGGCGATGTGCGGCAGGCCCATGGTCCCCAGGCACAGGGCAGCGAGCGTGCTGTAGGTGGTGAAGAGGGAGCGAGTCACCGGTTCGCTCGAGGTGAGGGGCTGCCACCAGGAGCTGTCGGCCTGCGGCGCCGGCGCGCCGGACTGGGCCCAGACGGCGAGCAGGACGAAGGCAGGGATGGCGATGGCGGACAGCTTGATCCAGTACTGGACGGACTGCACGAGTGTGACCGCCCGCATGCCGCCGGAGGCGACGTTGAGGGTGACGATGACGGTGAGGACGGTGGCCCCCACCCAGGTGGGCAGCCCCGAGACGTGCCGCAGCGCGAGGCCGGCGCCCTGCATCTGCGGCAGGAGGTAGAGCCACCCGATGCCGACCACGAGGAGGGCGCAGCCGCGCCGCAGGGTCGAGGACTCCAAGCGGGACTCGGCGAAGTCGGGGAGGGTGTATGCGCCGGACCGGCGCAGGGGAGCGGCGATGAGGATGAGCAGGACGAGGTAGCCGACCGTGTACCCGACGGGCATCCACAGCATGTCGACGCCGTTCTCGTAGACCAGCCCGGCGACACCCAGATAGCTTGCGGCGGAGAGGTACTCGCCCCCGATCGCGCTCGCGTTGCGCCACGGGGTGACGGCTCGGCCGGCGACGTAGAAGTCGCTCGTGCCCGTGGCCAGCCGCAACCCCAGGGCGCCCAGGGCGAGGGTGGTCACGCAGACGAGCGCGATCGCGGCGACGCTCAGCGGGTCACTCACCGGCGCCTCACGAGGTCGTTGAACTCTGCCTCGAGACGCTCAGCGGACCGGGTGTACCACCGGGCGACGAGCACGATGACGGGGTAGACCACTACGCCGAGGACGGCCCACGCGATCGGAAGCCCGAGGGCGGACAGTGACCGGACGGGCGGGACGAGCGCGTAGATCAGGGGCAGCGCGCCGAGGGTCAGCAGGCCGGCGGCCAGGACCCCGAGGGTCAGCTGCAGCTGGGCGCGCATGAGGGAGGAGACGTAGGTCGCGCCGAGCCGGGACTCGCCGGCGATCTCCTCGCGGACGGTGCGCGGGTGCTCGCTCTGGGTGTTCCTACGGGTCCGGGTGACGCGGACCCGCTCCGGTGGCGGGCTCACCCGTCGACGGTGTCGGTGCGGGGCCGCAGCAGCGTGGTGCGCAACGCCCTGGTGTGCCGCCGACTCACCTGCAGCTCGTTGCCGTCGACGACCACGGTGCAGCGTCCGCCGTCGTTGTGGACCTCACTGATGTGGCGGGTCGCGACCAGCGTGGAGCGGTGGATCCGGACGAAACCCGCCTCGGCCCACCGGTCCTCGAGGGTCGCCAGCGGGATGCGCACCAGGTGCGACCCTGACGGGGTGTGCAGCCGGGCGTAGTCACCCTGGGCCTGCACCCACCTGATCTCGCTGCGGGGGATGAAGCGGGTCACCCCGCCGAGCTCGACCGGGATGGTCTCGTCTCCCTCGTCGGTCTCGGGCGCGCGGGTCTCCCGGTCGGCCGAGGCGAGGCAGCGCCGCACCGCCTCGCCGATCCGCTCCGGGCGAACCGGCTTCATCAGGTAGTCGACGGCATCCAGGTCGAAGGCGTCGACGGCGTGGGTGTCGTAGGCGGTGACGAAGACGATCTGGGGTCGCTCCGCGAAGCGTCGGATGACGCGAGCGAGCTGCATGCCGTCCAGACCCGGCATGGCGATGTCGCTGAAGACGACGTCGATCTGCTCGCGTTCGAGGGCGGCGAGGGCCGCCGTGCCGCTCGAAGCGGTCAGGACACGACTGACCCGGTCGTCCTGGTCGAGGAGCCAGGCGACCTCGTTGCGAGCCGGGGCCTCGTCATCGACGACGAGGACGGTCAACGCGGGGAGCGACGGGCGCGTCATGGGGGCCACACTAGGCGGGTTCCTCCAGGGCCGGGGAATACTTGGGTACCCGGAAGGAGACCCGCATCCCCGCGTCCGGTGCCGTGTCGACGACGAGGCCGAACTCCTCACCATAGACCTGGCGCAGTCGGGCGTCGACGTTGCCGAGGCCGACGGAGTCGGCCCGTGACTGCCCGTCGAGAACCTTGCGGATGGCCTCCGGGTCGGCTCCGACGCCGTCGTCATCGACTGCGAATTCGGCGTCGGTGCCGTGGTCGATCGCGCTCAGCGTGATCTGACCGGGTCCCTCCTTCGGGGCCAGACCGTGGCGCACGGCGTTCTCCACGAGGGGCTGGATGGACAGATACGGCACCCGCACCGGCAACACCTCGGGAGCGATCTTCAGTGTGATGCCCAGTCGCTCGCCGAAGCGGGCCTGCTCGAGGACGAGGTAGCGCTCGACATTGCGCAGCTCCTCGCTGACGGTCGTGAAGGCACCGTCGCGTCGTAGGGCGTAGCGAGTGAAGTCGGCGAACTCGAGCAGCAACTCGCGGGCCCGGGCCGGGTCCGTCCGCACGAACGAGGCGATCGCCGCGAGGCTGTTGTAGATGAAGTGCGGGGAGATCTGGGCGCGCAGGGCGCGCAGCTCGGCCTCCATGGCGCGGGTGCGCTGGTGCGAGAGCTCGGCCAGCTCGACCTGGGTGGCCACCCAGGAGGCGACCTCCTCGGCAGCGCGCGCGAGGCCGGCGGACGCGGCGGGCCCGAACCCGGCGATCAGTCCGATCACCCGTCCCTCGACGGACACCGGGGCGAGGACGGCCGCGCGCAACGGGCACTCCAGCGAGCTGCAGGTGACCGACTCCGGCCCGAGGACGAGGGTTCGTCCCGAGGAGAGCACAGTCTGCCCCTGGTCCATGACGGCGGGCAGGTGGTGCCTCCCTTCGCCATCCCAGACGAGCACGCTGCTGCGGTCGCAGATCGCCAGGGCGGGCGTGGCGAGCATCGCCCGCAGGAAGGGGGCTGCTCGCTCGCACCCCTCGTCGGTGAATCCGTCGGCGAGGTGGCGTGCCGCGACGGACGCCGTGTGCAGGGTCTCGTAGGTCGCCTGGTCGGTGACCGAGATGAAGCCGGGGCTGTGGCGTCTCCAACGCAGGAACGCGACGAGCAGACCGCAGGCGATGAACGCGCCCGAGACGACCACCACAGTGGGTAGGTGCAGGCCGGCGGTCATGGCCGCAGACTAGTGCGGCCTACGCTGTGCTGGTGGCCAATCCCAGTCCCCTCCTGACCGCCCTGACCACGATCGCTGACCTTCCTGAGGTGTCAGCGGCGTCCGAGCACGTCCGGGAGGTGTGTACGCAGCTGCGGTGGCACGAGGCCTTGCGACGGCGCATCCCCGAGGCTGCCGCGGAGTCCCGGGTGCGCGGTGCCTGGGCGAGTGCCGAGCTCGACGGGGCCCGGTCGACCGCATCCATCGTGCGCGACCTCATGCGCGGTGCCCGTGAGCGCAACCCGGAGCCCGACCCCGCGGAGCGGGTCATCCACGGTGCGATCTCAGCGACGTCCGAGACCGAGCACCTGGGTCAGCTGGTCACCCGCTCGCCCGGTCAGGCCTTGGCGCGGCTGCACACCGTCGCCGCGGCCCAGCTCGTCGACGATGCGGACCAGCTGGGCCGGCCGCGTCGTGGGGGGGAGGGCTGCGAGGAGTTCGCTGATCTCGGGGTCGCCCCCACCGGACTCGAGCTGCGTGACCGGCTGAACGGCATCATCGAGCTCATGCAGGGCGCGAGTGGGGCCCCGGCGCTCGTCGTCGCGTCGGTCGTCCACGCGGAGATCGCCACTGTGCGTCCCTTCGTCGTGGGCAATGGACTGGTCGCCCGCGCGGTGGAGCGCGCTCTGATAGCCGAGACCGGGCTCGACCCGACACGTGTCGCGGTGCCCGAGGCGGGGCACGGGCACGAAGGGGGACCCGCGTACCTCGGCTCGTTGAACGGCTACGTCCACGGCGGCCAGCCGGGTCTGGTCCTGTGGCTCCAGCACTGTGGTGACTCGCTCGTGGCGGGCGCCGAGGAGGGCTGGCGGATCGCCGACTCGGTCCGGGCGGGTCGTATCGGCTGAGACCGCCCTGACGATTTCTGGAGGGTTCCCAGGGGTTGTCCTGACCCCTCGGATACGGTCTTCGGCGCATGTGAACACCCGTCGCAAATGTGACAGTTGTTAGGAATTGCGTTGTGTCCACAGACCGTTAAAGTTGGATGCAGCCGCTCCCCACGGGTTGAGCGGCAACGCGCGGCTCCCTCCCCCCGGAGTCCGAGCGTTGACGGCCCCGGCGCTCCCCCGCCGGGGCCGTCCTTTGTCCCCACGCGGATGTCCACACGCGCTCATCGCCCGTCGTGGCGGTCCACAGCAGCTCGAGAGCGGGCCCCCCAGGGCCGACACGTCGGCAGACTCCGGGGCATGCATCCCATGATTCTCGTCACCGGCGCCTCCGGTGGGTTGGGCGCCTCGACCCTCACTGCGGTCACCGGCACCGCACTTGCTCGGGGTCGTGCGCCGACGCTCGTCGACGCGGACTTCTCGGGTGGCGGCCTGGACGCCACCGTGGCGATCGAGCACCTCGACGGGCTGCGGTGGGGCGATCTTGCCGAGCACGAGGGGCACGTCGATGCGGAGGGGCTGCGTCGACGACTGCCCACGGGATCGGTGCCGGTTCTCGCGGCGCGAGGGCAGGCGCCGAGCGTCTCGACGACCACGGCGGTCGTCGAGGCCCTGGCCCACATCGGGCCGGTCGTCCTCGACGTGCCTGCCGGGCCACTGCCCGGGGAGCTGGCCGCGTGCGCGGACATCATCATCGTCCTTGTGGGGCTGCGCCCGCGATGGCTGCGGGACGGGGAGCAGTGGGTCGTCGGGCTCGGTGAGCTGTCCGAGCGGGCCCTGGTGGTCACCCGCGGTCCACGTCGGGCCGAGCGGGTGTCGGCGCAAGCCGCAGACCACCTCGGGCTGCCGCTGCTGGAGCACCTCGCCGACGATCCGGGGGTGCCGCGTGACGAGGCCCGCGGTCGAGCGCCCCGCCCCCGCGGGTCGGTCGGCGAGGTGGCTCGCGCCCTGGTGGAGGTCCTGCCCGCAGCGGGTGGGGTCGTCAGCGGCACGCATCACGAGCGTGCGCTGGGGCTGGTCTCGTGAGGTGGTCGAGTGCCATCGATGCACAGGTGCGGGCGGGACGGGCGCCGGACGGCTCGGCCATCGCCGACGTGGCCCACTCCGAGGCGGTGCGGCTGGGCGCCGGGGGAGCTCGACGGCGCACCGACGAGCTGCAGGCAGAGCTGATGGGGCTGGGGGTGCTCGAGCCGTTGGTGGCCGATGAGAGCGTGACGGACGTCCTCGTCAACGGCGACGGGTCCGTGTGGGTCGACCGTGGCGCGGGTGTCGCACCGGCCTTAGGCGTCGAGGTCGGGGACGCCGCTGCCGTCCGCAGGCTCGCGACCCGACTGGCGGCGATGGCCGCACGGCGGCTGGATGATGCCCAGCCTTGGGTCGACGGGTTGCTGCCTCGTGGGATCCGCCTGCATGCCGTCCTGCCACCGCTCGTCAGCGGCGGCCCCCACGTGAGCCTGCGCATCCCACGGCACCGCGGCGGTGGGTTGGACCACTTGGTCGACCTCGGGATGGCGACCCCCGCGCAGGCCGAGCAGCTGCGCGAGGTCGTCGGCCAGCGGCGTGCCCACGTCATCACCGGAGGGACGGGCACGGGCAAGACGACACTGCTGGCCGCGCTGCTGGCAGAGGTGCCGCAGGACGAGCGACTGGTGGTCGTCGAGGACGTCGGTGAGATCCAGGTGGACCACCGGCACGTCGTGCTCCTGCAGGCGCGCTCGGCCAACACCGAGGGCGCCGGGGAGGTGACGATGGTCGATCTCGTACGCCAGGCGCTGCGGATGAGGCCGGATCGGTTGGTTGTCGGAGAGGTCCGCGGGGCCGAGGTACGCGACCTGCTCCTCGCCCTCAACACCGGACACGAAGGGGGCTGCGGCACCCTCCACGCCAACCGCGCCGAGGACGTGATGAGCCGCCTGGAAGCGCTCGGTGCCCTGGCCGGCATGAACCGTGATGCGGTACGCGCGCAGGTGGCCAGCGCCATCGACGTGGTCATCCACCTTCGCCGGGTCGGCGGTCGACGGGTCGTGGACTCCATCGGCATGCTCCCCGATGGTGCGTCGTGAGCCTGCCCGTCATCTCCCTCGTCCTCGCCGCGGTGCTGTGCTGGCCGGGACGGCGCGTCGCCACCGGCGTTCCAGTGGGCACGACGCGGCCCGGACCGTCGTGGTGGCGAGCCCGCGCCTCCCCGCTGGACGACCTCGAGGGCCTGGCTCGGGTGGCCGACCTGATCGCGATGACGCTGCGGTCGGGGGCAACCCCGGTGACGGCCGTGGAGGTGGTGGCGCGCGAGGCCCCGCAGCCGTGGGCGGATGTGCTCGCCGAGGTGCACGAGCAGCTCTCCTCGGGCGGTCCCGCCGGCCAGGTGTGGCGCGCGCACGCGCAGCAGCGTCCGGAGCTGGGCGCGCTGGCCGGGGCGTGGGCGCTCAGCGAGGCCCTGGGCGTGGCGCTGGCGCCCTCGATGACGACGAGCGCGCAGGTGCTGCGCGCACAGGTCCAGGCGCGACGTCGTCTGGACGCCTCGACGTCCGGAGCGCGGGCCACGATGCGGATGCTCACGCTGCTCCCACTCGCCGGACTGCTCGCCGGCCTGACCTTCGGGCTCGCTCCTTGGGAGGTCTATGGCCACAGCCCGGTGACGATGGTCAGTGCGTGCGTCGGGCTGGGCCTGACCGCCATCGGCTGGATCGTCTGCCGCTGGGTGCTCTCCCGGGCCGTGGCCGCCGAGGTGCACCGGTGAGCGCAGTGGTCGTGGCCCTGGTGCTCACCGCCGTCGTGGCCTGGCCCTCAGCGGCCTCGCGGTGTGGGTGGTGGTCGCGTCCTGCGGATCTGCAGCCACCTCCTGCTCGGGACGGTGTCACTGTCGAGGACGTGGCCGACGCCAGCGTCCTGCTCGCCCTCGCCCTGCAGTCCGGGCGTGGTTTGGACCAAGCCCTCGAAGAGGTGGCGGAGGTGGCCGCACCGGGAGCGGCGGAGGACCTGATCAGGGTGGCAGCCGCCCTTCGCTGGGGTCGTCCGATGAGCGAGGCCTGGGGTTACGCCCGGGACGTCTGGGCGCCGACGGCGACGGCCTTCGTCGTCGCCGATGCCGTCGGCGCCCCCTCCGCGCGGGTCCTGCTCGATGCGGCCACGACCCTGCGTGAGACGGAGGCGCGACGACTCGAGCAGGCCGGCGGCTCGGCTGCGGTCATGCTCGTGCTCCCCTTGGGGTTGTGCTTTCTGCCGGCCTTCATCGCCACCGCAGTCATCCCGCTCGTGGCCGTGCTCGTCGGGTCCCAGTTGTCGTGAGAGGCCGGCGACGGTGACCGCTCACCGGACGGGTTCCTCGTCCTTGGTCCAGACCTCGATGTCCTCGTCGTCCCAGAGCGACACCCCCCGTGCCTGCGGCAGGTCCTTGCGGTGGAAGACCGGGTTGCGCCCTTGTGCCTTCTGCTCGCTGTAGTCGCGCAGCAGCGCCATCGTCAGGCCGGCCAGGGGCAGGATGGCGATGAGGTTGATCGTGGCCATGAAACCCATGAAGAGGTCGGCCAGGCTCCACACGAGAGCCACCGAGCCGAGCGACCCGCCGATGACACAGAGGACGACCAGGACCCGGAAGGCGGTCAGCGCGCGCTCGGAGCCGCTGAGGAAGCGGATGTTGGCCTCCCCGTAGTACGTGTTGCCCAGCACCGAGGACCAGGCGAGGAAGAAGATCACGACGGACAGGAACGGCCCGGCCCAGGTCCCGACCTGACCCTGCAGAGCGTTCTGGGTCAGCTGGATGCCTTGGGGCTGGTCCATCCCGAAGGAGGGGTTGCTCAGCAGGATGATGAAGGCGGTCGCGGAGCAGACGACGATCGTGTCGAAGTAGACGCCGAGCGTCTGCACGAGCCCCTGCTTGACCGGGTGCGAGACGGACGCGGTCGCAGCGGCGTTGGGGACCGAGCCCATGCCGGCCTCGTTGGAGAAGAGGCCACGCCGCATGCCCTGCATCAGGGCCGCACCGAAGGCGGCGCCGGCGATCTCGCGGAACCCGAGGGCGTGCTCGACGATCAGGGCGAACATCGCGGGGACGTGCTCGATGTTGATCGCGACGACGAACAGCGCGATGGCGATGTAGGCAACGGCCATGACCGGCACGACCACCTCGGTGACCGCGGAGACCCGGCGGACACCGCCGAAGATCACCGCAGCCGTGATCCCGGCGAGGGCGATGCCCACGACCCAGGCGATCAGGGTCTCGTTGCCGCCGATGTTGCCCTGGACGGACGCGGAGATCGAGTTGGCCTGTACGGAGTTGAAGACGAAACCGTAGGTGACCGTGATGAGCACGGCGAAGATGCCGGCGAGCCACGGCAGCCGCAGCCCGTCACGGATGTAGTAGGCCGGACCGCCGACGTAGCTGTCGCTGCCGCGGACCTTGTACAGCTGGGCGAGCGTGGACTCGACGAAGGCCGTCGCGCCGCCGATGAGGGCGAGCATCCACATCCAGAACACCGCGCCGGGGCCACCGAGCGTGATGGCGACCGCGACACCGGCGACGTTGCCCGTGCCCACGCGGGAGGCCGCAGAGATCGTGAAGGCACGGAAGGCGGAGATACCGTGCTCGTCCTTCGTGCCGGACGGCCTCTCGGTGATCGCACGGAACATCTCCGGCAGGAAGCGGATCTGGACCACCACCGACCAGATCGTGAACGTCAGCCCGGCGACGACGAGCAAGACGATCACGAGGTACCAGTAGATGTCGTTGATCCCGACGACTGCATCGACCACGGTGTCCATCTGGACACTCTAGGACGCCGCGGCCGGCGTGGGCGACAGGCGGAACTCGTCCACAACCGGGCGCAATGCGCACCCACCGTGCACACCTTCTCCGGCAACATCCTGCGCACCGGCTCAAGGGCGAAGGGTGGACCTCACCGCGGCGCACCCCGCGCCGCCCGAGGTGAGGAGCACCCCATGAGGAGAAGCATCGTGCGATGGCGTCACCGGGCACGACTGGCCTGCGAGGCCGGCATGACCACTGCCGAGTACGCGGTGGGCACGCTGGCGGCCTGCACCTTCGCGATCGTCCTGCTGGCGGTCGTGAAGTCGGGTTCGATCGAGTCGGGACTGACCGGTGTCATCGTCGAGGCGCTCGGTATCCGGTAGGGGAGGCGATGACGCGGGGATGGTGACGGCGGAGCTCGCCCTCACCTTCCCCGCGGTCATCGTGGTCCTCGTGATCTGCTTGTCGGCCCTCGCCTGGGGTGTCGACCAGGTGCGGTGCGTCGATGCGGCGAGGGTCGCCGTGCGCGAGGTGGCCAGGGGTGAGTCGACGGTGCGTGCCGTGCGGGACGCGCAGCAGACGGCCCCGGAGTCGGCGACCATCGAGGTGTCCCGTGCGGGTGCCGATGTGAGCGTCGCCGTGGCGGCACCCGCGCCGGTCGGGTTGGCCTGGATCGGGCAGGGCACGCGCTGCTCCTCCACGGCGCGGATGGAGTCGCTCGATCGTGCACCCTGAGCCGCAGGGCCCGCGAGTGGGCCGACGAGTCCGCCGATGTCGGGACGAGTCCGGGTCCGCCACCGTCCTGGCCCTGGGCGTGATCGTCGCCGTGCTCACGGTGACGATCGGCGGGCTGGCGGTCCTCGGCGTGCTCCGCGCCGCGCACGTGGCTCGCTCGTCCGCAGACCTGGCGGCGCTCGCCGCGGCCGGAGACTTCCAGCAGCACGCCGACCCGGTCAGGGCCTGTGCCCGGGCCCGCAGGGTCGCCCGTGGTCAGGCCGCGCGGCTCGTCGGATGCTCGGTCGACGTCGGGGGAATCGCGAGCGTGACCACGTCGGTACCGATCTCCCACCGGCTGGCCGGAGTAGGTCCGGAGGTCGCCGAGGGGCAGGCCCTCGCGGGGCCGGGGTGAGCGTCGCTGTGGCTCAGTTCCCAGTGGTCCCGGGCCCGCCGGGCTCCCGGTCGATCGGACGGGTGCCCTCGCGGGGGATGGCGGTGGTCTCGTCGGCGGCGCCCTGTCGGGGTACCGGGCGGGTCGGGTCACTGGGTGCGGCCGGGGCGGGATTCCCGGTGGGCCGGGTTGCGGCGGTCTCCTCGGCGCGGCGGCGTTCCTGCGCGAGGAGGCGTTCCTCCGCGACGCGGCGCTCCTCCAGCTGGCGCTCACCCTCCTCCTGCCGTGCCCGCTCGGCGGCCTCGGCCTCCTCGCGCTCCCGGCGCTCACGGGCCTCCAACTCGGCGGCCTTGTGCTCCCGGCGCAGGCGGGCCTTGCGCGCCAGCGTGGTCTTGATCAGGACCAGCCCGAGCCACAGGAGGAACATCACGACCATGCCGGCGATGACGAGCGTCAGCGGGTTGAGGGTGAGCGTGAGGGCGTCGAGGACGTGGATGTCGACGTCCTGCCCCATGGTTTCGGGTGCGGAGGCACCCATGAGCAGGGCGGCCCCCAGCAGGAGGGCGAGGAGCACGAGCACGAGTCCGAGGACGACCATCACGAGGTCCTTTCCGCTGGTCGGGTGGTGGTGCCCGGGTGGGCGTCCTCGTCAACTGTAGGGCGCAGGGCGCCGATCACGAGGTCAAGGAGCGCCACCGCTGCGCGCGCGTCCAGGGGCTCGTTGCCGTTGCCGCACTTCGGGGAGACGACGCAGGCGGGACAGCCGGCGCGCTCGCACCCGCAGCCCGCGATCGTCTCGCGGGTCATCGTCAGCCACTGCTCGATCCGCTCGTGGGCCCGCGCCGCGAAGCCGGCACCCCCGGGGTGGCCGTCGTAGACCATGATCGTCGGCAGCCCGGTGTCCGGGTGGCAGTCGGTGGACACCCCACCGATGTCCCACCGGTCGCAGGGCGCGAGCAACGGCAGCATCCCGATGGCGGCGTGCTCCGCCGCATGCGCCGCACCCGGGACGTCGGGCTCGGCGACCCCGACGTCGGCCAACGACTGCGGCGTCATCGTCCACCACACCGCCCGGGTCGACAGGGTGCGCTCGGGCAGGTCCAGCGGGTGGGTCCCGATGACCTCGCCACCGGGCAACCGCCGCAGGAAGCCGGTCACCTGCCGCCGCACGTCGACCCTGCCGAAGCTGACCCGCACCGGGCCCAGATCGACGCCGCTCTCCTCGGCGACGATGTCGAAGGCCGACACCGACTGCGACTGAGTCGTCCAGCCGGGGTCACCGCGCACCACGGTCGCGGTCGCCCCCTCGAGGTCGAGGTCGGTGACCACCCACGTCCGGCCCTGGTGCACGTGGACCGCGCCGGTGTGCACCTGGGCGTGCGCCGCGGCCTCGTCGATGGTCCCGACGACCCGGCCGGACCTGGCTTCGACGATGCTCACGACATCGCCGATACCGCGCAGGGAGACGTGCTCACCCGGCCGGTCCGGTCGCGTCCAGAACCACCCGCCCGGCCGGGATCGCAGGATGCCGCGCTCCACGAGCATCGCCAGCACGGCCTCGAGGGGCTCGCCGAACCACTGCTCGTCGGCGAGCGTCACCGGCGCCTCGGCGGCGGCGCAGGCCACGTGCGGCACGAGGACGCGCAGGTTCAGCGGGTCGAGGACGCTCGCCTCGACCGGTGCGTCGAAGACCGCCTCCGGGTGGTCGACGACCCAGGAGTCGAGGGGGTCGTCGGCGGCCAGCAGCACGGCGAGGGCGTCCTGTCCGTCGCGCCCGGCGCGCCCCGCCTGCTGCCACACGGAGGCGAGTCGTCCCGGCCACCCGGCCATGAGGACGACGTCGAGCCCGGCGATGTCGATGCCCAGCTCGAGCGCGTTGGTCGCTGCGAGGCCGAGCAGCTCCCGCTCGCGCAGTCGACGCTCGATGACCCGTCTCTCCTCGGGGAGGTACCCGCCGCGGTAGGCCGCGATCCTCCCTTCGTCGGCCATGCTGACCTGGCGTGACGCCGACGAGGCCAGCGCCTCCACGCCGGCCCGCGACCGGGCGAAGGCGAGTGTCTGCACGTCCCGGCCGACCAGCTGCGCCATGAGCTCGGCGGCCTCGGTGGTGGGGGAGCGGCGGGCGCCCTCGTCGTCCTCCGGTGGCTGCCACAGGCCGAAGGTCAGCGCTCCCCGGGGGGACCCGTCCTGCGTCACGGCGAGCACCTCGTCACCGATGAGCCGGGAGGCGTGCCCGCCGGGGTCGCCCACGGTCGCCGAGGCCAGGACGAAGGTCGGGTCCGCGCCGTAGCGTCGCGCCACCCGCCGCAGCCGGCGCAACAGCAGCGCGACGTGCGAGCCGAAGATCCCCCGATAGACGTGGCACTCGTCGATGACGACGTAGCGCAGCCGCCGCAGGACGTGGGCCCAGCTGCGGTGCCCCGGCAGCAGCGAGTGGTGCACCAGGTCGGGGTTGGTGAGGATGATGTCGGCGTGGTCGCGGATCCAGCGGCGCTCGTCGGTGGGGGTGTCCCCGTCGTACGTCGCCGCGCGGATCCCGGGCACCGCCCAGGACTGCAGCCGGGCGAGCTGGTCGGCGGCCAGCGCTTTGGTGGGGGAGAGGTAGAGGGCGGTCGCCCCCCTGCCGTTGGCCGCGGACCGGCCCTCGAGTACCGAGGTGAGCGAAGGGAGGAGGTAGCCGAGCGACTTGCCCGAGGCCGTGCCCGTCGAGAGGGCGACGTGCTGTCCGTCCCGGGCCGCCTGCGCCGCGCTCGCCTGGTGCGACCACAGCCGGTCGATGCCGGCGCCCGCCAACGACTGTCGAAGGGGTGGTGCGACCCAGTCGGGCAGCTCCACATCGATGGCCGGTCGGGCCGGGATGCGCTCGACGTGCCGCAGCCGCCCTTCGCGCCCGTCGGTCAGCAGGTCGAGCAGCTCGTCGGCCTCTGGGCGGGGGGTGGACATGTGCTCTACGGTAGGCCGGTGTCCATCTCCGTCACGACCAGCGAAGCCGGGGAGGTGCACATCGTCCATGTTGCCGGTGAGATCGATGTGACCTCCGCCGCCGTGCTGCGCGACGCCCTGGAGGCTCTCATCGCCGACGGACGTCGTCGGCTGACCCTCGACCTGACCGACGTCACCTTCCTCGACTCCACCGGGCTGGGGATCGTCGTCGGACGCCTGAAGCGGCTGGCGCGCCACGGCGGGACCATGACCGTCGCCGTATCGCACGCCCGGGTGATGCGCGTCTTCACCATCACGGGGCTCGACCGGCTTCTGGAGATCCGGTCCGACCTGGACTCCGCCGTATGCGCGGCGCAGGCGCCCGTGTCCTGAACCGACTGTCCTGACGCAGCCTCGCCGGTGCCCCCGCCTGCCGGGGAAGGCGAAGGGGAAGGATCCTCTCGTCGCACGTCCCCACGCGAGAAGGTTTCCGGAGCTAGGGTGTGGCCACGGCTGTGGTCGCCGTCACACGTGGCCCCGGCCGTGACCCTCGTCCATCAAGGAGGATGGCATGGCCGGTACGCAGGTGTCCCTGACCGCAGCGTCGTCGCTCGATCTCGACGGTGCCAACCTGACCCTGATCAGCGGTGTCGCAGTCATCGGGCTGATCGCCCTCGTCCTGGGTGTCGTCCTGCGGCGCCAGGTGATCGCGGCGGGAGCCGGCACCGAGCGCATGCAGGAGATCGCCGGTGCGATCGAGGAGGGAGCCCACGCCTACCTGCGACGGCAGTTCAGGACGCTCGTGATCTTCGTCGTCCTCGTCTTCATCCTGCTGCTCTTCCTCCCCGCCGACTCGGCGGGCGTGCGCTGGGGCCGCTCGGGCTTCTTCGTCCTCGGCGCCGTGTTCTCCGCGGCCATCGGGTACCTGGGCATGAGTCTGGCGGTCAAGGCCAACGTCCGCGTCGCCGAGGCGGCCCGCACGACGGGCCGTGACGACGGCGTCCGGATCGCTTTCCGCACCGGTGGCACGGTCGGGATGTTCACCGTCGGACTCGGCCTGCTCGGCGTTGCGATCGTCGTCCTCGCCTACCACGGTGACGCGCCCCGCGTTCTCGAGGGCTTCGGCTTCGGTGCCGCGCTGCTCGCGATGTTCATGCGTGTCGGCGGCGGGATCTTCACCAAGGCCGCCGACGTCGGCGCCGACCTCGTCGGCAAGGTCGAGGCCGGCATCCCCGAGGACGACCCGCGCAACGCCGCGACGATCGCCGACAACGTCGGGGACAACGTCGGCGACTGCGCCGGCATGGCCGCCGACCTCTTCGAGTCCTACGCCGTCATGCTCGTCGCCGCGCTGATCCTCGGCTCGGCGGCCTTCGGTGCCTACGGCCTGGTCTTCCCGCTGCTCATCCCGGCCATCGGCGCCGTGACCGCCATGATCGGCATCTTCATCACCCGGGCGCGGGCCGACGAGTCGGCCCTGGACGCGATCAACCGCGGCTTCTACATCTCGGCGGTCATCTCCGCCGTGCTCTGCACCGCTGCCGCCTACCTCTACCTCCCGGGCAGCTACGCGCAGCTGGGCACGTCCGACCAGGACATCGACGCCCTCATCGGTGATCCCCGCCGGGCCGCGCTCCTGGCCGTCATCCTCGGCATCGTCCTGGCCGCCGTCATCCTGCGCATGACCGGTCACTACACCGGCACCGACAAGCGCCCGACCGAGGACGTCGCCCGCACGACCGAGACCGGCGCGGCGACCTTCATCCTCTCCGGCATCAGCCTTGGCCTGGAGTCCGCGGTCTACAAGGTGACCACGATCGCCGTCGTCATCTACCTGGCCTTCCTGCTCGGTGGCTCCTCGGTGACCCTCGGGCTGTTCTTCATCGCCCTCGCCGGTTGTGGCCTGCTGACCACGGTCGGGGTCATCGTCGCGATGGACACCTTCGGCCCGGTCTCCGACAACGCCCAGGGCATCGCCGAGATGTCCGGCGATGTCGACGAGGAGGCCGCGCAGATCCTCACCGAGCTCGACGCCGTCGGCAACACGACCAAGGCGATCACCAAGGGCATCGCCATCGCGACTGCGGTCCTCGCGGCCACGGCGCTCTTCGGCAGCTACACCGACGCCTGGACCTCCACCGTCCAGACGATCGAGGAGGGCGCGGTCTCGCAGGACCGGATCTCCGGCTTCGAGCAGATGGTCAACACGCAGATCGTCACCCCGAGCGTCCTCGTCGGCCTGCTCCTCGGCGCCGCGGTCGTCTTCCTCTTCTCCGGGCTCGCGATCAACGCGGTGACCGTCGCGGCGGGCTCGATCGTCCACGAGGTGCGTCGCCAGTTCCGCGACCAACCCGGGATCATGGCCGGCACCGAGAAGCCGGACTACGCCAGCGTCGTCGACATCTGCACCCGCGACTCGTTGACCAAGCTGGCGACTCCCGGTCTGCTCGCGGCACTGACCCCCGTCGTCGTCGGGTTCGGCCTGGGCATCGGCGCCCTCGCCGGGTTCCTCGCCGGCGCGATCGCCTGTGGCGCCCTCATGGCCGTCTTCCTCGCCAACTCCGGTGGTGCCTGGGACAACGCGAAGAAGATCGTCGAGGACGGGCGCCACGGCGGCAAGGGTTCGCCGGCGCACGAGGCGGCAGTCATCGGCGACACGGTCGGCGACCCCTTCAAGGACACCGCCGGACCGGCGATCAACCCGCTGATCAAGGTGATGAACCTCGTTGCCGTGCTCATCGCACCGGCCATCGTCACCCTCTACCTCGGTGACTCGGGCTCACAGATGATCCGGTGGACGATCGCCCTGGTCGCGCTCCTCGTCCTGGTCATCGCCCTCGTGGTCGCCAAGCGTGATGATGTCGCGATCTCCGACACGCAGGAGGAGCCTGTGGGCGAGCGGGCCTAGGCTCGTGCTGTGACCTCTTCGGCGAACCTGCGTATCGACCCAGCCCTCCTCGAGCACCTCCGGGAGGATCTGGCCGAGGCCGACTTCCGTGTCGACGCCGTGCGGGAGCGCCTCGGTGCCCTCGCGGCGGACGCGCTCGGTCGGGAGCAGTCGCTGCCGGCGCGACGGGCCGTCGCCGGCGCGAACGACTCGCTCGGCGTGCTCATCGGCTGCTTCGGGCTGGGACTGCCCATCCCCGCCGACACACTCGGGGCAGCGCTGCCGCGGACGGGCGTGACCGGTGCGATCGCGCTGCGGATCGTCGAGCCGCACGGCGCCCACCTGGTGGCCACCTGTGACCTGCGCCCCTACGGCGACGATCTCGGCAACTGCTGGTGGGTCGCCTCCGACCCGACCGAGCACGCCCGCAGCGAGCCGCTGCCCGTCGACCACGTCCTGGGCATCGGCGGGGCCTCGACGACGCTGGCCTCGTGGACGCCCCGGACTCCCGTGGCCCGGGCGCTCGACCTGGGCACCGGCTCGGGCGTGCAGGCGCTGCACCTGTCCGGGCACGCCGAGACGGTCGTCGCCACCGACCTGTCGCAGCGCGCGCTGCGCTATGCCGAGTTCAACGCCGTCCTCAACGGCGTCGAGTGGGACCTGCGCCCGGGTTCCTTCCTCGACCCCGTGGCCGGTGAGACCTTCGACCTCATCGTCAGCAATCCCCCCTTCGTCATCACGCCGCGGGCCGAGGGCGTGCCGCTCTACGAGTACCGGGACGGCGGTGCCGCGGGTGACGGTGTCGTCGCTGCCCTGACGAAGGGGATCGGCGCCCACCTCGCGCCGGGCGGGGTCGCGCAGCTGCTCGGCAACTGGGAGACCGTCGCCGGGCAGGACTGGCGCGAGCGGGTCGGCCAGTGGGTCGAGCAGAGCGGCCTGGATGTCTGGGTGGTCCAACGCGACGTGCAGGACCCCGCGGAATATGCCGAGCTGTGGGCACGCGACGGCGGCCACCGCCCCGGTACCCCCGAGCACGAGGCGCTCGTGGGGGCGTGGCTGGACGATTTCGCGGACCGGGGAGTGAGCGAGATCGGCTTCGGGATCATCACGCTGCACCGACCGACGAGCGAGCGCGCCCCCTTCGTCGACCTCGTGGAGGCGACCGGCCCGGTGGCATCGCCGATGGGCCCCGCCGTCGCCGCGGGCCTGGCCATCCGCGACCGGCTCGCCGGCATGTCCGACGACGAGGTGCTCGACACGGCTTGGCGGTGCGCCGAGGACGTCACGACGGAGACGTACGCGCAGCCCGGCGCCACCGATCCGAACGTCATCCTGCTGCGTCAGGGCGGAGGCCTGGGCCGCGTCGTGCGGCTCGACACGCTCGACGCTGCCCTGGTCTCGGTGTGCGACGGCGAGCTGACCGCGCGTCAGTCGCTCGTCGCGATCTCCGGGCTGCTCGACCAGCCGACCCCGGAAGCACTCGAGTCGGGCGCCGCCCTCGTGCGCGGGCTGGCCGCCGACGGGCTCCTCCTCGCGGACTGAGTCACGCGCCGCCCGGACCGGGTGTGTCGTGCGGCAGTTCGCGCTGGCGGGGCCCGGGAACCGCTGTTTCTCGTTCGACCGGAGCCCGGTTGCCGCGCGACATATCTCGACATTGTGAGTGAGTGCTCACTCACTTAGAATGGTCATTCGTGACTCCACGTGCGAGACCGCTCCCTCCTGACGAACGCCGCCGTGTCGTGCTCGACGCCGCGCGGCCGCTGGTCGTCGAGCACGGTCGGACGGTGCGGACCAAGGACGTCGCCGCAGCAGCCGAGATCGCCGAGGGGACACTCTTCCGGGTCTTCGCGACCAAGGACGCCCTCATCGACGCCGTCGTCGCCGACGCCTTCGACCCGGCCCCCTTCCTGCGCCGTCTCGAGGAGGTCGACCCGAATGCCCCTCTCGAGGAACGCATTCTCGTCGTCGTCGAGGCCTTTCTCGAGCGCTTCCGTGGTGCCTTCGAGCTGATGACGGCGGTCGGCCTCGGCCGGCCGCCCGAGGGTGCCCGGGGACAGTGGCCGAAGCGGGGAGTGCGCCCGCCGCACCAGGACTGGCGGAGCGAGGTCGGCCGGCTCGTCGTCGAGATCATCGGGCCCGATGCGGATCGACTCACCGTGCCGCCGGAGCAGGTGGCGCAGTACCTGCGCCTGCTTTGCTTCTCGGGGGTGCACCCGCACATCGCAGCCGGTGCACCGTTGGCCCCCCGGCAGATCGTCGACGTCGTGCTCCACGGCGTGCTGGAGGTGGACCGACCGTGCTGATTCGACTGTGGCGCACCCACCTGGGTCGTCGGCGGGGTCTGCTCGTCGGCCTGATGACCCTCCAGCTGCTCGCGACCCTGGCCGCCTTGACCCTGCCGAGCCTCAACGGCCGGATCATCGACGAGGGCGTGGCGGTCGGCGACACCGGATTCATCCTGCGTGCCGGTGCGGTGATGCTCGGCGTCTCCCTCGTCCAGATCTTCGCAACCATCGGGGTCGCATGGATCGCCTCCCGCTGCTCCTCGGGGTTGGCAGCGCAGGTGCGCTCCGACCTCTTCGCGCGCGTCGGGAGGTTCAGCGCCCAGGAGATGGGCCGGTTCGGTGCCCCGACCCTGATCTCGCGCAGCACCAACGACGTGCAGCAGGTCCAGCTGGTGACCAACCTCTCTCTGGCGACGATGCTCAGCGCGCCGATCATGATGGTCGGCGGCATCATCATGGCGCTGCAGGAGGACAGCGGACTGGCGTGGCTCGTCGCCGTCGCCGTCCCGGTCCTCGGCATCGGCGTCGGGCTCCTCGTCACCCGCATGGTTCCGGGGTTCCGCACGATGCAGGCCAGTGTCGACGCGGTCAACCGCATCCTGCGCGAGCAGATCACCGGAGTGCGGGTGGTGCGCGCCTTCGTCCGGGAGAGGCAGGAGCGGGAGCGGTTCGCCGTGGCCAACCGCCGGTACACCGCATCCGCAGTGCGGGTGGGCAACCTCTTCGCTGTCGTCTTTCCCCTCGCGATGGTGGTGCTCAACCTCTCGATGGTCGCGGTCGTGTGGTTCGGTGCGCACCGCATCGACGCCGGCCAGATGAGCGTCGGCTCGCTCACCGCCTTCATGGCCTACCTGACCCAGATCCTGATGTCGGTGGTCATGGCCACGATGATGACGATGATGATCCCGCGCGCCGCCGTGGCCTCGGGTCGCATCGGCGAGGTCCTCGACACCCGCTCCAGCGTCGCCGAGCCGGGTGAAGCGGTCCGGCTGCCCGAGGGGCCGCTCGACGTGCGCCTCGAGCGGGTCACCTTCACCTACCCGGGGGCGGAGGTGCCGGTCCTGCACGAGGTCGACCTGCTCGCCCGTCCCGGGACGACCACGGCCGTCATCGGCTCGACCGGTGCCGGCAAGACGACCCTCGTCGGACTCGTCCCCCGCCTCTACGACGTCACCTCCGGCGTCGTGCGGCTCGGTGGGGTCGACGTGCGCGACGTCGCCCTCGACGACGTGTGGGCGCGCATCGGCCTGGTGCCGCAGCAGGCCTTCCTCTTCTCGGGCACGATCGCGAGCAATCTGCGCCACGGCGCACCGGAGGCGAGCGACGAGGAGTTGTGGGCCGCACTTGCGGTGGCCCAGGCCGCCGACTTCGTCCGTGACCAGGGAGGGCTGGAGACCACCGTCGGCCAGGGCGGCGGCAACCTCTCCGGGGGGCAGCGCCAGCGGCTGGCCATGGCCCGGGCGATCGTGCGGCGACCGGATGTGTACCTCTTCGACGACTCCTTCTCCGCGCTCGACGCCGCCACCGACGCCCGGCTGCGCGCCGCTCTTCGCCCATGGACCCGACAGGCGGCGGTGATCGTCGTCGCCCAACGGGTCGCCTCGATCATGGACGCCGACCAGATCGTCGTCCTCGAGGACGGGAGGGTCGTCGGGCACGGCACCCACCGCGAGCTGATGGACGACTGCGACACGTACCTCGAGATCGTCGAGTCCCAGGCCACCGAGGACGCGGCATGAGTGAGGTCACCGAGGAGGAGAAGGCCGCTGCCGCGCGTCGACAGCCCGGCCCCCGAGGCGGCCCCCCGGGCGCCGGCCTGGGGATGCCCACCGAGAGTGCTGCGAACTTCGGTGCCTCGGCCCGCCGACTCATCGGGCTGCTGCGACCGCAACGGGCGGTCATCCTGCTCGCGACAGGCTTCGCCGTCGTCGGTGTCGTGCTCACGGCCATCGGCCCGCGCGTCCTCGGTCGGGCGACCGACCTCGTCTTCGCCGGCGTCGTCGGCCAGCGCCTGCCGGCCGGGACGACGAAGGAGCAGGCGGTCGAAGGGCTGCGGCAGTCGGGGCACGGCCAGATGGCCGACATGGTCAGCGGCATCCCCGACCTCGTTCCCGGCCAGGGGATGGACATGGACGCCATCGCCCGGGTGCTCCTGATCGCCGTCGCGCTGTACGCCGGGGCCGGCCTGCTGTCCTTCGTGCAGAACCGCTTGGTCGTCGTCGCCGTGAACCGGGTCATCATGGACCTGCGCCGGGCCGTGGAGGACAAGCTGCACGTGCTCCCGTTGCCCTACCTGGACTCCCAGCCTCGCGGCGAGTTGCTCAGCCGCGTGACCAATGACATCGACAACCTCGCCCAGTCGGTGCAGCAGACCCTGGGGCAGATGCTCACCAACATCGTCATGGTCGTGGCGATGCTCGCGATGATGTTCTCGATCTCGCCGCTGCTCGCGGTCATCGTCCTGGTCACCATCCCCGTCTCGATCTGGCTGACGAAGGTCATCGGTACCCGCAGCCAGCGCCACTTCAAGGAGCAGTGGGCCACCACCGGCCAGGTGAACTCGATCGTCGAGGAGACCTTCAGCGGGCACGAGCTGGTCAAGGTCTTCGGCCGGCAGGAGGAGGTCGGCGCCACGTTCGAGGAGCGCAACCAGGCGCTGCAGCGGGCGACCTTCGGTGCGCAGTTCGTCTCGGGCGTGATCATGCCGGTGATGATGTTCGTCGGGAACATCACCTATGTGGTCGTCGCCGTCGTCGGTGGCCTGCGAGTGGCCGACGGGGCGCTCACCCTGGGCAGCGTCACCGCCTTCATCCAGTACTCGCGGCAGTTCACCATGCCGATCACCCAGCTCGCCTCGATGGCCAACCTCGTCCAGTCCGGGGTGGCCTCGGCCGAGCGGGTCTTCGAGGTGCTCGACGCTCCGGAGCAGCGACCCGACCCGCAGGTGCCGGCCGTGCCGGATCGCTCCGACGGGCGCGTGGAGTTCGAGGACGTCTCCTTCTCCTACTCACCGCACGCCCCGCTGATCGAGAACCTCGACCTGCACGTCGAGCCGGGCCAGACGGTGGCGATCGTCGGCCCGACCGGTGCGGGCAAGACAACGCTGGTCAACCTCGTGCTGCGCTTCTACGAGCTCGACGGCGGACGCATCACCCTCGACGGCGTCGACATCACCCAGATGTCGCGGGCCGGCCTGCGCTCACGCGTCGGCATGGTCCTGCAGGACACGTGGCTCTTCGGCGGGACGATCGGGGAGAACATCGCCTACGGCCGGCCGGGTGCCGGCCGGAAGGACGTGCGCGCCGCGGCCGAGGCGACCTTCGTCGATCGCTTCGTCCACTCCCTTCCCGACGGCTACGACACCGTCCTGACCGACGGAGCGAGCAACATCAGCGCGGGGGAGAAGCAACTGATCACGATCGCGCGAGCCTTCCTCTCCGACCCGGACCTGCTCATCCTCGACGAGGCCACGAGCTCGGTCGACACCCGCACGGAGAAGCTCGTCCAGGACGCGATGCGGGCGCTGCGCGGGCAGCGCACGTCCTTCGTCATCGCGCACCGGCTCTCCACGATCCGCGACGCGGACGTGATCCTCGTCATGGAGTCCGGTCGGATCGTCGAGCAGGGATCGCACGATTACCTGCTCGAGCGCGACGGTGCCTATGCGCGCCTGTTCCGGGCGCAGTTCGTCGCCCCGATGGACGACGAGAGTGATCCGCTCGACCCGCGTGCGCTCGCAGCGAGCGAGTGACGTCGGGCCGGTCAGGAGCCCTCGGGCTCCTGCGCCGGATCCAGCGAGCCGATCTTCCACTCGTCGTCGACCTGCACCAGCGACAGCTCCTCCTGCGGGTTGTCCCCGACGGTGAAGGAGACGGTCGCGGCGGTGCCGTCCTGGGAGACCGTGGTCTCGATGATCTCCAGCTCCGCGTCCTGGTCGAGATCGTCGAAGAGGTCGTCGCTGTTCTGCTCCAGGACCTCCGCGCAGCTCGCACCGTCGGCCGCCTGCTCGAGCGGCTCGATCAGGTCCGGGGCGAGGGTGTCGCAGAAGACCGGGTAGTCCTCCTCCTGGAGGGCCTGGTGGAAGGTCTTGACCGTCTGCTCCGGGCCGTTGTCGTCGCCGCATGCGCCCAGGCCGAGGGTGAGGACGCCGATCGACACGGCAGTGGCCAGTTTTTTCATCGTGGGTCCTCCCCGGTGGATGGCCCGGCCAGCGGGTTGGCACCCGAGCCTAACGACCCCCGTCCTCACAGGGAGCGGCGAGCCCGGTCGGCTGGGCGTAGTACGGTCTGCGCGAGAGTGACCGCACGTCGAGGCAGCGACGAATCCGCTGCACGTGCGGTCGGGAGAAGAGGCGCACATGGCCAGCAAGCTCGTCATCGTCGAGTCGCCAGCCAAGGCCAAGACGATCGCGGGGTACCTCGGCGGTGACTTCGTCGTCGAGGCATCGGTGGGGCACATCCGCGACATCCCGACCCCGTCGGAGATGCCCGCGGAGATGAAGAAGGGGCCCTTCGGTCGCTTCGGGGTCAACATCGAGGAGGGCTTTGAGCCCTACTACGTCGTCGACCCCGACAAGAAGAAGAAGGTCACCGAGCTCAAGCGCCTGCTCAAGGAGGCCGACACCCTCTACCTCGCCACGGATGAGGACCGCGAGGGCGAGGCGATCGCCTGGCACCTCCTGGAGACCCTCAAGCCCAAGGTCCCGGTCAAGCGGATGGTCTTCCACGAGATCACCAAGGAAGCGATCCAGCGGGCCGTCGAGGACACCCGTGAGCTCGACCTGCACCTCGTCGACGCGCAGGAGTCGCGCCGGATCCTCGACCGCCTCTACGGCTACGAGGTCTCTCCGGTCCTGTGGCGCAAGGTCAAGGCGGGCCTGTCCGCCGGCCGCGTCCAGTCCGTCGCCACCCGCATCGTCGTCGAGCGCGAGCGTGAGCGGATGGCCTTCAGGGTCGCCTCCTACTGGGACGTCGAGGGGAAGTTCTCTGCCGGCACCGCTCCCTTCGCCGCCCGGCTGTCGTCGCTGGACGGGACGAAGGTCGCCGCCGGCCGCGACTTCGACGACACCGGCGCCCTGAAGGGCAAGGCCCGCCACCTCGACGAGCGGGCGGCCACGGCCGTCGCCGAGGCGACCATCGCCGCCACCGCCACGGTCAGCTCGGTGGCCGAGAAGCCCTACACCCGCCGCCCGTACGCCCCCTTCACCACCTCGACGCTGCAGCAGGAGGCCGGACGCAAGCTCGGCCTCGGCTCCCGGGACGCCATGCGCGTGGCCCAGCGGCTGTACGAGAACGGGTACATCACCTACATGCGTACCGACAGCACCAACCTGTCGGGCGCGGCCGTCTCCGCCGCCCGGGGACAGGCCCGCGACATGTACGGCGCGGACTTCGTGCCCGAGTCGCCGCGGATGTACGGCAAGAAGGCCAAGAACGCCCAGGAGGCGCACGAGGCGATCCGTCCCGCGGGCGACAGGTTCCGTACGCCGGCGCAGGTCGCCGGTGAGCTGCGCGGCGACGAGTTCCGTCTCTACGAGCTGATCTGGAAGCGCACCATCGCCTCACAGATGGCCGACGCCAAGGGCTCGACCGCGACGATCAAGGTCTCCGCCGACCTCGGCGGTTGCGAGGTCGCCAAGACCGCCGAGTACTCCGCCTCGGGCACCGTCATCACCTTCAAGGGCTTCCTCGCCGCGTACGAGGAAGGCACCGACGAGCCGGAGACCAAGGGAGCGAAGGGGGGCGAGGCCCGACTGCCGAAGGTCGCCGAGGGTGCGAACCTCGACGTCGTCGACGCCACCGCCTCCGGTCACGAGACCTCCCCGCCGGCCCGCTACACCGAGGCCTCGCTCGTGAAGATCATGGAGGAGAAGGGGATCGGCCGCCCGTCGACCTACGCCTCGACGATCAGCACGATCCAGGACCGCGGGTACGTGCGCAAGAAGGGCTCCGCGCTCGTCCCGACGTGGCTCGCCTTCGCCGTCACCCGGCTGATGGAGGTGCACTTCACCCGCCTGGTCGACTACGACTTCACCGCCTCGATGGAGGAGGACCTCGACGAGATCGCTTCCGGCTCCGCGCAGCGCGCTGCCTGGCTGCAGCGCTTCTACTACGGCGACGCCAGCGGCACCGAGGGTCTGGCCTCGCTCGTCTCCGACCTGGGTGACATCGATGCCCGCGCGATCTCGACGATCGACATCGGCGACGGGGTCGTCGTGCGCGTCGGCCGCTACGGCCCCTACGTCGAAGAGACCATCCCCACCGGTGTCGACCCGAAGACCGGCGAGGTCTCCGAGGACACGGCGGTCGAGAAGAAGCCCAAGCGCGCCACCATCAACGACGACGTCGCCCCCGACGAGATGACACCCGCGATGGCCCGCGAGCTGCTCGCCCAGGCAGCCGACGACGGTCGCGTCCTCGGGCAGGACCCCGAGACCGGGCGCGACATCATCGTCAAGACCGGCCGCTACGGGCCCTTCGTCACCGAAGTGCTCGAGGAGAGCGAGGCCACGCCCAAGAAGGGCAAGGCCAAGGTCAAGCCCCGCACGGCCTCGCTCTTCAAGACGATGGACCCGGCGACCGTCGAGCTGCCGACCGCGCTGGAGCTGCTCTCGCTGCCCCGCGTCGTCGGTACCGTCACCGAGACCAAGACCGCCGAGGACGGCACCGAGACCCGGGTCGAGGTCGACGTCACCGCGCAGAACGGTCGCTACGGCCCGTACCTGAAGAAGGGCACGGACTCCCGCTCGATGGAGACCGAGGAGCAGATCTTCACGATCACCCTCGAGGAGGCGCAGGCCCTCTACGCGCAGCCGAAGCGACGCGGACGCGCAGCCAAGCCCCCGCTGAAGGAATTCGACGAGGACCCGGCCAGCGGCAAGAAGGTCATCGTCAAGGACGGCCGCTTCGGTCCCTACGTCACCGACGGCGAGACCAACGCGACGCTGCGTCGTGAGGACGACCCGGAGACGATCACCCAGGAACGGGCCTTCGAGCTGCTCGCCGACAAGCGCGCCAAGGGTCCGAGCACCCGCAAGAAGAGCGCCAAGAAGTCGACGAAGAAGACCGCCAAGAAGTCGACGGCGAAGAAGACAACCGCCAAGAAGACCGCGACGAAGAAGGCTGCTGCGAAGAAGTCCTAGGGTCCTGCGCCGTCAGTTCGTGTCAGCAGAACGGTCCATCGTTCGTCCCGTGGCCGGTTGTGAGTTACCTGTTGTCCGCTGCCGACAGGTTTGGGAGGACCAATGGAGCATGAGAAGGGCGACGTTCTCGGTTGGGCGGGGGAGGTCTCTCGGGAGGACTCGCACGGTTTGGTCGAGCTGGAGGATGAGCTGCTGATTCCGGCAGCTTTCGACAGGTACGACTGGGGCGAGGCGACGCGGAGCAGTTTCAGGCGGAACGGGGGGCCGTTGCCGTGGGTTTTGGCCAAGGCCGGGTTCATGCTCCTCGTGCCCCTGTTGTGGTTGGCTTCTGTTGCCCCGATTTATGGTCCGGTTGCCTTCACCAATGGGTCTTACCGTGGGATGGAGCGCGAGTTCAGTGCCAGTGGGGCTTATCCGGTAACGGCGCTGTGCTTCGCCTACGGTCTGCTCGTGCTTGGGTATCTGTACGTCAGATGGCGCGAGGATCATGATCGAGTTTCGGGTGCGACGACACTTGGCTGGATCTATGTGGTGTGCGCGGTGCTGACGCTGCCACTGGCTTACGGCAATGCGGACTCGCTCAGTGGGGGCATCGGGCTGTATGTGGCGCCGATGTGGACGGTGTTGGTCGCGTCGGTGGTGACGTTGGTGTATCAGTACAGGAGTCCACGCGGGGTACGAGTCGGCCCTCGGCTCAAGACTGCGCTACTGGAAGGCGAGGACCGGGCGATGTTGCTGGACGTGCGTCGCGAGGCGCTGCAGGTGTTGGCTGATCGTGGCCTGCTGGAGGGCGGCTCGGTGGAGGAGCTGTCTGCTCGCCCCTTGGGCGAGCTGCACGTTGCGCCGGAGGATGCTCATGCCGCACGGCGGTGAGTCGTACGTGGATGCGGTCGAGTGGGCGCGCACTGTCGGTAGCGAGGACGAGCACGGTCTGCGTGACCTCGAGGACGTGGTGCTGTGGAAGCACCCCGACAACGGGGCACGGCTGAAGTGGGATGAGGACCGCGGCCTTGGGCTGTACGGGGTGTTCGTCGTTGCCTACGGTTTTGCGGCCTGCGCACCTGTCGTCGGTCCTGCTGTGTTCAGTGGTGCGACGTATCGCGGCATTCTGGGCGATGGTGAGGTCGACGTGGATTCGGCTTTCCCGCTGACTGCGGTCGCGTTCATTGTGGGCGTGGTTTTCTTGGTGGGGATGCTGGTTCAGTGGTGGCGAGAGCGGAGCCGCAGTACGGCTGTCCTGGTGTTTGCGGTGCTGGCCGTCGTGTGTGGTCTGGTCACCCTGTTGCTGGCGAACGACTACACCGATGAGTTCAGGGGTAACGCGACTCTTCTCCTCATCCCGGTGTGGATCGTCATCGCGGTGGGTGTCGTTGTCGCGCTCGCCCACGTTGCCAGTCCGGCAGAGTCGCGACGGGCGCGTCTTGCGACCAAGGGTTTGGCTGATGAGTCCCGGGCGTTGCTCCTGGGGGAGCGTGACGCGGCGCTGCGGGTGTTGTCCGATCGTGGGATGGTGACCGGGCACGATCTTGCGTCACTCAGCGCTCGTGCGTTGGGTGAGCTGCACGTTGCGACCGAGGATGCTCGCGGCGAGTAGTGGCAGCGCCCGGTGGAGGTGGGCCGTGGGTGGCCTGTGCCCAGGTCCACCAGTCCGGGCCGCGCAACTCGGCGTCAGGGCCGGGAAGGGCCGAGCCCCCGGCCACCTGTGGCGTCGCCGCAGCCGCCACGACCTGCACGTCGTCGCCACGCAGCTCGCACAACCGAGTGACGAGGTCGACCAGCCGCTCGGGTGCGGGGCCGGCGATCTGGTGGTCGCCCCCTTCGTCCGAGGTGGTCATCTCGAGCAGGACGGTGGCCACCTCGACCGAGGCGACCGGCTGGGTCGGCATGTCCATGATCGGCGCGACGTCGTCGTCCCGGGAGCGCGCCAGGACCTGCTCGGGGAACTCGTGGAACTGCGTCGCACGCAGCACCCGTACCCCCGGGGCGTGCTCGCGCACCGCACGCTCGTGGGCGAGGGTGACGCGGTACCACGGGAAGTCCTGACCCTCCTCGATCCCGACGATCGAGAGAACCACGGTGCGCGGGACGCCTGCCTCCCTCGCGGCCCGACCGAGGTTCACGGCGACCGTGGTGAAGAATTCGGTGGCCTCCCCTTCGTCCATGGTCGACGGACGGGTGACGTCGACGATCGCATCAACACCCGTCAGGGCTCCGGCGAGGTCCTGCGGTCGCGTCAGGTCCACGTCGTGGCTCCGGCTGAGTGGCACCACCTCGTGGCCTGCGGACCTCGCCAACTCGACCACTTGCGACCCGATGAGCCCGCTCGCCCCCGCGACCGCCACCCGCTGCCTGCGCTCCGATCCAGCCATGTTCTTGACGTTACGTCCTCCCGTGAGCCTGTGACCAGCCACACGTGCCGGTGCGGCCCTGACCAATGGCGGGGTTCATTTACCCGCGGGTATGGTCGCGACACACTGCACCGAAGGAGCTGCCCGGATGGATCTGGACCCCTCGAGCGTCGAGGACATGAGTCCCGAGGAGTTCGCCCTTCCTCTCCATGTTCGATACCCAGAAGGCCTGACATGTCCATAAGTCCCCTGACCGCCGCCAAGACCATGGCCAAGCGGGGCATGCTCGCCCCGGGGCCGCCCACCAACCAGGTCAAGCAGCTGGCCGCACTGAAGAAGTGGGGGTTCGGCCTGGCCGGCGAGCTCCGCCAAGCAGCCAACCGCTCGCCGAAGGCCGTCGCCGTCATCGACGAGACCCGTGGTGCCACCACCTACGCCGAGCTGCTGGCCAACTCCGAGAGGATCTGCGTCATCCTCACCGAGCTGGGCTTCAGGCCGGGTGACCGCGTCGGTCTGCTCGCGCGCAACCACGTGCAGGCGATCGAGGTCATGTGCGCCACCTCGGCGATCGGTATCGACCTCGTCCTGGGCAACACGGGCCTGTCCGGGCCGCAGTTCGCCGAGGTCTGCGAGCAGCAGGGGATCAAGGCGCTCATCCACGACGACGAGTTCGCCGAGATCGTGGGTCACCTGCCTGAGTCGGTAGCGAAGGTCACTGAGGGGGAGCTGGCCCGCCGGGTCGAGGAAGCGCCCCGCCCCGACGACCTGAGGGTCCCCGCACGCGGCGGTAGGACGATCATCCTCACCTCCGGCACGACGGGCACGCCCAAGGGTGCTGCCCGCAAGACCCCGGGCGGTTTCGGCCCGCTGATCTCGGTCATCGACCGGATCCCCCTGCACGCCGGCGACCGGATCCTGATCTCCGCGCCGATCTTCCACACGTGGGGTTACGCGGCGATGCAGCTGTCGATGGCGTTGCGCGCCACGATCATCCTGCAGCGCCGCTTCCGGCCCGAGGCCGCCCGCACGGCACTGGAGGAGCAGCAACCGCAGGCGATGTTCGCCATCCCGGTGATGCTCCAGCGGATGATGGAGTTGCCGGAGGACCCGGGGGCCAGGGTCCGCCGGAACCTGCGGGTCGTCGCGACATCGGGGTCGGCCTACCCCTCCGGCTTCACCACGAAGTTCATGGACGCCTACGGCGACGTGCTCTACAACCTCTACGGCTCGACCGAGGCCTCCTGGGTGTGCATCGCGACGCCGGAGAACATGCGCCGCGACTCCAACACCGCCGGCACCCCGCCGCTCGGCACGGTCGTGAAGATCCTCGACGACGACGGCCGCGAGGTCCCTGCCGGGCAGACGGGGCGCATCTTCGCGGGGAACGAGCTCGTCTTCGACGGGTACACCAACGAGGGCAAGTCCAAGGACTTCATCAACGGTCTGGTCTCCACCGGCGACGTGGGCCACGTCGCCGGCGACCTGTACTTCGTCGACGGCCGTGACGACGACATGATCGTCAGCGGTGGCGAGAACGTGTATCCGAACGAGGTCGAATCGCTGCTCGCCGAGCACCCCGCAGTGCGCGAGGTGTCCGTGATCGGTGTCCCGGATCCCGACTTCGGGCAGCGGCTGGTCGCCTTCATCGCCCTCGTCGAAGGACAGTGCCTCGACGAGGACGCGGTCAAGGAGCAGGTGCGCACCCACCGGGCCCGCCACTGCATCCCGCGCGAGGTGGTCTTCATGGACGAGCTGCCGCGCAACGCGACCGGCAAGATCCTCAACCGGGAGCTGCGCAAGCACTTCGCGTGAGTCGCGCTCCGGTTACGCTCACTTCATGCGGCTGTGGAGTCTTGATCCTGCTCAGCTGGACCGGGCCGCCCTGGTCTCCGGATGGCGGGAGGGACTGCTCGCGCAGGCCGTCCTGCTCGGCCGGACGAAGGGGTACACCCGGCACCCCCAGCTCGTGCGCTTTCGGGAGCTGGACGACCCGGCCGTCGGCGTGGCCACCTGGCTCCTCGGGCTCGCCGACGAGGCCGACCGGCGCGGCTACCGCTTCGACCGTTCCCGAGTGGTTCCGCAGGCTGACACCACCCTGCGGATGACCGTCGCCGAGGACCAGCTGCAGCTCGAGTGGCGACACCTGATCGCCAAGTGCGAGCGACGCTCACCGGGCTGGGCGGTGGACCTGAAGACACAGGACCCACGCGCCCACCCGATCTTCGCGGTCGTCAGCGGACCGGTCGCGGACTGGGAGCGCGCCGCGAGCTGAGTGCGCTCACAGCCACTGGCCGAAGGCCATCGGCCGGCGGTCGAATCGGTAGGTGGCCCAGTTGAAGTGGCTCACCTCCCTCTTCGCATCCCGCTGCACGCGCATCACCTCGCCCTGCTCCCGACCGGAGACGGTGCGGAAGCGATCGGCACCCTCGCGCTCGAAGACCGACGGCGGCTGTTCCTTCGGCTGGCCGGCGACGTGGGCCGCCAGGGCGCCCTGCCTGACCGAGAGGACGAAGTGGGTGCCCTCGGAGTACCAGTGGCCCAGGAGCGGGACGAGGTCGGCGGGCAGCTCGGTGCCGGGCTCCCACGGCTCGGGCTCGACCGGCTCGCGCTCGATCGCGATGGTGCCCATCTCGACGGCAGCGGCGGCCGGCGGGACGGGGGCGGAGTTGTTCATCATGATCAGGCCCGTCGTCGCCGAGGACCGCTCGGTGAAGACGCCGGTGATCGAGCCCGGCCAGCCACCGGTGTGACCGATCCAGAAGCGGCCCTCGTGCCGAACCAGCTGCAGCCCCAGGCCCCACGCGCTGACCCAGTTGATCGGGTCCGCCATGACCTGCGGCTGGCACATCTCCTCGAGGGTGTCGGGGGAGAGGACCTCCTCGATGGGGTCGGCGATGAAGCCGCCCCAGCGGGCCATGTCGCCGGGGGTGGAACGCAGGCCACCGGCGGGGTCCATGGCGCGGGCCTGAAAGACCGGCTCCTCGATCGGGACGTCGGCGAAGGGCGGGACGTAGTACCCCTTCGCCCGACGGCCGCTGGGGACGGTGCCGGTGCGGGTCATCTCGAGCGGGTCGAGGATGCGGCGACGGATCGACTCCTCCCAGGTGCCTCCGTCGAGGCGCGCGATGATCTCGCCGAGGAGGGCGAAGCCGAGGTTCGAGTAGTGCCAACGATCGTGGGGACGGCCGACGCGCTCTGCGCCCGACCAGCCGGCGAGCAGTTCCTCCCGGGTGGGCATCACCATCGTGTCGAAGACGTCACCGACGGGCTCGCGCTGCATCCCGGAGGTGTGCGAGAGCAGCTGCCGGATCCTCACGCCCGCGTGCGAGCTGTCGCCGAGGTGCTCCTCGACGGTGTCGTCGAGACCGAGCCTCCCCTCGTCACGCAGCGCCATGATCGCGACGGCGGTGAACGTCTTGGAGTTGCTCGCGACGGCGTACTGGGTGTCCTCGTCAGGGGCGTCGTCGGGGGAGGCGAGGTCGATGGTTCCGATCCCGCGGAACCACTCCAGCCGTCCCCTGCGCGCCACGCCGGCAGCGAGTCCGGGCACCCGCCCGTCGGTCTGTGCCGTGAGGGCACGTGTGGTCAGGGCGCGGGCGGTCTCGTCGGTGAAAGCCATGCCAGCCAACCTATCCCCGGCGCGACTTCGAGCTGCGCCGACAGGGAGGAGAGGTCAGCCCGTGATGAAACCCTGGTCCTCGAGCCAGGCGAAGGCCACGTCAGCCGCGTCCTCGCCGTCGACGTCCACGCTGGCGTTGAGATCGATCATCACGTCGCTGGTGAGCTTGTCGGTCACGGGCGCGAAGAGGTCGGCCACCTGAGGGAACTGGTCGACAACCGACTTCGCCAGCACCGGCGCGACGTTGTACTTCGGGAAGTAACCCTTGTCGTCCTTGAGGACGAGGAGGTCGAGGGCCTTGATTCGCCCGTCGGTGGTGAAGACCTCACCGAAGGTGCACAGGCCGTCGTCGGTGGCCTGGTAGATCGCACCCTGGCCGAGGACCTTGACGTTGTTCTCGGGAAAGTCCTTGCCCTTCGTCAGGCCATAGGTCTTGAGCATCGGGACGAAGCCGTCGTTGCGGTTGTTGAACTCCGACTCCACGCAGAAGGTCAGCTCATCCTTGGGCACCTTGCCCAGGTCGGAGAGCTTGGTGACGCCGAGCTCCTCGAGCTTCTCGCGGGGGCCGGCGAAGCCGTAGGTGTTGTTCATCGGAGCGGGGGGCAACCAGACGAGGTCATTGTCCTTCAGATCCCGGTCCCGGACCGCCTCGTACTGCTTCTGCTCGTCCGGGATCGGCTCGCTCTCGCCCATGTAGGCGATCCAGGCCGTGCCCGTGTACTCCCACTGCATCTGCACCTGCCCCTCGAGCATTGCCTGGCGCGCGCTGGAGGAGCCGGGGATGTTCGTCAGGTCGGTGACGTCGGCACCTGCGGCACTGAGCAGGATGACGGCGAGCTTGCCGAGGATGAGCTGCTCCGTGTACTCCTTCGACCCCACGGCGATCTTCGCTCCGGACAGGTCGACGTCCGCGATGGGTCCGGCGGCCTGCCCGGAGGGGACGAAGCCACCGCTCGTGCCGAGCCCGCAACCGGTCAGACCGAGGCCGAGGATGCCGGCGCCGGTCAGGAGCAGGGCGCGCCGTGTCGGTCGGCTCGGCTCGGGTGTCCGCGGAGGGCGGGGAGTCATGAGGTGCCCTTCGGGGTGAGCAGGAGCTCGAGCACGCGGCCGGCCCAGTCAATGAGGAGGGCGAGCACGGCGATGATCAGCGCGCCGCTGACGAGCACGGGGTAGCGAAAGAGTGAGATGCCGGTGACGATGAGGGCGCCGAGCCCACCGGCGTTGATGAAGGTGGCGAAGCTCGCGGCCCCGACGAGGAGCACCAGAGCGGTGCGCGCCCCGACCATGATCACCGGCAGCGCCAGAGGCAGCTCGACCCGGCGCAGCACGTCGAACCCCGACATGCCCATCCCTCGAGCAGCCTCGACGAGGGTCTGGTCCACCTGCTCCAGGCCGACGATGGTGTTGCGCAGTACCGGGAGGAAGGCGTAGATGGCCAGGGCGAGTACTGCGGTGCTCGTGCCGAACCCCAGCCAGATCGCCAGGAGGACGATGACTCCGATGACCGGGGCTGCCTGACCGGCATTGGCGAAGGCGGTGATCGGGCTGGCGAAGCGGCGCAGTCGGGGGCGGGTGAGCAGGATGCCCGTCGGGATCGCGGTGACGAGGACGACGACCGTGGAGATGAGGGTCAGGACGATGTGCTCACGGGTCAGGTCGAGGATCGTGCCCCACGCGAGCTGGCGTGCCTCGATGTCGTCCAGGTCGGCAGTCGAGCGCCAGATCGCCCAGCCGCCCAGGACGACGGCGCACAGGAGTGGCAGTCCGATGATCAGCCCGATGGTCGTCCGTCGGTCCTCGACACCAGTGTCCGGGGCAGGTGCCCCACCCGTGGTCTCCTCCGCTGCCTGGCTCATGAGGATGCGTCCTGCGCGGTCGCCTGGATGTACTCGGTGACCGCCCCGAAGGTCAGGACGCCGACGAACTCATCACGGCGTCCGGTGACGAGCACGCCGCCGTGGGTGCTCGCGAGCATGGTGTCGAGAGCGTCGTTGATCGTCGCTCGGCGGTCGACGGGTGTGGGCTCCTCGCGTGGGGACTGTGCGGGTAGGCGACCCAGGCGCGTGGCCTCACCGAGGGTGTACCAGCCGGCAGGACGGCGCCGGGAGTCGAGCACGATGACGTCCCTCTGGCCGGCGGCTCGGGCCGCCTCGGCGGCGGTGCCTCCGTCGTCGCCGACGGAGGCGGTCACCGGGTGGAGCAGCTCGAGCTCATCGACCCGGGCGAGGCTGAGCTGTTTGAGCGAGGAGCCCGAGCCGACGAAGTCCTCGACGAACTCGTTCGCCGGCGCGGAGAGGATGTTCGTCGGGGTGTCGTACTGGGCGATCTGCGCCCCCTCCTGCAGCACGAGGACCCGGTCGCCGAGCTTGATCGCCTCGTCGATGTCGTGGGTGACGAAGACGATCGTCTTCTGCACCTCCTCCTGGATGCTCATCAGCTCGTCCTGAAGACGCTGACGGGTGATCGGGTCGACCGCCCCGAAGGGTTCGTCCATGAGCAGCACCGGCGGGTCCGCGGCGAGCCCCCGTGCGACACCCACACGCTGTTGCTGTCCCCCCGACAGCTCGCGGGGGAAGCGGTCCCGGTAGCGATCGGGATCGAGTCCGACCAGCTCGAGCAGGTCATCGACGCGCCGAGCGATGCGCTGCTTGTCCCACTTCAGCAGACCCGGCACGAGCGCAATGTTCTGCTGAACGGTCATGTGCGGGAAGAGGGACCCACCCTGGATGACGTAACCGATGGTGCGGCGCAGTTCGGTGGCGTTCTTCGAGCGGATGTCCTCGCCGCCGATGGTGATCGTGCCCGAAGTCGGCTCGTAGAGCCTGTTGATCATCTTCAGGGTCGTCGTCTTGCCACACCCGGAGGGGCCGACGAACATGGCGATCTCGCCGGCCGGCACGGTCAGGCTGAGGTGGTCGACGGCGGGAGCGTCGCCTCCGGGGTAGGTCTTGACGACGTCGGTGAAGACGATCTCGGCCCCGCTGACGGTGGACGAGGACTCGTCGTCGCGGGGTGCGGCGTGGTCGCTGGTGGTGGTGGACATCAGGCGCGGATCCCCTTCGAGGTGGTGAGCTTGCTGACGACGAGCAACGCTGCGTCGAGAACCAGCGCCAGGACGACGACCCCGAGCGTCCCGACGAGCGCGTAGTTGAGGGCGTTGGCGCCCCCGATCTGCGCCAGGCCGGTGAAGATGTATCCGCCCAGGCCGGGGCCGAGGGCGTAGGCGGCGATGGCGGCTACGCCCATCGACATCTGCGCAGAGACTCGCAGGCCGGTCATGATCACCGGCCACGCCAGGGGCAGCTGGACCCGGGCGAAGCGCGTCATCGAGCTCATTCCCATGCCCCGGGCCGATTCCAGCAGGGTGGGGCTGACCTCGGAGAGACCGACGACCGCATTGCGCAGGATCGGCAGGGTCGCGTAGAAGGCGACCGCGATGATCGAGGGGAGCGCGCCGATACCGACCAGCGGCAGCAGCAGGCCGAGGAGGGCGAAGGACGGGATGGTCAACCCGATCGCACTGATCGAGTTCGCGAGCGGCTTCAGGGCCGGCACGCGCGTGACCAGCACCGCCAGCAGGATCGCGATGATCGCTGCCAGGGCAACCGACTGGACGACGAGGGAGAGGTGTTGGAAAGCTCGGTAGAGGATGTCCTGCCAACGATCGGCGACGAAGTCTCCCATGCGGTCCTTTCATCCCGGGGCGTTCCGGGTCGCCCCACACATATGCGCATCCACGCTGCCCGTCCAAGCACACTCGCGGATCGAGATCCGATCGTGATCTTGGTCGGGTGGCTGCCCGGAGGTTCGATGTGCGCTGTCCTCGCCGTGTCATAGGCTCGCAGGGTGGCTGCACGGGAGGGGACCTTCATCGCCTTCGAAGGGGGCGACGGAGCCGGCAAGTCCACGCAGGCCAGGCGACTGGCGCAGGCCTTCCAGGGGGTCGGTCGCGAGGTCGTGGTCACCCGCCAGCCGGGCGGCACCGCTCTCGGAGGTTCGCTGCGCGACCTCGTCCTGCACGGCGAGGCGGTCACCCCGCGGGCCGAGGCGCTGATCTTCGCAGCCGACAAGGCCCAGCACGTCGAGGAGGTCATCCTCCCTTCGCTCGAGGACGGCGCGGTGGTCATCACCGATCGCTACACCGACTCCGCCATCGCCTACCAGGGCGCCGGCCGTGACCTCGGCGCGACCGAGGTCACGCAGCTGCAGGACTGGGCGGTGGACGGGCTCGTCCCGCACCTGACCGTGCTGGTCGACATCGACCCGGGCGAAGGGAGGCGCCGCCGCGGCGTTGTCCACGACCGGATGGAGTCGGAGGCAGACGGTTTCCACGCTGCGGTGCGGGGGCACTTCCTCGCCCTGGCTGAGTCGGCGCCCGACCGCTACCTCGTCGTCGACGGCACCGCCACCCCGGACGAGGTCGCCCGGCTGGTGTGGGAGCGCGTGACACAGGAGGGTCTGGCGTGACGGCCACCGCCACCACCCCCGGTATCTGGCGGGACGTCATCGGCCAGCCGCAGACGGTTGCCGCCCTCCAGCGGGCCGTGAGCGAGCCCGCGTCGATGACGCACGCGTGGCTCTTCACCGGGCCGCCCGGGTCGGGCCGTTCGGTTGCGGCACGGGCCTTCGCCGGCGCGCTGCTGTGCCCGAGAGGTGGGTGCGGTCAGTGCCGCGAGTGCCGCACCGCCCTGGACGGCACGCACACCGACGTCGACGTGCTCGCGACCGAGGCGCTGTCCATCGGTGTCGCCGAGACCCGGGCGCTCGTCCAGCTCGCCGGACGCGCGCCGAGCGTGGGCCGCTACCGGGTGATCCTCGTCGAGGACGCCGACCGACTGACCGAGCAGTCCGGCAACGCCCTGCTCAAGGCCCTCGAGGAGCCCACCCCGCGCACAGTGTGGCTGTTGTGCGCTCCGAGTCTGGAGGACGTGCTGATCACCGTCCGCTCGCGCTCGCGGCACGTGCGTCTGCGCACTCCACCCGTGGCAGAGGTCGCCGCGCTGCTGCAGCGCAGGGACGGCATCGACCCGGGGATGGCGACCTACGCGGCCCGGGCTGCGCAGAGCCACATCGGCCTGGCCAAGCGTCTGGCCACGGACGAGGGCGCCCGCATCCGCCGCCGCGACACCATCACGATGGCCTCGCGCATCCGTGGCGTCTCCGATGCCGTGGGTGCTGCGGCCGACCTGCTGCAGATCGCCGAGCAGGAGCGCGACCGCACGCTGGAGTCCCGGGCAACGAAAGAGAAGGCGCGCCTGCTGGAGACGCTCGGCGCCGACCCGAGCGCACGCACCCAACCGCCGCACATCCGGGCGCAGATCAACTCCTTGGAGAAGGAGCAGAAGACCCGCGCCACCCGCTTCACCCGCGACATGATCGACCGCGCCCTCGTCGACCTGATGTCGGTCTACCGCGACGCGCTCGTCCTGCATGCCGGCACACCGGTGGCGTTGGTCAACGAGGATGCCCGCCCGATCATCGAGGAGGTCGCCCGTGCCTTCAGTGCCGAGGGCCTGCTCCTGGCGATCGAGGAGATCGCCACTGCACGAGAGCGCATCGGCGCCAACGGCGCGCCGCTGCTCGCCCTGGAGGCCATGGCCGTCGGGCTGCAACTACCGCGATAGCGTCGGCGACATGCTCTCGCCCGGCCGCGCCCCCCTTTCGAGGCGCCCACGCGGTGCGTGGGACCCACTCCGTCGCACCTCAAGACACCGCCTTCGCCTCGCCGCGGCGCTCGCCGCCCTCGTGCTGCCGGTCACCGGATGCTCGCTCCTGACGCCGGGCCCGGAGCCGACCGGCCTGGCGGGTGGGGACCAGTCACCCCCGCCCGGTACCGACGGGCTGGAGCGCTTCTACGAGCAGGAGCTGGCCTGGAGCGACTGCGCGGCAGGGGAGTGCGCCGGCCTCGAGGTGCCCCTCGACTGGTCCGCGCCTGAGGACAGGACCATCGAGATCGCGGTCAACCGCGTCCCGGCGAAGGGGGTGGCCTCGGGGTCGCTCGTGGTCAACCCGGGCGGTCCGGGTGGCTCGGGGGTGGACTACGCGGCCGCGGCGGACCAGATCGTCGGATCGTCGATCCGGGAGCACTTCGACGTCGTGGGCTTCGACCCCCGGGGTGTGCAGCGCTCGGAGCCGGTTGACTGCGTCAGCGACGCCGGGCTCGACGAGTGGATGGGCAGCGATCCGTCGCCGGACGACGCGGCGGAGCGGGCGGCTGCCGTCGAGCGGTCGATCGACTTCGGCCGGGCGTGCAAGGAGGGAACGGGTGAGCTCATCGAGCACGTGTCCACCCAGGACGTCGCCAAGGACCTCGACGTGCTGCGCTCCACCCTCGACGACGGGAAGCTGACCTACCTCGGCAAGTCCTACGGGACCACCATCGGGGCGACCTACGCGCAGCTCTTCCCCGAGCGAGTCGGCCGGATGGTCCTCGACGGGGTCTTCCCGACCGACCTGACCGGCATGGAGGCCGCGATCGGGCAGGCGAGGGGCTTCGACACCGCCACCCGTGGGTGGGCGCAAGACTGCGTCGCGAACGACTGCCCCCTCGGGACGACGCAGGAGCAGGTCCTCGCCTCGGTCGAGGGACTGCTGAAGGACCTGGACCAGGACCCGGTGCCCACCAGCAGTGGCCCCGAGCTGACCGAGGGGTGGGCGTCCGTCGGCATCGCCCAGGCGATGTACGACCAGGGCATGTGGTCGATGCTCACCGACGCACTCGTCGCAGTCGAGCAGGGAGACGGCAGTGCGCTGATGCAACTGGGGATGACGTACGCCGGACGTGACCCATCAGGGACCTACACCTCGAACATCATGGAGGCGCTGCCCGCGGTCAGTTGCCTCGACGACGGTGTCGACACCGACCCGCAGCAGTGGCAGCAGGTCGCCGATGAGGTCGAGGCGAAGGCGCCCATCTGGGGCACCTTCCTCGCCTGGGAGGGCCTTGTCTGCGCCACCTGGCCCGTCCCACCGGTCGACGGTCTCGGCCGCATCGAGGCGAAGGGAGCCGATCCGGTCCTCATCGTCGGCACCACACGCGACCCGGCCACGCCCTACGAGTGGGCCGTGCGGCTGCACGAGCAGATGGACAACTCGGCGATGATCACCCACGAGGGCGACGGGCACACGGCGTACATGCGCAGCAACGACTGCGTGGACTCCGCCGTGGAGGAGTACTGGCTCACGGGTGAGCTGCCCGAAGACGGGGAGCTGACCTGCGACTGAACGGTCGGCGCCGTCGACGACGGGACGCCGGGCCGGGAGAAGACGAGGACGGTCGGTGGTGCTGCGCGGCGCAGGTGAAGCTCGTTCGAAGAGAGTGATGTGTTGATCGTTGCGGCCGGGACATCCTTGGCGAGACCCCGATTCTGCCGCGAGGAGCATCCAGATGAGCCGCGAAAGCACAGCACTGCCGACGGGCCGCACCGCGGTGCCGGCCAACATCACCACGCCGGACCACGTCGAGACCCGGGTCGGAACCTTCGACTTCTTCGATGGCGTGCCCACCGAGGAGACGGCCGCCACGGTGTACGACCACCTCGATTTCCTCCGCGGCGTTGACGTCTACCTCAACTGCATCCCGGCGGCCTCCCTCGAGGCGCTGACCAGCGGCATGGTCTCCGTGGGACTGGATTCCTGCCACAAGGTCGCGATCACCGAGCGACTGCTGGACGCCAACCCGCTCTTCCTCACCGGCAACACCGACACCGTGTACGCCTCGGTCGTGCTGGACCTCGGTCGGGACGGGCCGACCGTCGTCGAGATCCCGCCCGGCTGCGGTCCCGGGACCGTGAACGATGCGTGGTTCCGCTTCGTGGTCGACATGGGTGCCCCGGGCCCGGACCGTGGGGCGGGCGGCTCATACCTGATCCTGCCCCCGGACCACGACGGACCCGTCCCGGACGGTTACCACGTGGCGAGGTCGCCCAGTCTGGTCAACTGGCTCATCCTCCGGGGCTTTCTCGTCGAAGGCAAGCCGGACGCGGCGGTGGAGAACTTTCGCTCCGGTCTGCGTGTGTACCCCCTCCAGGCTGCTGATCGCCCGCCCGAGATGGAGTTCCTCTCCTTCTCCGAGGCGGTGATGAACACCATCCACGCCAGCGACGCCGAGTTCTACGACGAGGTCGCTCGAGTCATTGCCCGCGAGCCGGTGGACGTGATCGACCTCGAGACCCGTGGCGCGCTCGCCGCCATCGGGATCCACAAGGACAAGCCCTTCGCCCCCGATGCGCGCATGACGAGAATCCTCACCGAGGCCGCCGCGGTCGGAAACGCCACGGCCCGCACCCTCATCTATCGCAATCGTGATCCGCGTGCTCCCTACTTCGCGGACCGGCAGTGGATGAATACCTTTCCCGGTGGCGACCATCGCTGGCTGAATGAAGACGGTCGAGGTGGGCGAGACCGTGACGCCCGCACCACCTTCTTCTATGTCGCCACCGTCAACACTCCCGCGATGGCGATGAAGCTCGTGGGGCGTGGGTCCCAGTACGCGTACGCGGCCCTGGACGCTCGCGGCGATGTGCTGGACGGCGGACGCGCCTACCGTCTGAACGTGCCGGCCGATGTCCCGGCGGCGGACTTCTGGTCCGTGGTGGTCTACGACACCCAGAGTCGTTCGGAGCTGCAAACAGATCAGGCGTTCCCGAGCCGCAACAACAAGCGCGACGACCTGACCTACAACGAGGATGGCTCCGTCGACCTGTTCTTCGGCCCCGAGGCACCCGGGTCCCATCCGGAGAACTGGATCCAGACCCTGACCGGCAAGTCGTGGTGGGTCCTCTTGAGGCTCTACGGCCCGCTCGAGTCCTGGTTCGACGGAGAGTGGAAGCCGGGTGACATCGAGCCCGTGACGTAGGTCTTCGTGGGCCGTTGGAGTCGGCGGCGATGGTGAAACAATGGCGACGGTCGACGGGTGCGACGGTTCTCCACGAGACGGTGACGGGGTGAGGCGATGCTGGAGTTGCTTCTCGTCGCGGTTGCGGTGCTGGGTTACGCGTTGGTCTCCAGGCGATTGGCCATGTCGGCGTTCACCTCCGCGATGTTCTTCACCAGCGTGGGTCTGCTCGTCGGCACGGGTGGCGTGGGGTGGTTTGATCTGGCCATCGAGGGCGAGGCCGTGACAGTCCTCGTCGAGGCGACGCTGGTGCTGGTGCTGTTCAGCGACGCCGTCCGCATCGACCTGCGGGAGTTGCGGCGTGAGCTGACACTGCCGGTGCGGCTGCTGGGCATCGGCCTTCCCCTGACCGTCATCGCCGGGACTCTGGTCGGCGCGTGGACCTTCCCGGACCTCGGCTGGGCCGGCGCAGCGCTGCTGGCCGCCGTGCTGGCTCCTACCGACGCGGCGCTCGGCCAGGCCGTCGTCGGAGACCCACGTCTGCCGCCCAGGGTGCGGCAGACGCTCAACGTCGAGAGCGGCCTCAATGATGGCATTGCCGTGCCTGCGGTCACGGTGCTCATCGCCGTCGTGGTCGCCGAGGAGGCCGGTAGTCCCGGGGACTGGGTGTCCTTGGCCGCCCGGGAGGTCGGGTTCGGCCTTGCGGCGGGCTTGATCGCCGGGATCGTGGGCGGCAGATTGCTCGACTCGGCGGTCGTGACCGGACGGATCCAGGGGACCTACCGTCAGCTCGCCACCCTGTCGGTGGCGGTGCTCGCCTACAGCGCCGCCTCCCTCATCGGCGGCAACGGTTTCATCGCCGCGTTCATCGCCGGTATCGCCTTCGGGCACGTGGCTCGGGACCACTGTGCGGGGGTCCAGGAGTTCGCCGAGGAGGAGGGTGAGCTCCTCGCAGCGGTGACTTTCGTCGTGTTCGGGGCCGTGCTGGTCGGCCCGCTGCTCGGGAATCTGGATTGGCAGATCGCCCTGTACGCGATCCTCTCGCTGACCGTCGTGCGGATGCTGCCGGTTCTCGCGGCGATGCTCGGGTCGAGGACACTTCTTGAGACCCAGATGTTCTTCGGCTGGTTCGGCCCCCGGGGGCTGGCGTCGATCCTCTTCGCACTCCTCGTCCTGGAGGAGGTCGGGGGAGAGGCAGGAGAGACGATCTTCGCGGTGGCGACATCAACCGTGCTCCTCAGCGTCTTCGCGCACGGTCTGACGGCGTCGACGTGGGCGGGTCGGCTGGCATCACGGCTGGACTCCGCCCACGAGGCCCAACCCGAACTGGGATGGGCACCGGAGCTGCCCACCCGGCGCGGTCACATCCGGCGCAGCGATGCGTGATGTCTGTGCCAGCGGATCCATCAGCCCCGTGCACGTCATGCCGGTCCCACGAGACTCGTCTGCGTGGACTCCGACGTGGAGAGGTACCGGCTCACGGCAGCCTGCCCGAGGGTGGGGAGCTCACCTGCGAGGAGTAGAGCGCAGCCCGTGGGTACAACCACCCACAGGCCGCCGCCGGCGAATGGGCACTGCGGCCGATGCCGCGGTGTCCCGACGTCCATAGCGTGATGGGTACGGACCGAGACCCAGGAGGACATCATGCAGACACAACACGTGGAGACAGTGATCATCGGCGCAGGCCAAGCAGGTTTGTCGGCCGCCTACCACTTGGGGCGCAAGGGGGTGGAGTGCCTGGTCCTGGACGGGAACGCCCGGATCGGTGACGAGTGGCGACGACGCTACGACAGCCTCCGCCTGTTCACCCCCGCCGGGAGGAGCGGCCTGGACGGACTGCCCTTCCCCGGAGACCCATGGGCCTTCCCGACCAAGGACGAGATGGCCGACTACCTCGAGCTGTATGCGCTCACCCACCAGCTGCCGGTGCGCCTGCTCAGCCGGGTACGCCGGCTGGCGGCGGAGGGCGATGGGTTCCGCGTCGATCTGGACGAGACTGCCGAACGCTCGATCACCTGTGACGCCGTCGTCGTCGCCACGGGGACCTTCGGCGAGCGACCCAACCTGCCTCCCTTCGCCACCGAGCTCGCCCGGTCCATCCACCAGGTGCACTCGAGCGCGTACCACGGTCCCGGTCACCTGCCGGAGGGGCCGGTCCTCGTTGTCGGCGCCTCCCACAGCGGGCTGGACATCGCCCTCGAGCTGGGGGCAGGACGTGACACGACGCTGGTCGGCCCGGTCCACGGAAACGTCCCGCTCGAGTGGGGGACGTGGCGGATGCGGCGAGCCTTCCCCGTCCTCGAGTTCGCCTTCCAGCACGTGCTGACCAGACGGACGCCGATGGGACGCAAGATGCTCGGTGTCATGCGCCACCACGGTGCACCGCAGTTGCGGATCAAGGCGCACCACCTGGCCGAGGCCGGGGTCGAGTGGGTCGACGACCACGTCGTCGGGGCCTCGGCGGGCGGCCTACCGCAGCTGGCGGACGGGCGAACCTTCGACGTCGCCGGTGTCGTCTGGGCCACCGGCTGGCACCACGACCACTCGTGGATCGACCTCCCGGTGACCACCGAGGACGGCTGGCCGGTCGAGTACCGAGGTGTCGTCGAGGACGTTGCGGGTCTGTACTTCTGCGGGCTGGCCTTCCAGTACGCGTTCAGCTCCGGGGAGATGATCGGCGTCGGTCGCGACGCCGCCTACGTCGCTGATCGCATCGCGCGTCGGCAGGTGAGCCGCATGCGGGCTGCCTGACGGCGCGACAAGCAGCCCGGGCCGTGACGACATCCCGGGCTGCCGCCCGTCCCGATAGCATCAGTGGTGAGGGAGTCACCATGGGCGTGATTGAGGATCTGCACCGAGCACGTGACGCGTACGAGCGCCGGGAGTGGCTCGCGGCCTACCGCACGCTGTCGGAGCTCGACGACGCGGTGCTCGCAGCCTCGGACTTCCTGTCCCTGGCCGACGCGGCGGAGCTCCTCGGCCGTCCGGACGACGCGGTTCAGGCCCTGCAAAGGGCGCACCACGCCGCGCTCGGTGCCGCGGACCCCCTGCTCGCCGCCCGCGCGGCGGCGCGCCTCGGGGCGATGTTGGCCCTGAGAGGGGAGAGCGCGGTCGCGGGAGGCTGGCTCGCCCGCGGCGAGCGGGTGCTCGAGGACGTCGAGGACGACGTCGTGGAGCGGGGGTACCTACTCGTCGGGCGCATGTTGGAGAAGGTCGGCGTCGGCGACCTGGAGGGCGCGCGCCCACTGCCGGAGCAGATCACGGCGTGCGGCCGTCGACACGCGGATCCCAACCTGGTGGCCCTCGGGCTCAACCAGGAAGGGCGCGTGCTGACCGTGTTCGGGCAGGTGTCGGAGGGTCTGCGGCTGCTGGACGAGGCGATGGTCGGTGTCGTCGCCGGCGAGGTCGACCCGCTGGTCGCGGGCGAGGTCTACTGCTCGATGATCGAGGCCTGCCAGTGGGTCGGCGACCTGGGCCGGGCGGCGCAGTGGACGCGCGCGCTCTCCCAGTGGTGCGATGCCCAGCCCGCGCTCGTGGCCTTCACCGGCCAGTGCGCGGTGCACCGGGCGCAGCTGATGCGCCTCCACGGCGCTCTCCGGGACGCGGTGACCGAGCTGGAGCGGTCCGCGGCGAGGTACGAGCTGGCCGGCGGGCACCCGGCGGTCGCACTCGCCCACCACGAGCGCGGCGACGTCCTGCGTCTGCTCGGCGATCTCGACGGGGCGGAGCGAGCGTATGGGATGGCCCTGCAGCACGGCGGTGACGCGCAGCCCGGTCGGGCCCTGCTGGCTGCGGCGAAGGGGGACCTCGACCAGGCCGTTGCTGCCGTCCGACGGACCCTGGCCGGGACCTACGGTGCGATCTTCCGCCACCGGGTCATCCCGGGCTGCGTCGAGGTTCTCCTTGCCGGGGGACTCGTCGAGGAGTCCGCCGTCCTCGCCGACGAGCTCGCCGGGATCGCCGAGGACTTCGGCTGCACGGCCGTGCACGCCGGCTCGGAGGCGGTCGCCGCGCGGGTGGCTCTGGCCCACGAGGACCCCGAGTCCGCGCTGCCGGCGGCGAGGTCGGCACTGGGTCGTTGGTCCTCACTGGACGCCGGGCACGAGGTGGCGCGCGCTCGGGTGCTCGTCGGGCGGGCGCTGCGGCTGCTGGGTGACCAGGACGGTGCCGTACTCGAGCTGGTGGCCGCTCGAGAGGCCTTCGTGGCGCAGGGTGCGGCTCCGGATGCTCGCGATGCAGCCGCGCAGCTGGGGCATGCCGACGGCCCCGGTGGGCTCACGGCGCGGGAGGTCGAGGTGCTGTGTCTCGTGGCGGCAGGCCGCAGCAACGCCCAGGTCGCGCACGACCTGCACCTGTCGGTCAAGACCGTCGCCCGGCACCTGTCCAACATCTTCACCAAGCTCGACGTCGGTTCCCGGACAGAGGCGGCTGCCTTCGCCTACCGGCACGGCCTGTGTTGAGTCGCACGACCACCGGCCGGTTGCGACGCGGCTGGCGCGCTCGCCCGCGATTTCACCCCGCCCCACCGCTTACGTATACTCTTGCCCCGCGCCTCGGCGCACGCCGCCTTAGCTCAGACGGCTAGAGCGATTCACTCGTAATGAATAGGTCATCGGTTCGATTCCGATAGGCGGCTCAGCGGAACGCCCTCGACACGGTCGGGGGCGTTTTTGCTGGTCAGGGGCGGCTTCTGCCGAGTCAAGAGCCGTGGCGAGAGGGCTGTCGAATACTGCGAGGAGCAGGTCGCCGGACCCCGAATGGGCACACGTTGGGTACATCAGTTCGCGACGAAGGCTCACGGCTGGCTCCCCGCAGGCCACGACCTGCGGTCCTGGCCTCCAGCACCTTCCGCGACCACATGATCACCCTCAATGCCGCGCACCGCTCAGTCCGGCAGTCACCCGGTCTGCAGAAGGTGCTCGAAGGATTCCACGAATCGCCAGGCGTCGGCGCGCCGATTCGGCACGAGGGTGAGGTCGCGTCCCCCATCGACTTCGAGCTTGACCCGGGCGAACAGCCAACCGCTGTAGGCGATCCCGCGGATGCGGCCGAGAGGGGCCTCGCGCTTGATCTTCACCCTGGAGAACCAGCCGGTCACCTTCGCGAGCAGTGCTCGCTGTCGGATCACGATCAACACATCGGGGAACTGCCCGGCGACCCCGGGAAGGACCAGCAGCACTTCCTCCTCCGGATCCAGCAGTGTGGGCACTTCGCGCCGCAAGGCGAAAGAGGCGTACAACTCATTGCGCGCAAGCGCGGTCGAGTAGGTCGTGGAGGCGAGGGGCGAAGTCATGGCGCGATCGTAGGAGACGCACGCTCCACGACTGATCAGGTCGTGCGCTCGAGCGGCATGCGGAGCAGCAGGACGAGACCTCCGGCACGGGCGGCAGCGGCTCCGGTCGGGGCGATTTTGATTGTCGGACAATGGCTGTCGAGAACTTCCCTCCTGTGGCTCCCGACCGCGGCAGCCCGGCGGGCGTGGCCCGACGGTGCTAGCGTCTGCGCCATGCCATCTCTGGCTCGAACGGCCCTCGGCACCGCAGGGTCGTCACGGATGGCCGAGAGGGTGACCGCCGCGCTCGGCTCCGCGTGAGAGCATGATCGGCGCCCCGGCAGGGGTAGAAATCAAGGTGTGGGCCTGAGTCGACGGCCTCCACTGCCACGACACGAGGAGTCCACCGTGCCGCGACCGTCGCCCGGGCGCCCCCTGTTGGTGTCGGCCGGCGTGGCACTCGCCCTGACAGTGGCAGGCTGTGGAGCCGGCCTGCCTCCCTCGGTGGTTGAGGGGTCGAGCGTGTCGGTCGGCTGGTCGAAGTCGGTCACCAGCCTCAACGCAGCCACCCTTGACGGAGCCACGCCGGGCAACCGTGAGATCGCAGCAGCAACTCGTGGGCAGTTCGCCCGGGTCGCCGGCGGTGACGTGGAGGTCGACGAGAGTTTCGGCTCGGTGGAGATCACAGACACCGCTGCGACGTCCTTCACTGTGCGTTACGACCTGGCCGAGCCGAGTTGGTCGGACGGGATCCCGGTCGATGCTGCTGACCTGTTGCTCGCCTGGGCCGCAGGGTCGAATGCCGTGGCCGGGAGTGAGTTCGCCTCCGTACCCAGCCCGCTCGTGCACAGCGGGAAGGTGCCCGAGTTCGACGAGTTCGATCGGCGCATCGACGTCGAGTACACCCGCCCCGTCCGGGACTGGCACACCGCGCTGGATGTGGCCGTCCCGGCACACGTGGTGGGGATGCTGGCACTGGGCGTCGAGGACCCGATGGAGGCCAAGCAGGCCGTGGTCACCGCCATCGACGACGGGGACCCCGAGGCCCTCGCCGCGATCGCCGAGGTGTGGAACGGCGGCTTCGACCTCGAGTCGGATGGTGACGACATCCCGGACGAGCTCCTCGTCTCCAGCGGTCCGTACCGCGTGGAGAGCATTGAGCCGGGCGACTCGGACGGTGATCGGGTCCGACTCGTGGTGAACCGCGAGTACCTCGGGACGCCACCTCCGTCGTACGAGCACATCGAGCTCGAGACCGGCACGCCTCTGGACCAGCTCGCCGAGATCGGCGATGACCTCGGGGTGGCGCAGTTCCTGCCGACAGCGCAGAACCGTGAGCTGACGCGAGACCTCGAGCGCAGGGACCACCAGGTCTCCACCTCGGGTGACGGCACGGTGTGGGCGCTGGTCGTGCGAGTGGACCGGGGTGTGTTCAGCGCACACGAGGCCCGGCTCGCCTTCCTGCGCGCGGTGCCGCGCTCGGACCTCGTCACGGCCGGGTCCGGCCCGTGGCGCGAGGCCTTCAAGGCGACGGACTCGTTGCTCTTCGATCCCACCGCGGAGGGTTATTCCGTGGCGGTGGAGGACGTCGGCCTGCGCGAGACCTTCGGTGGCGGCGCCGCCGATGCGGCGTTCGAACGCAAGCGGGCAGGGGTCCCGACCGGGACGCCGATCTGCGTCCTCTACGACACCGACGAGCCGTTCGCTGCCGGTGCGTTCGCCACGTTGCAGTCAGCGATGGCCGAGGACGAGACCGGGTGGCAGGTCCGTGACTGCGGCACCCGCAACGTGCAGCGCAGCGTGCGCGAGGGGACCGGCTGGCAGGCCGTCCTGACCAGGATCCCGCTGCCCGAGACCGCTCGTGACCTCGCCACCCAGTGGGGGAGCCAGGGAGATCCGTTGCTGAGCGGGTCCACGAGCACGAAGCGCGACCCGCTCGTCGACAAGTACGCGCGGACGGCGGACAAATACGACGCGCGCGAGTCGCGGGTGGCCCTGGAGGCCCAGATCGTGGATGAGGCGGTCGCCGTGCCTCTGGCCGTGAACCCGGTCGTGACCGTCGCGGCACGAGCCGTCGAAAGCGTCCAACCGGAGTCCGGGGCCTCCGCCACGCTGCTGTCCGGAACCGGTGACTGGAGTCCCGATGAGTGACGACATCATCTCCCTCGCTGACGGCACACCGGCACACCTGGTCGAACGAGACGACGGATGGTTCCTGGAGATCGACGACGTCCGCCAGTCCCACATCGGCCCGTCCGGGGCGCCGCCCGCGCTGGCGACGGTGCGGTGGATGCAGGCCTGCGTGGGCAGAGACCGAGGGGCCTGCGCTCACCTCGGGGGCGGTCTGCTCACACTCCCCCGAGCACTCGCCGAAGCCGAGCCCGGCATGCGGCAGCTGGTCGTGGAGTCCGAGCCGGCCCTGGCCGAGGTGGCGCGGACCCGATTCGGGCTACCGCCCGGAGTCACGCTCGAGGTCGGTGACGCGCGTGCCTGGCTCGACGCGTCTCGACCCGGGCCGGTCTGGGACGCCGTGGTGATCGACGTGTTCGCCGGGGGACGGATCCCGCCCGCCTTCACCTCACGTGAGTGCTTCGAGCGAGCCGGTGCAGCGTTGCAGGAGGACGGGATCCTGGTGCTGAACTCCGTCGCGGGACCCGACCTGACCTTCACCCGCCGAGAGCTGGCGACGTTGCGCACCGTCTTCGCCCACGTCGCGATGGTTGTGCAGGGGTCGGCGTTGAAGGGGCTGCGTTTCGGCAATGCCGTCCTCGTCGGATCCCACTCACGCCTGGACGTCGCGGAAATCCGCGCCGCCCTCGACGGCGACCCCTCCCGTGGAGCGCTGGTGACCGACATCGAGCCGATCATCGACGGTGCACCGCCGGTGCACGACGTGGACGAGCTGTGGTCTCCGACGCCGGACCTGCCCGACATCGACCACGCGCTCCGGGCGCTGGACCGTGTGCGTACCACGAGCGAGTCCGTGCGCGCTGCCCTGCGCCCCGACCGACCGCCTACGATGGGGCGCGCACAGGCGGGGGAGCACGGGAAGGACGCTGCACAGTGACCGTCGATCGAATGCCCGATCTGCGCTGGTCCCCTTCTGCCGATGGCACTTTCACGCAGATGAGGTACTCGGCCGCCACCGACGTCGGGCAGGTGCGGTCGGTGAACGAGGACTCCTTCCTTGCCGCTCCACCGGTCTTCGTCGTGGCTGACGGCATGGGTGGCTACGAGCGTGGCGACGTCGCCTCGGCCATCGTGGTCGAGGAGTTCGAGTCGATCCGGGACTGCGCCGCTGTCGAGCCCTCCGACCTGGAGAGCTGCATATCGCGCGCGCGGTTGCGGATCCAAGACCTCGCCACTCAGAAGGCCGCGCCGGGATCAACGGTTCTGGCGGCCGCGTACGTCGAGCAATCCGGTCGTGGCTACTGGGCGATTGCACACGAGGGGGACTCCCGCGCCTATCAGTGGCACGACGGGAACCTGGCGCGGATCACCAAGGACCACTCGATCGTGCAGGAGCTCGTCGACGAGGGACAGATCACCGAGGAGGAGGCGCAGGCCCACCCGGAGCGCCACATCATCACCCGCGCGCTCGGTGGCTCGGCCAGCTCTGGACCCGACTTCTCGCTCGTGCCGGTGGAGGAGGGCGCCCGACTGCTGTTGTGCAGTGACGGCCTCACCGGGGAGCTCAGCGAGAAGTCGATCAGCCGGATACTCGCCGACGAGGTTCGATCTGCCAGAGCGGCGGACCTGCTGGTCCGTCGCGCCGTGGAGGCCGGCGGTCATGACAACATCACCGTGGTGATCGTTGACGTCGTGTCCGTCGGTGATCGCGCCGTCGAGGACACTCTCGACCCCGATCTCATCGGTGCCCCCACCCAGGTGGAAGCTGTCGAGGACACCATTCCCGAAGACACCATTCCCAATGGCCGGAGGAGCCGATGAACGCCAGGTACGTCCCCGGAGACCGTGTGGTGGCACTGACGGGCCGCGCTGTGGTCATGGCCGCACCCGATCGAGTGGCCGAGGTGTCCGCGCTGGTGGACGGGGCGCCAACTCCTCTGGGGGTCATCTCAGCCCTGTCGGGTGGCGATGTCGCCCGGCTACCGGACTTCGCCGCGGCCGTGCTCGACGGCACGGACCTCGTCGTGCTGGTGCGTGGCCCCTACACGGTTCGCTGCGGGGGCCAGCAGTGGTCGGGCCGCGATGTGGCCACGTGGCGTGAGCACCGTGTGCCGGCAGGTGATGACGTGTCCATCGACCACGATGAGGGAGAGGGCGACCTGGAGCTGCCGCTGACCGCGGGAGTCGTGTTGGCGGCCCGGGCCAGCTGGCGCCCGGGGGAGGCGCCGGAGGAGGACGAGTGCCCGCCGCGGGCCACCCAGGACCCTGGCATCACCGTGGCCGAGGTGGAGGACGCCCCGGAAGCAGTGCCGGATCACGATGCCGAGGTCGATGACGGGTTCGACGAGACCGTCGGTGCCACCATCCAGGGGCAGCGGGTCCCGGACCCCGCCCAGATCCCGGTCCCGGACCAGGCCCCGGACCCCGCCGAAGGAGACCACGACGGTCGCACCATCACCGCGGAGCAGATGCGAGCGCTGCGTGCCCGCGAGGAACCCGAGACGCCGGCGGCGACGTCGCAGGTGACGGCGACCCTGGCGGTGTCGGGTGGTGAGACGGTCGACCTGGCCAAGCCGGTGATCATCGGGCGCTCGCCGCGTGCGGAGCGCAAGAGCGGCGCGCAACTGCCACGCATGATGGTCGTCGATGATCCGTACGTGTCCGGCACGCACCTCGAGGTCGCCGTCGAGGACGGCGCCGTGGTCGTCACCGACCGCTCCACGAACGGCACGATGCTCACCCGCCCCGGTGGCGAACCGGAAAGGCTGTCGACGGATGAACCGACAGTGGTCGACGACGGCTGTGTGCTGAGGTTGTCCGACGACGTCGTCGCCACGGTCATGATGCACGGGGCGGTCGGGTGAGCGCTGCTCCACCCCCGGAGATTCCGGACTTCACCTTCGTCGAGCCCATCGGCACCGGCGGCTTCGCCGATGTCTTCCTCTACCGGCAGCGCCTCCCGGCGCGGCAGGTGGCGGTGAAGGTGCTGCGCGAGTCGGCCAGCAAGGTCGGCCGGGAGCAGTTCCACGCCGAGGCGAACGTGATGGCCCAGCTCTCCAGCCATCCCTCGATCGTCTCGATCCACCAGGCCGACGTCAGTGTCGACGGGCGGGCCTTCCTGGTGATGGAGTACTGCCCGCCGCCGCACATCGCGCAGCGGTACCGCACGGAACGGGTCCCCCTGCCCGAGGTCCTCGACATCGGGGTCAGGATCGCCAGCGCCGTCGAGACGGCGCACCGCGTGGGGATCCTGCACCGTGACATCAAGCCACACAACATCCTCACCAGTCCGTTCGGTGTCCCGCTGCTGACCGACTTCGGTATCGCGGCCGTCGCCAACGAGGACACCCAGGCCAGCGGTGGGATGTCGGTGCCGTGGTCGCCGCCCGAAGTGCTGGGGGAGGACCCGCCGCTCGACGCACGCAGCGACGTGTACGCCCTCGCCGCCACGATCTACTCGTTGCTGGCAGGACGATCGCCCTTCGAGGTGCCCGGTGGCACCAACGACACTCCGACGTTGATCCACCGCATCGAGAACAAGGACCCGAGTCGGATCATGCGGGCCGACGTGCCGGACTCGCTGGGCGGGCTCCTTGCCCGGTCCTTGTCCCGACGTCTGGATGAGCGTCCGGCCTCGGCGATGGCTCTGGCGCGCGGCCTGCAGGAGGTGCAGATCGAGCTGCAGCTCGCGCCCACGCGGCTGGAGGTGATGGATGCCTCACCCGAGGCGGCGACCGCCGGGCAGCAGGTGTCCGACGAACGGACGCTCGTGCGGCCCGTGCAGGTGATCGTGCCCGATGACATCGCCGAGAAGGGCACGTTGCTGCGGCCCCGTGAAGTGTCCCAGGTCGAGGACCGGACGCGCGCACCCCGTCGCCGCGAGCCGGCCGAGAACACGATCCGTCGCCGTCCGCCCGAGACCGTCGGCGCGCCCGACGTGGGGCCCGGGGTCGTGCCTGACGAAGCCACCCAGCGGACGCCGTCGCGCACGCGGACCCTGTGGGGAGTGGGCCTCGGGACGGCCCTCGCGGTGTCCGTCGGCGCCGCCTTGGTGTTCGGTTCCGAGTCCGCGTCGGACGAGACGACGTCCACCCCACCCCCTTCGCCCGCCGTGGCAGTGGGTGGCCCTTCGACTCCGGTGGACCTGGACCACCGGGTGAAGGGGGGCTCCGTGACGTTCTCCTGGCGCAACCCCGACCCCGAGCCGGGCGACACCTTTCGAGTCAGGGTCGGGCAGTCCTTGGGCGAGATGGTCGAGGAGTACCGGGGAGAGCGCAGCCGCGTGAAGACGGCTGTCCCGTCGGGCGGCCAGCAGTGCGTCGCGATCTCGGTCATCCGCAGCGGGTCGATGTCGGACCCGTTGACCGAGTGCGTCGTGGTGTCCGGCAAGGGCAGCCAGTCCTGAACCGGGCGGGTCCACCGGCCGTGAGGGCCTGGGGAAGCGTTGCGGCCGTAGAGGAATCACCCCGCCCTGCCCTTGTCGCTGAAGGTGCGTATGATCCGCGGAGGCACTTCTTGGAGAGGGGACTTGGTGGCTGCCGAGCTGACGGTCGAGTACTGCGGGGTGGAGTACCCGTTGGCGGGGGACCGCGTATTCACCATCGGACGCGAAGCGGACCTTGTCGTCGATGCCGACAATGCCTACCTGCACCGACGACTCGTCGAGATCTCCCACGTCGACGGCCTCTGGTGGGTGACCAACATCGGCTCCCGGCTCTCTCTCACCGTCAGCGGCGATGCCGGCACCTTGCACGCTTTGGTGGGCCCGGGGGCACGGGTGCCGGTCGTCCTTCCCTCGATCGCGCTCCTCTTCACTGCCGGGCAGACCACGTACGAGGTCACCGTCTGCTGCGACGCGCCCGAGTTCAGTGCCGTGGTGCCACCACAAGCAGAGGACGAGAATGACCTGACGCTGGGCGGCGTCACCCTGACGTCGAGCCAGTTCCTCCTCGTGCTCGCGCTGTCGGAGGTCGTCCTGCGTCGGGTGGGGACCGGCCCGAGCGATGTACCCACGAATGCGCAGGCCGCCGAACGGCTGGGATGGCCGCTGACGAAGTTCAACCGCAAGCTGGACAACGTCTGCGACAAGTTCGACCGGGCCGGCGTGAAGGGTCTGCGTGGCGGCCGGGGCAACAACGCCACCCAGCGTCGGGGACGACTGGTGGAGTACGCGGTCACGGCGCGCCTCGTGCGCCCCGAGCACCTGCCGCTGCTGGAAGATGGAGAGCGCGCGTCGTGAGGTCGGGTCGATCGGCGGTGCGGTCGTCGCGTCGCCAGGGGCGCGCAGGGCTGCAACGAGGGGTGGCGCAGGGCGTCATCGTGAGCCTGGTGGTCGGTCTCCTCGCGGTGCTGGCGATCCGCCATGACGGGTCGCCGATCAATGACGTCGAGCTGAACTCCGGCGGGGTGTGGGTCTCCAACCAGGACCTGCAGATGATGGCGCGGTTGAACTCGCAGTCCAAGGAACTCGAGATGGGGATCCTGACCTCTGCGACGAGCGACGTGATCTTCCAGCAAGGTGCGAGCGTTCAGACCCTCGACCCCGGGGGCGGCAACGGGGAGCAGACGCTGCGGGTGGCGGACCCGGTGACGGGGTCCGCCGAGGGCATCGACGTGCCGGGGTCGTTCGACGTGTCGGTCGGTGGCGGTGTCGTCGGCCTCGTCGACCGCGAGTCCGGTCGGGTGTGGATCCGGCGGGTCGACCAGCTGCCGGGGTTCACCACGGACTCGCCGCACGACTTCACGATCTCACCGCGCAGTGGCGTGGTGGTCTCCCGTGACGGGACGGCCTTGGTGGCGGACCGCCGCTCCGGTGTGGTGACCGAGTACCGACTGGACGTCTCGGGGACGCCGGTGGAGCAGGACACGATCGACTTCGAGACGGAGTTCACCGACGACGCGGAGTTCTCGGCGGTCGGGGACGTTCCGGTGGCCCTCCAGGAGGGGAAGCTGCTGCGGCCCGGCGCGGATCCGGTGGCGGTCAGCGGTCAGGATCCGGTGCTGCAGGCAGTGGGCCCTGCGTCGCCGACCGTGTGGGTCGCCTCGGACGAGGGGCTGTGGCGCACCGACCTGTCCGGCGGCGACCTGACCCAGGAGTCGGTGGTCGAGGCCGGCGGCGCGCCTGCGCCACCGGTGAACGTGGCCGAGTGCGTCCACGCGGCCTGGGCAGCGCCGGGTGAGGACAACTACCAGCGCACGTGCGCGGACGGTGACGCCCCCTTCGTCGCCGAGATCGAGCCGCTGGGCGCGACTGCCGATCTGGTCTTCCGGGCCAACCGCGACGTGGTCGTCATCAATGACGTGGCCACCGGCAGTGCATGGCTGGTGGAGCAGAACGGCTTGACGCAGGTCGACAACTGGCCGTCGGTGAACCCGAATGCTCGGGACCCGCAGGTGGCCGAGGCCTCCGACGAGAAGGCGGACACGAAGCGGAACAAGCCGCCGCAGGCCGTGGATGACGAGTTCGGGGCGAGGCCCGGGACGACGGTGGTGTTGCCGGTGACGCTCAACGACATCGACCCCGACGGGGACATCCTGACGTTGACCCAACCGCCCGCATCGAACGAGCAGGCCAGTTTCAGCGTCACGGGTGGCGGCACACAGGTCCAGGCGCAGCTCGCCCCCGACGTGGAGGGGTCCCTCTCCTTCAAGTACGAGATCTCGGACGGTCGGCCGGAGAATCCACCGTCAGAGGCGACGGTGACGCTGAAGATCTTCGATGACGAGGTCGACAAGAAGCCGGTGCTGATCGAGGGGCAGGACAACGAGCTGGTGGTGGCGGCAGGCCACGAGGCATCGTTGAACGTCCTGCCGGCGTGGATCGACCCGGAGGGCGACTCGTTGGCCCTCGTCGATGCCAACAGCGACGGTGGCGATGTCGGCTTCCGCCCCGACGGGACGATTGACTTCCTGGACAAGGGCGGGAGCGAGGGCCGCAAGAAGATCGACTTCGTGGTGCAGGGGGGCGAGGCGACGGCCAAGGGGACCGTGGCGGTCACGGTCGTGGATCCGGAGAAGGCACAACCGCAGGCGGTGGCGGATCGATTCTCAGGGCAGGTCGGCTCATCGATCCTGCTGGAGCCCTTGGCCAACGACACCGACCCGCTGGGTGGGCAGATGACGGTGCCGCGGCTGCAGGTCGTGGCCGGGGGAGCTGCGAAGGTGTCCGAGGACCCTGACCGGGGGACGGTCACCTTCCAGGCCGACCGGCACGGGACGTACTACCTCGAGTACGAAGCCGCGAGCGCGAACGGCCAGGCCTCGGACACAGCGCTGATCCGGGTCGACGTGGTTCCGCGGACGGCGAAGAACCGGCCACCGGTCGCGACCCGTGATGTGGCGGCGGTGCAGTCGGACGGGTCCGTGCTGGTCGACGTGTTGGCCAACGACGTGGACCCCGATGGTGACGTCATGGTCGTCCAGGGGATCGAGATCCCGCCGAAGTGGCAGGACTCCGTGACGGCGTCGTTGATCGACAAGCGCTTCGTCCGAGTGGAGGTGTCGGGTGATCTGAAGGATGCCGACACGAACCCGTCGTTCGAATACCTGCTCTCCGATGGCCGCAGCGAGCAGGTCTCGGGTGAGGTGTCGGTGGTGCTCGCCGACACCCTGGAGAACCGTCCACCGGTGGCACGTGAGGATGTCGTGACGGTGCGGGCCGGGACCCTGGTGACCATCCCGGTGCTGGACAACGACGAGGACCCGGATGGGGACTCGCTCTCGGTCTACCAACAGGATCTGTTCGATGTCGACTCGCACACCGACTGGGTCGGCGAGGGCGAGGTGCCGATCGTCGCGACGGGTGAGGGCATCCGGGTGATGGTGCCTGATGACGGCACCACGCAGATGCAGATCGGGTACGGAGTGCGTGACCGGGAGCAGGCGCGTGCAGATGCACGGCTCGTGCTCAACATCACGCCGGACGACCCCGAGACGAACCGTCCTCCCGAGCCGCGGCCGATCGAGGACCGGACCGTGTCCGGTCAGCGGATCCGGGTCCCGGTGGACATCTTCGGCGCCGACCCTGACGGTGATCCGGTGGTGTACACGGGCCTGGTGGAGCCGCCCCGGTTCGGACGGATCGTGAAGTCGGGCGCCGGGTGGTTCGAGTACGAGCCGTTCAAGGGGGAGAAGAACACCGGTACGGATACTTTCAAGATCCGGGTCAGTGACCCGTACGGGGCCTCGGGGATTGCTGAGGTGCGCATCGGGGTGGCGCCGCGCAGTCCGGTCAACCAGGCGCCGGCGGCGCTGGACGACCACCTGCTCGTCAAGCCGGGGCTGACGGTCCAGTACCCGGTGACGGCCAACGACTCCGACCCCGATGGCGACCCCCTGATCCTCGAGGAGGACCGCTTCAGTGCTCCTGACGGTGTCGAGGCACGCGTGGTGGACCAGTTCGTGGAGATGGAGGTTCCGGAGCTGAGAGATCAGTCGGAGGTGAACAAGGGAGCCTTCTACTCGATCACCGACGGCTTGGGGACCTCGTCCTCGGCACTGTTCACGGTGACCGCTCGCGAGGATGCCCCCGATCACGCGCCGCTGGCGTCTGATGACGTGGTGACCAGTGAGCAGATGGCCGGCAAGACGGCCGGGGACACCGTCACGGTCGACGTGTTGGCCAATGACGGAGACCTCGACGGTTCGGTCGATGAGCTGCAGTTGGAGGCGGTGGGGAAGGGGGCGCAGGTCGACGGACGAAAGTTGCAGGTCACGTTGCGACCCGAGGGCCGCACCGTCCCGTACAAGGTGACCGACAAGACCGATCAGTACTCGTTCGGGTTCGTCTACGTGGCGGGTACGGAGAAGATGCCGCCACAGCTGAACACGGCTGCGGTGCCGGTCGAGGCCATCGCCGGTGAGGACACGGCGATCTCGTTGGCTGACGTGGTGATCGTGCGGGACGGCCGTACGCCGAAGGTGGCTCGCACCGACCGCATCACCTCCAGCAACGGTGACACCACGTCCGACGGTCTGGAGGACCTGACCTTCCGCGCGCCTCCCGCGTACCACGGTCCTGCCTCCGTGACGCTGGATGTCATCGACGGGGAGGACCTGAACGACCCGACCGGCCTGTCCTCGCAGATCACGATCCCGATCACGGTGCTGCCCTCGGGCAACCTGCCTCCGCAGGTGCGTTCGACCAGTGTGGTCGTACGTGCCGGTGGCCAGGCGCGGACCGTGGACCTGGACCGGTTGGCCACCGACGTCAACGAGGACGAGTTGAGCTTCGACGTCAAGGGTGCTCGCGACGGCGTCGAGGTCGACATCGAGGACAACGTGCTCGCGGTCTCCGCCGACAAGAGCGCGCCCAGCGGCCAGGTCGACCTGGAGGTGTCGGCGTCGGACGGATCGGCCGACCCCCAGAGCGGTCAGGTGACGGTGACGGTCATCGGACTTCCCGAGGACGACGAGGGCGAGGACGAGGTCGACACGGTGGCGCCGCCGATGGAACTGACTCCACTGCGGATCGCCGACGCGGAGGCCGGCGAGCCGGTGACCGTGGACGTGAGTGACGCGGTCGCGTTCGACCCGTTCCCGGGCAAGAGCAAGAAGGTGACCTTCGCCTCGGCCACGGGTCCCGCCGGTGACACGTCCACATCCGGGTCGAACATCATCGTCACCCCGACCGGCGCGGGCAAGGTCGTGGTGACCTACCGCCTCGATGACGGTTCCGGTGAGCCCTCCCGGGAGGCCGAGGGTCGGGTGGTGATCGTGGTCGCCGACGTGCCCGCGGCACCTCCGCCTCCGACGGCGGTCGAGGGGGGACCGGACTCGGTGCAGCTGACCTGGCGGGCACCCGACGACCAGGGCAGCCCGATCCAGCACTACCTCGTGCGACGCGCCGGCTCCGACGACTCCACGCGGTGCGTGGCGACGCAGTGCACCATCCAGGGGCTGGACGCGGGCAAGGAGTACCGGTTCACCGTCACCGCGGTCAACGGTCTCGGCGAAGGGGAGCCGAGCCCCCCTTCGTCCCCGGTCACGCCCGACACGGTCCCCGGCACGATGGTCGCGCCGGTTGTCCAAGGTGATGACCTGACCAACCGTGACGGCAAGTTGCGGCTGTCCTGGGGGACCGCGTCCAACGAGGGATCGGACATCACCAAGTACGAACTGCAGTCGAGCCCGAGCAGCAGCGTGAGGTCGGTGGGGCCGGAGCAACAGGAGATGGTCTGGGACGGTCTGGCCAACGGTACGTCGTACCGATTCCGGGTCAGGGCGGTCAATGACCGTGGCCCCGGTGTGTGGTCGCCGTGGTCGGATACGCAGACACCGTTCACCAAGCCCAACCAGATGCCACCGCCCAGCCTGAGTGCGGCCGGCAATGACGACGGCGACGGCGACGGGTACCTCGAGGTCTCCTGGCCCACGCCACAGTCGCCGGCCGACGGCCATGACGACGTCACGGGCTTCGAGGTCCGCGTCTACCGGGGTGGAGGCAAGGAGCCGGTCGCAGCCAAGCCCGTCACCGGGAACAGCACCAGTTTCACCGTGCCCAACGGGCACTCCTACACGGCCGTGGTACGCGGCACCAACCGTGCGGGGAAGTCGGGCTGGTCGGGCCGGTCCGGTGCCGTGACGACGTGGGACCGTGCGTCGAAACCGACCAGCATCAGCAAGGCCGACGACTGCGTGAAGTGCTTGGAGTCGAAGAGCTCCTATCGCGGCAAGGTGCAGTTCACCACTCCCAGCGACAACGGCGGCTATCCCGTGACCGAATACCGCTACAAGACGTCGGACGGCACCACCGGGACCTGGACCGGCCTGGATCGCGGTGAAGGAGTCCGGGTCACCGCCACCCTTCCCTTCAATTCCAAGGGGCAGGGCCAGTCGGTGACGATCACCCCGGTCACCAACCCAGAGGGCCAGGGTTCCACCAGTGGCGCCTCCAGCGCCGGCGGTACCTTCAACCCCTACGCGAAGCCGTACTTCAGGAGCACCAGCAAGAATGCCGGTTACCGCGATGCGGTGTTCTCCTACGTCTGCGAAGGCAACGGCCGAGCCATCAAGAGTTTTGTGGCCACCCGCTCCGACACCGGCACACAGAAGAAGCCGGACTGCAACAACGGGTCCGCGGTCGTGCACTGGGGTAACCCCGATCCCATCCAGGGCGGTTCGCGCATCGGCACCAAGGCGACGTTCACCACCACTGCGGGCGCCAAGGCATCGCACGACTCGGGCTCCGTCCGGGTCGACGACCCGACGATCAACGCCTCCGTGCACAAGCGGAGCGCTACGGGCGACTGCAAGGACCCCTGCTACCGCGTCCAGATCTCGCTCGACGGTCTTGTGGCCAAGGACAACCCCTACACCGTCAGTGGCGTCGGCACGGGAGGTGGCTGTCCCGGTCCCTTCGACCGGCCCAAGGGCTTGCGAGTGGGATCCGACGGGCGGGTGACCGACTCGCGGACGTGGGTCATCACCGGCAAGTACTGCTCCGGAACGAAACTGACCGTCAAGTACGACATCAACTATCCCGGGGGCGGCGGCACCCGAACGTTCTCCGATTCCGTGAAGGTTCCCTGATGATCATCGACGACCACGAGGAGTGGCCATGACCTTGTCGCCCGAACAGACCCAGTGGTTCTCGCAGACGTTCGCCCAGCTGGTGGCGAACGTCGAACGGGCGGTGGTGGGTAAGCACGAGGTGGTGCAGTTGGCTTTCACGTGCCTGGTCGCCGAGGGGCACCTGCTGCTGGAGGACTTCCCGGGCACGGGAAAGACCTCCCTGGCGCGCGCGATGGCCGACACCCTGCAGGGGGAGCAGCACCGGATCCAGTTCACACCGGACCTGCTGCCCAGCGACGTGACGGGTGTGACCATCTTCGACCAGGCCTCGCAGCGCTTCGAGTTCCGTCGCGGTCCGGTGTTCGCGAACGTGGTGCTGGCCGACGAGATCAACCGCGCCTCGCCCAAGACGCAGTCGGCGTTGCTGGAGGTGATGGAGGAGCACCAGGTGACCGTCGACGGTGTCACCCACAAGGTGGGTCAGCCCTTCATCGTGATCGCGACCCAGAACCCGATCGAGCAGGCCGGGACGTATCGGTTGCCGGAGGCGCAGCTGGACCGGTTCCTGATGAAGTCCTCGATCGGGTACCCGGACCACGCCAGCTCGGTCTCGATCCTGTCGAACCCCAAGGCGGGGCGGCACGGCCGCGGACTGGAGGGGATCATCAGCACCGAGCACGTGGTGAGCATGGTCGGTCTGGCCGAGGAGGTGCATGCCGACGAGTCGGTGCTGGAGTACGTCGCCACGATCTGTGCCGAGACCCGCGACGCCGGTGACGTGGTCCTGGGGTGCAGCATCCGCGCGGGGCTGGGACTGATGCGGGCGGCGAGGGTGTGGGCGGCCGCGTGCGGACGCAACTACGTGCTGCCTGATGACATCAAGCTGTTGGCCCAGCCGGTACTCGCCCACCGCATGGTCCTCGACCCCGAGGAGGAGTTCCGGGGACTGACCAACGAGAAGGTCATCCGGCGCATCCTCGACTCCGTCGCGGCTCCCCAGGAGCGAGTGTCGGCATGAAACTGGCCCTTCGCGTGCCCGGGGACTCGTGGCGCCGGCGTGCCACGAGTCTTCGACGGCGCGCGGGGGGACGGCTCCTCGAGGCCCGGGACCGGCTGGCGGAACGCACCGAGACGCAGCGTGCAGCCGTCCGCCCCGTCACCTCGGTCATCTCCCCGACCGCATGGGTGCTGGCGTGTCTCGTGGTGCTCTGCGTGTGGGCCGCGGTCCTGTGGCAGTGGGGCGAGGTGTGGTTCGCGGGAGGCTTCCTGGCGCTGGTGCTGCTCCTGGCCATTCCCTTCGTCCTCGGCGGCCACCATGTCGCAGCCGAGCTCCACCTGGGCCGCAACCGCGTCGTCGTGGGAGCACGGGCCCACGGCAGCCTGGTGGTGACCAACACCTCGAGCCAACGGATCCTCCCGCTGACGATCCAGCTGCCGGTCGGTCCCACGACGGCCGATTTCGATCTGCCGTCCCTGCACGGCAAGCAACGCCACGAGGAGCTCTTCGCGATCCCCACCAACAAGCGGGCGGTCCTGGACCTCGGCCCGGTACTGGCAGTGCGTGCCGACCCCCTGTGGCTGTTGCGCCGCGACCAGACACTCACCGAAGCGGACCTGCTGCACGTCCACCCGCGCACCGTCCCGATCGGCAGCTCGTCATCGGGGTTCATCCGGGACCTCGAAGGCAAGACGATCCGCAAGATCTCCGACCACGACGTCGCCTTCCACGCGCTGCGCGAGTATGTCCCCGGGGACGACCGCCGATTCATCCACTGGAAGACCAGCGCCCGCACCGGCACGCTCATGGTGCGCCAGTTCGAGGAGACCCGGCGCGCCCACCTGATGCTCGTCCTGAGCACACGCCTGGACGACTACGCCACCGATGACGAGTTCGAGCTGGCCGTCTCCATCGCCGGGTCACTGGGTACGCAGACGCTGCGGGACGACCACACGCTCTCGCAGATGACCTCCACCACGCACCTGCGTTCCGAGCACCCCGTGGTGCTGCTGGACCAGCTCGCTGGTATCGACTACGAGGGGATGGCGCCGCGACTGTCCGAGACGGTGCGCCGCCTCGGGTCGGAGATCTCCGGGGCCAGCATCGCCATGATCGTGGTCGGCTCCCTCGCGTCCGACGCAGACCTGCGCCGCGCCCGCCGGCACCTGTCACTGGATGTGCGCACCATCGTCGTGCGGGTCGATCCGGGAGCCGAGATCGAGCTGCGCAGCATGGCCGACGTGGACAGCGCGACCCTGGGTTCGCTCGACGAGTTGCCGATCCTGATGCGAGGGCTCGCCGATGGCTGAACCCGGCCTCCGCCTGCGCGTCGTCGACAGCGCATGCCTGGTACTCGCCATGGCCGTGGCGGTCACCCCCTTCGCCGACGTCTGGGTGGATCGCACCTGGATGCTCACCGTGGCGCTCGGACTTGCCCTCGCGATCGGTGTCACCCTGCTCGCGCAACGGCTGCGACTGGGCCCGCTGCTGAGCGTCCTGCTGCTCGCAGCCGGCTACCTCGTGGTGGGACCCGCCGCTGCCGCGCCGACGCAGACCCTGGCACGGGTCGTCCCGACGTTGGATGCCGAACGCACGCTCGTCGTCGGCCTGGTCGAGTCGTGGCGGTCGGTCATCACGCTGCCGGTCCCCCTGGGCGTGACGCGCGGGGAACTGGTGGTGCCGTTCGTCATCGCGCTCGTCGGTGGTGTGCTCGCGACGACCTTCCTGTGGCGCACCCGATTCGCCGGGATGGCCCCCGTGACGGTCGCCGGGTGCTTCCTCGCCGCCGCGGCCTTCGGTTCCCACGACGCGTCGTTGCCGCTGGTGCGGGGCATGGTGCTCGTGGTGGTGCTGGTGCTGTGGAACCGGTGGCGTTCCCTGCGACACCTGCGCACCTCGTGGACGCGACGAGTGGGCCTGGGTACCGCGGTCGTGCTGGTGGCCGGACTGGCCGGCTGGGGCCTGGCCGCCGCCGCGACCGGACCCGAGCGTCAGGTGCTGCGCGACCACGTCGAGCCGCCGCTCGCGCAGCTCGACCTGAAGAGCCCGCTGTCGCGCTACCGGTACTACTACAAGGCGCACGAGTCGGATGTGCTGTTCACCTTCGACAACGTGCCGAGCGGTCAACCCCTCGTCCGCCTGGCGACCATGGACACCTTCGACGGACTGGTCTGGAACGTCTCGACCACCGACGTGTCCTCGGGTAGCAGCGCCTACCGACCGGCACCCGACGCGCACAGCGGGGGGACCCTGCGCGTGACGTCGGAGAAGTACACCGGCACCTGGCTGCCGTCGGTGGGTACCGCGACCGCCGCCACCTTCGAGCACGACGCTGCCCCCGACGAGCCACGGGACCTGTTGATCAACACCGCCACCGGTGGGCTCGCCGTCGCCGGCCAGGTGCGTCCCGGCGACGAGTTCCTCATCGACTGGTCTCCACGACCCAAGCGCACCAACGCGCTCCTCTCCCGGGAGGTCGACACCAGTGTCACCGCCCCCGAGATGACCTCACCGCCGATCGAGCAGCTGGACCAGCTGGCCCAGAAGTGGGTCACCCAGACCGGGGCTTCCTCTGACTTCGAGCAGGCCGTGGCACTGGAGAAGGGCTTTCGCGACAAGGGCTACTTCAACGACGGACTGGAGCCCAAGCGTTTCGGGTTCTCCAGGTCCGGCCACGGGACCAAACGGCTCGCGGACCTGGTGCAGTCACCCGAGCGGATGGTCGGCAACGACGAGCAGTACGCAGCAGCCATGGCCTACGCCGCACAGCGGCAGGGGATGCCGGCACGGGTCGTCCTCGGGTTCGAGGACATCGGCGCCAACGGCACGGTGACCGGGGACGACATCGCCGCCTGGGTCGAGATCCCGTTCGAGGACTGGGGCTGGGTGCCGTTCGACCCCACGCCCCCGGAGGACCGGACGCCGCCACCGCTGGACGAGAGCAACAACCCCGTGCCGCAGCCCTACGTGGTGCAGCCACCGGTGCTGCCCGAGGAGCCCGAGGACGTCCAGGGCGTCCCACCCGAGGGTGCGGGCCAGGACCTCACCGACGGGCCGTGGGACCTGTTCTTCATGATCCTTGGCGTGCTGTGGATCGTGGTGCAGATCCTGCTGCTGCTCTCGCCGCTGTGGCTGATCCTGCTGGTCAAGCGCTTCCGCCGTCGACGGCGCCGTCGCGCCACGGATCCGCTGGACCGGGTCAGTGGCGGTTGGCGTGAAGTCACCGACCGAGCGCGTGACCTCGGCACGAGGCTTCCGGTCGGGCACACGCGCAGTGAGAACAGCGCGGTGCTGACCGGTCGCTTCGGCGAGAGCGCGCCGACAGCGCTTGCGGTGGCCGCGGACCGGCACATCTTCGGGCCGGGGGCCATCACGGACGAGGAGGTCGCGGCGTACTGGGAGGACGTGGACTCGGCACTGAAGCGCATGCGTGGGCAGGTGCCGTGGTGGCGGCGTTGGTGGGCCGCGCTCTCCCCGGTCTCGCTGCCGTGGCGGGCCACGGGGCGCCGCATCCGCTCTCGCGCCCGTATGCTCGGCTCCGCACTGGCGGGGACGGTCCGCAAGGTCCGCTTACCCCGCCGACGCAATTCGACGTGACCACCGCAGACCGATGGAAGGAGCACCCATGAACGCCGAGGCGACGACGGCTGGCCTGGGCCAGCGGTTGGTGGCCCGCGTCATCGACTGGCTCTGTGTGCTGGTGATCATCGCGGCCGCGCAGGCGGTCAGTGTCCTCGTCGACGGCGCCGTCGGGACCACCATCGGTCTGCTGCTCTACGCGTTCGCGGTCGGCTTCACCCTGTACAACCAGGTCGTCCGGGTCGGGAGGCAGGGCGGCAGCCTCGGCAAGATGGTGCTCTCGGTCCGAGTCGTGGACGAGCGGACCCGGGAGCCCATCGGGATCGGCCGAGCCCTGGCGCGCGAGCTCGTCCTCGGGCTGTTGGCGGGCATCTGCCTGGTCCCCGCGCTCGTCAACCTCGTCGTGGCGGCCAAGGACCCACGCCGGCAGGGCTGGCACGACAAGGCAGCCGCCTCACTGGTCGTTCGCGCGGGAGAGCAGCGGAGCGAAGGGGGTGAGTCCGGTCGGCAGGCCGCGTCACCCCCTTCGCCAGCCACCGGGGCGAGCCCATCGACGCCGTACGCCCCGACCATCCCGCCGCCGCCCGGCGTCTCGGCCCCGCCCGCGCCGGAGCCGAGTGTCGACGAGCCGTCGGCGGCGACGACTTCCGGCACCACGGCGCCTCCGCCGTCCGGCATGGTCGCACCCCCGCCGGGCGTGACGCCCCCGCCGGTGCAGCAGGCGTCGTCGACGCCGCAGCCGCAGACGGACACCGGCCCGGTCGAGGAGACCGTCATGCGACCCGTGGCGCAGAAGCGCGCCGCGGCCGAGTCCGCGGGCCGCGGTTGGACGGTCATCGCCCCCGACGGCGCGCGTCACGTGATCGACGGGCCGGTTCTCCTCGGCCGCGACCCCGATCCGACGCTGGTGCACGACGCACGCGTGTGGTCGATCGACGACCCGCAGCTGACGATGTCCAAGACCCACGCGCTCCTGGGGATCGAGGAGGGCGTGGCCTGGGTGGAGGACTGGGCATCCACCAACGGAGTCGCGTTGCACCGTGGCGAGGCGCAGCTGGTGCTCGAACCACACGCACGCACCCCGCTGCGCGATGGTGACGTCATCGAGCTCGGTGCCTGCTTGGTGAGCGTGGAGGCAGGAGAGTGACCGCACGGGACACACCGATCTGGGAGCTCCCCGACGAGGACGCCCCGATCGAGGGACTCGACGAGTACGGCGAACCCGACCCGGCCTACGCAGCGGCACTCGGCATCGTCCCCGCGCCGCTGGGTCGCCGTGCCTTGGCGGCCGTGATCGACATCGCGGTGTACTGCCTGCTGCAGGTTCCCTACTGGATCTTCGCGCTCCCCCTGCTGATCAGCTTCGCGACAGGACGCATCACCTCGTACGGCCTGATCAACCACCCCCACTTCATCCTGGCGATCGTGATCGTCGCGGTCACCGCCGTGCTGTCACTCGTGTACTGCATCGTCCAGCTGGTCATGCACGGCCGGTCCGGGCTCACGCTGGGCAAGGGCATCACCGGCCTCCGGTCGGTGAACGTCAAGACCCTGGAGAAACCCGGGTTCTGGCGCGTCACGACACGGGCGCTGCTGGTGTGGGGCTCCGCGGTGATCGCCATCGGTCCGCTCCTGTTCTTCCTCTCGCCGCTGTTCGATCCGCAGAAGCGCGGCCGGGGCTGGCACGACATGATGGCCCGGACGTGGATGATCGACGTCCGCCACGGTCTCCAGCCCTACGACAAGAAGCGGCTGCGCATCGCGCGCAAGACCGTGACCGCCGCCCCGGCACCCCAGGCGAAGGCGCTGCCGTCGCTGGCCACCAAGCCGGGCGAGGACCCGCGGGGAGAGTACCGACCGGCCGCCCGGACCAGTGCCGGCGTGCTCGGGGTCGCCCGACCCCACGGCGCCGGGCCGCGTCCCGTGATCGGCCTGAGCGGTCTCGAGCTGTCCGCGACCCCGGAGGCCGGCGAGGACGAGGCAGGGCCCGGGCGTCCGGTGATGGGCGGATACCTCGCCTCGCGTGACGAGCCGCAGCGAGCCGTCGCGGAGGGCCGACCGGAGTCGGGTGGGGCACGAGCGCCGCGCATGGATCAGGTCGCGCCGACCGGACAGAGCCCACGCAACTCCGCCGGGACCGGTGGTGGCGACGCTGTTGAGCGGCCCCCGGAGTTCATCGTGAAGCTGGACACCGGTGAGCGCGTGGAGGTCAGCGCCGCCGTCGTCATCGGCAGGATGCCGGGTTCGGTCGAGGGAGCACGCGCCGTGCAGATCACCGACCAGGCCTTCTCCGTGTCGAAGACCCATGCGGCCCTGCGGCCGGTCAGGGACGGCGTGGAGGTCACCGACCAGGGGTCGACGAACGGCACCACGATTGTCCACCGCGGTAGCGAACGAGAGCTGGACCCCGGCGAACCAGCCGTGGCGGCGCCCGGCGACACCATCCGCTTCGGGGACCGCAGCGCAGTAGTGGTCCCCGCATGATCCAGTTGACGACTCTCGCACGAGGTGAACGATGAAGGTCAAGTTGACGTTGCTCCGTGACGGCTTCGAGCCGGCCGATGTGATCGTGACGGCCGACTCCACCGCCACGGCCGCCGACGTCGCTCGGCACGTTGCCGATGCGGATCCGGCGCGCACGATCATCGCCGACACCGACGACGTGCTGACCCTGGCCGTCGCCCCGCCCACCGACGACCGCCTCGAGCCACTCGCGCCGGGTGTCCACATCGGTGAGGCGCCCATCGGATCGGGCTTCGCCGCGTCCGTGGTCAATCTGGGGCCACCCGGGCGGGACGCGGCCCCGGTGGGCAGTGCGCACGGCGACACCGTGGGCGTGCTGCGGGCCGCCGAAGGTCCCTTGCAGGGCCAAGAGTTCGCACTGACCACCGGCCACGCGACGGTCGGACGCCTCGACACCAACGACATCGTGCTCGACGACCCGATGGTCTCCAAGACGCACGCCCGGTTGGAGGTCAGCAACTACGTCGAGTTGGTGGACCTCAACTCCGCCAACGGTGTCTCCGTCGACGGTGCCCAGGTTCAGCGGGTCCGCCTCGTGCCGGGCAAGCCCTTCGTCATCGGTGGCACGACCCTGGTGCTCTACCTGGCCCGGGACTTCGACGGTGTCGAGGACCCCGTGCTCGAACGCGGCGGCGGCCTGCACTTCAACCGCAGCCCTCGGGTTGATGTGCGGTATCCCGGGATCGCCCATCCGGGGCCCCGCATGCCCAGCGAGATGATCGACAAGCTCTTCCCGTGGACCATGCTCGTGGCCCCCATCATCATGGCGGGCGCCATCTACGCCATCACCGGGCGTGAGCGTGCACTGCTGCTGATCTTCATGACGCCGCTGATGGCGATGGGCAACTTCATCAACCAGCGCAGCCAGACCACGAACAAGAAGAACCACGAGGTCGAGCTCTTCGAGCGGCAGTTCGAGCACCTCGAGGAGACCCTGTTCCGCTCCAAACCGGAGGAGGAGCAGGCACGCAACGACGAGGTCCCACCGGTGGCGGAGGTCTACGAGCACGCCATGCGACTTGGGCCGCTGCTGTGGACCCGGCGGCCGGAGCACTGGAACTACCTCGCCCTGCGACTGGGTACTACCCGGGCGGTGTCGCGCAACTCCATCCAGGAGCAGGACACCCAGGACAGTCTGCCGGAGTACATCGAGCGGCTGGACCGCCTTCGTCTGCGCTACCGGTACGTCGACGACGTCCCACTCCTGGAGTCGCTGCGGGCGGTCGGTTCGGTGGGAGTCGCCGGCCCCACGAGCTCGGCGTCCGATGCCATGCGGGGCCTGGGGGTGCAGCTGTTCGGCCTGCACGCGCCGAACGAGGTGGTCACCGTGGCCTTCGCCGACGACGACTGGGCCGGTGAGCTGGAGTGGATGAAGTGGCTCCCGCACACCACGAGTGAGACCAGCCCCTTCAAGGACCTGCCCTTGGCAGACTCTGCTCCAGCGGCGAATGCGCTGTTGAGCGCTCTGGAGGAGTACGTCCTGCGAGCCAGGTCGGCTCCAGAGCCCCGTGGCCCGTTCTCGGAGACGTGGAATCCGATGCGATACGGCACCGATGTGCACAAGGCAGGCGCGGAGATCTCCTCGCGCGAGCAGATCTCGGTCGTCGTGCTCATCAGCAACGATGCGCCGGTCGACCGAGCACGGTTGACCCAAGTGCTCGAACGAGGCGCAGACGTGGGGGTACACGCAGTCTTCCTGTCACCCACCGTCGAGTCGCTTCCCGCGGCGTGCCGCAGCTTCGTTGACGTCACCGCCGGCCTGGATGCGTCCACGGTGGGCATGGTGCGCAACGGCGACCTCTACGAGCAGGTCCGGGTCGAGGGGGTCTCCAACGCGTACATGCACACCTTCGCCAAGCGCATGGCCCCGGTGGTCGATGCGAGCATCGTGGTGCACGACGCCTCCGACATCCCGAACTCCGTGGGGTTCTTGTCCCTGGTCGGCAACGAGGTCGCCGAGGACCCAGACAGCGTGGTGGAACGGTGGCGGCAGAACAACACCATCATTGACCGAAGCAGCGCCGAGCGGCCGCAGCTGAAGAAGGCCGGCAACCTGCGGGCGATCATCGGCCAGGGCGCCAGTGACGCGATGACCCTGGACCTACGGACCCAAGGGCCGCACGCACTCGTGGGCGGGACGACGGGTGCGGGCAAGTCGGAGTTCCTCCAGGCCTGGGTGCTGGGGATGGCCTCGGCGCACAGCCCGGATCGTGTGACGTTCCTCTTCGTCGATTACAAGGGTGGGTCGGCCTTCGCAGACTGCGTCGAGCTTCCCCACTGCGTCGGGCTGGTCACCGACCTGAGCCAGCACCTGGTGCGGCGTGCGCTCACCAGCCTCCGCGCTGAGCTGCACCACCGCGAGCACCTGTTCAACCGGAAGAAGGCCAAGGACCTGCTCGAGTTGGAGAAGCGCCAGGACCCCGAGTGTCCGCCGGCGCTGGTTCTGGTGATCGACGAGTTCGCCGCTCTGGCCGGTGAGGTGCCGGAGTTCGTCGACGGTGTCGTGGACATCGCCCAACGTGGCCGTTCCCTGGGCATCCACCTCATCATGGCCACCCAACGTCCCGCCGGTGTCATCAAGGACAACCTGCGCGCCAACACCAACCTGCGGGTCGCCCTCCGGATGGCTGATGAGTCCGACTCCAAGGACGTCGTCGACGACCCGGTTGCCGCGACCTTCCCGGCCACGATCCCCGGGCGAGGGATCGCCAAGACCGGACCCGGCCGTCTGACGCCGTTCCAGTCGGCTTATGCCGGTGGCTGGACCCGCGACGACGAGGTCGTCACCGCCGAGGTGAAGGCCGCCGAGTTGCGCTTCGGCTCGACGGTTCAGTGGGAGCCGGAGCGTCCACCGGAGTCGGACTCCCACGAGGGAGATCTGGGGCCGAACGACCAGAAGCGCGTGGTCACCACCCTGATTCGAGCCTCCGACGCCGCCCAACTGCCACCGCCCCGGCGGCCTTGGCTCGATGACCTCTCGACCGTGGTGGACCTGCGGGACCTCCCGGGGGAAGGCGATGGCCAAATCCTGCTCGGCCTCGCTGACGTCCCGGAACGCCAGCAGCAGAACGCGACGTACTTCGTGCCCGACCGGGACGGCTCACTGCTCGTCTTCGGCACGTCGGGCTCGGGCAAGTCGACCCTGCTGAAGACCGTGGCGACCGCGGCCGGGATGCGCCCGGACCTTGGCACCACTCAGGTGTACGGCCTCGACTTCGCCTCGAGCGCGCTCGGCGCGATCGAGCGGCTGCCGCAGGTGGGTTCGATCATTGATGGCGATGACGCCGAGCGTGTGCAACGCCTGTTGCGCACCCTGGGCCGTGAGATGGACGAGCGGGCCGAGGCATTCGCAGGGGCGAGTGCGGCGAACCTGACCGAGTACCGGGAGCTGGTCGACGCCACGATGCCGCGCATCATCCTGCTGATCGACAACTACCCGGAGTTCAAGAAGGAGTGGGAGATCAGCTCCGCTCGCGCGCCGTTCTACCAGGTGTTCATGCGCATGCTGGGGGAGGGACGTCCGCTGGGCGTGCACGCAGTGATCACTGCCGATCGCAGCGGTGCAGTGCCGACGGCGGTAGCGGCAAACATCTCCCGCCGTGTCGTGCTGCGCTTGGCCGACGTCAACCAGTACACCCTGCTCGGCGCTCCCAAGGACGTGCTGGATGATCAGTCCGGGCCCGGCCGCGCTGTCGTGGACAAGCACGAGGTCCAAGTGGCGGTGCTGGGTGGCACGGCGAATGTTGCCGACCAGTCCAAGGCGCTCGACGACCTGACCAAGGATCTCCTGGAGCGCGGGGTGCCCGAGGTCCCGGAGGTCGGGTCCCTGCCCAGGCGCTTCGACTGTGCCGAGCTCCCCGACCAGGTCGGCGGGCTCCCCGTCTTCGGCATCGCCGAGGACACACTCGCCCCCCGAGGATTCGACCCGGCGGGTTCGTTCGTGGTCACCGGGCCGCCGCAGTCGGGCAAGACCAATGCGCTCCGCGCACTGGTCATGGCGGTGGAGCGCTACGACCCGGACGTCAAGCTCTTCCACTTCGGCAGCAGGCGGGCCCAGCTCGGCGACTTCCGTGACTGGGTGCGCAGCGCGACTCGTCCTGATGACGAGAAGGAGCTCGCGGCCGAGCTCGCGGAGATCGTGGCCGAGGAATCCACGTCGGACCGGCTCATGATCGTCGTCGAGGACGTGCCGCATCTGGCGGACGGTGCGGCAGACCGCGCGATGCGCGCTCTTCTCGGGGCCATTGCCGACAGCGAGCACATGCTGGTCGGTGAGGCGGATGTCAGCCGGGCGGGAAGTAGCTCGGGCGTACTGGGCGCGTGGAAATCCAGCCGGCAGGGGATAGCGCTCAAGCCCGATGCCCATGATGGTGACACGCTCTTCAAGGTGCCCTTCGGCCGGGTCAAGCGCACAGACTTCCCCGAGGGCCGGGGGATCTTCGTGCAGGCGGGCCGCGCAGTGACCATGCAGATGCCGATGGCGGACTGATGGGGAGTGGTCCCCATTGAGGCGTAGGGGCTGCTCATCTAACCTTCTGGTTGCTGGACTTCCAGGGACAAGTAGAAGCGAACAGGAAAGGGTTGGGATCGATGAGCGATTTCGGCGCAACTTATGACGAGATGGAAACCACCGCGACCAAGCTGGATGACGGCAAGGAGTCGATCACGGACGCCCTGGAGGAGTGCCAGGGGTACGTCGACGACCTGGTGCAGGACGGTTTCAAGACCGAGAAGGCATCGGGCAAGTACCAAGAAGGTTACGAAGACATGACCAAGGGTCTCAAGGACGCCGCGGAGGGTGTCTCGGAGATGGCGCAGGGGCTGCGCGACATGGCGCAGGCCATCCGCGACCTGGACGACCAGCTCGCAGGCGGCTGATTCAGGACGTTCGATGGTGGGGCCGGCTCTGACCGGCCCCATCAGGTCGTGAGGCGCCTTGTGGCGTCGCGACACCGCCAACACAACTTCCGCGCGAGAACCAGGAGTCTGAGCCATGCCTGACGTCTACATCGACATTGGGGAGCTCGAGAAGGTGCATTCCCAGTTGGGCGAGATCGTCACTGAGTTCGAGAACGCGACGTCGAACTCGGAGACACTTGAGGCCGACATCGGTGATCCCTTCGGGAGGGGCCGGCTGCGCGAGAAGGCTCAGGAATTCGAGGAGCGCTGGGACGACAAGCGCGACGAGCTCAAGGAGGGACTCGACAAGATCCGTACTCACGTCGGCGACGTGCTGGAGAACTTCAAGAGTCTCGACACGGAAATCGCAACCGATATCGAAGCGTCAAAGGCGCAGACCCCGGCTCAGCCGTCCAGCGGTCCGAGCCCGACGAGGGTGTAAGGAACGAACGCAATGGAGTCGTCCCCAAAGAACAACCAGGTCATCGAGTACGTCGAGGGATCGCCGTCGGACATCATCGATCGGGGCGATCGCATCAAGACCCTCGGTGAGCAGATGCTCAACAGTGCCAATGTGCTGGAGAGCATCAAGACGCAGGCGTTTGACATGGATGGCATGCAGGGAAAATCGATCGATGTGCTGCGGGAGTCCATCGGCGATTCCTACAGGGTGCTCGAGCAGGCGGGTGAGTTGTACAAGCCGGTCGGTCCCATCATCAAGACCTACGGTGAGGCACTCGAGGATCTTCAGCCGAAGATCAGGAGCGCTGTCGACGATTGTGAGGATCTGTGGTCCCACTACGACAGCCTGCCCGGCGACAAGGACGGGAGCACCATCCCCGTCGAAGACGGTGGCTTCCTCGGGTGGGGCGGTCATGACGCGGACAGCCCGGAGGCCCAGGCGGAGGCCGACGAAAACAAGGCCGCGAAGGATGCCTACGACGACTGGAAGGCCCGCGCCGAGGACTTCGACGACTACTGGGAATCGTGGGACGAGGCATTCACCACTGCCGCGGATGGTATCGGCGACGAGATGTCCGACTCGATCAAAGACGGCTTCTGGGAAGTGCTAGGCGACATCGGAGACATTCTCGGTAAGATCGGTTTGGTCGTCGGTATTGCGGCGCTGATCCTGGGTGGCCCGTTCACTGCAATTGCCCTCGCCTTGGCAGCTGCTGCCCTCGCGGTAGCGGTGGTGCAGACGTTTGAGGACGGCAAACTCGGGTGGAACGACCTCGGCAATGTCAGCCTTGCCGCCCTCGGCGTCGTCCCGTTCGGCAAGTTCGGCAAGTACTTGGCTATGGATGACGTTCTCGGGAAGGGCGGGAAGGCCATCAAGGGCTTCGTCGACGATAGTGGGAAGGCCATCAAGGGCTTCGCCGACGATAGTGGGAAGGCCATCAAGGGGTTCATCAACGATGGCGGGAAGGCCATCAAGGGCTTCGCCGATGACGGGGGGAAGGCCTTCAAGGGGTTCCTCGACGATGGGGGGAAGGCCTTCAAGGGGTTCCTCGACGATGGCGGAAAGTTCGTCAACAAGGGGATGGAGAAGTTCGGCAAAGTTGACTGGGGGGCTACGGCCGCGAAGGCTGGATCGACGCTCATCGAAGGGAGACCGAAGAGCGTGGCTGATGGCCTCTTGCGGGCCATGCATGGCCAGTCACTCGACGATTTCACCCAGGCCGCCAAGTACCTGGATGAGTTGAGCCCCGGGAAGGCCTTGCTGGCCTCGCAACTGGACATCGTCGGCGCCCAGGGGAAGCACGCCGTCGACGTCTGGCAGAGTTACACCACCGGACGTGACTGGGTCAACGAATACAGGTAGTGGGAGGCTCGAACACTCATGGACGATGAGTGGAGCGTGACGGTCATGCCCGGGCACCCCGGATGGATCGACGTGCCTGTTGGACTGACTGGCGGACACCTTGATGCGTGGGTTGATGACGCGATGGGCAGGCTGCGTCAGGAGTGGGCCTCGCAGTGGCACGATGAGTCCGCCGCTGAGGTCCGTCAGCTACTGGTGTCAGCGGCCGTGGCGCGTGCACCAGCCGCGGTACTGGACCTGTTGTACTGGCCCTTCCCACGACCGTTTGTGGTGCGGATGAGCGTGCTCCTGGGCCGGTCGACTCCACTGAGTGCGTGGCGCGACGCCGGCTTCGAGGTCGATGCCTTCGACAGCGCCAAGATCGGCCCCGGGGTTCGGTGCATCGCGATGGGTGAAACCCGGGACGAGGCGCGACACCCGTTGATCACTGTCCATTTCGTCTTCGACGACGGAGAGCGCACACTCCAATTGACCGTCGAACCCATGCTGCTGGAGTTGTATGCGCAGGTGTGGCCGGCGCTGTTGAGCGTGGTATGCAGCGTGGAGGTGGACCGGGAGGACGGTCGGCCATTCGTCCCGCGGCCGGTTTCGGGATACACATTGTCCGATGACGACAGGTTTGCGAGGACTAATGGAGCATGAGAAGGGCGACGTTCTCGGTTGGGCGGGGGAGGTCTCTCGGGAGGATCCGCACGGTCTGATCGAGCTGGAGGATGAGCTGCTGACCCCGGCAGCGGACGACAGGTACGAGTGGAGCGAGGCGACGCGGAGCAACTGGAGACGCAACGCGGGGCCGCTGCCGTGGGCTTTGGTCAAGCTGGTGTTCATGCTTCTGGTGCCCCTGTTGTGGTTGGCTGCCATCGCGCCGATCTACGGTCCGGTCGGGTTCACCAATGGGTCGTATCGGGGGATGGAGCGCGAGTTCAGTGCCAGTGGGGCCTATCCGGTGTCGGCTTTGTGCTTCACCTATGGCTTGGTCGTGCTCGGGTACTGCTACTGGGTGTGGCGCAAGGATCACGTCCGCTATCCGGTCGCGACGACGTTTGCTTGGATCTATCTGGTGTGCGCGGGGCTGACCCTGCCACTGGCCTATGGTAATGCTGAGTCGTTCGCTGGGAGCATCGGGCTGTACGTGGCGCCGATGTGGGCGCTGTTGGTCGCGTCGGTCGCGACGCTGGTGTATCAGTACAGGAGCCCCGGAGGGGTGAGGGTGGGTTCCCGGGTCAAGGTTGCACTCCTGGCGGAGGAGGACCGAGCGATGCTGGTGGGCGTGCGCCGTGAAGCGTTGCAGGTGCTGGCCGACCGGGGCCTGCTGGAAGGCGGCTCGGTGGAAGAGTTGTCCGACCGACCGCTCGGCGAGCTGCACGTTGCGCCGGAGGATGCTCATGCACAGCGGTGAGGGGTCGACGTTACGTGAGCAGCTCGGTGGGACTCCGGATCCTGACTTCGAGATCAAGTTGCCGACTGGCTGGGAGCGGCGGTCCCCGGACGATGCGGACCGTGAGCGCTTCGAGGCGGGGCTGAAGCAGCGCTTCATGAGGATGCAGCGTCCGGACCTGTTTGCCCAGGTGCGGGAGATGTTGCGGGAGTCGTATGACGGGATGCGGCGTGAGGGGGCGATCGCGTTCTACACCGCGACGGGGGAGTCGCAGGACACGGCGTGGGTTCCGGGTTCGTTGGTGGTGTCGTTGCGGCGTCCACCGACCGGGGAGACCCTTGATGGTCTGGTCAAGCACGCGATCCGTGAGTACGGCGCGGCGCCATTGTTCGGGGACACGCGTTTCGTGCGATTCGAGCAGCAGAAAAAGGTCACGGTCGAGGGCGGCACGATCGCCCAGACCACGATCGTCTACCTGACGCCGATCCCGGGTTCGAAACGTCGGCGGGCGCTGCAGTTCACTGCATCGTTCGGTCGCCCGGTCGAGGCTCCGACCGATGATGAGCGGGGTAGGGCGTACACGTCCTTGTTCGACCTCATGGTCTCAACGTTGCGTTGGCACCCACCCACCAGTGACGCGTGACTGTGCCGCTCCACCGTCGGTAGGCGTGGTGAGTGAAAGGGCGGCGTCATCGATTGGGTGCGGGGCGTCTCCCTGCACGACTGGGTCGATCTGGTGAGCCTGGTGGCATGAGTGGAGCGAGACTGCCCAGCGGAACTTCCAGCGCAACCCTTGGACGTGTGCTCGTGGCGAGTAGTGGTGAAGCACCGAGGGTGCATTGCCGGGCGACGTAGGGAAGGGCAGGTATGCAGTCAGATCAGTCGGTGGAGGAGTGGGCCAGGCCGGCTCAGTTCTCCACGCCCCTGCGGTGGGGTGAGATCGAAGCTGGCATGCTCGGCCGTGGCTCCGGCCACTACCTGACGTGCCGATAGGAGGGTGACGTGGACGAGGCGATGGTGGCGGCTGAGATGTATCGGGTGGCGGCGATGCCCGGAGGGTCGCCGCTGTCGGTGGCCTTCTACGACAGGCACCGACGCGCCGACGCGCTGACGTCTGCCCGGATCATCCAACGTCTCGGTTCCTGGCGTGGAGCCTGTGCGGCGGCGGGTGTCGAGTCCAACAAGCCCTCCCGTGCCTCCTATCGCCACAGGTGGAGCGAGCAGGACCTCCTCGACTGGGTCAGGCGCTACCTCGTGGAGGCAGAGAAGCCCTCCTACGCGGACTTCAGCCGGTGGCTGCGAGGCCAGGAGGACGCACCGTCGGCCAACACCGTGCGCAACACCTTCGGTGGGTGGTCGGCTGTCCGCGAGGCGGCGGGCAGTTGACGATGCGAAGGGGAGACGGGGACACCCCCTTCGCCCTGCTCAGCCGGCGCGCTGCTCGCCGGGAGCCCCCCGACCGGCTCGCTCGATGATGACGTCGGCGATCGTCTCGGGGTGGGTCTCCATCAGCCAGTGGCCGGTGTCCAGCTCGAGGGTGTGGACGAGGTCGACCTGCTCGCCGGCGCGCTCGCGCAGCCGGTTGACCGTGTGCCGGGTCGACGCGTCCGCGAAGGCCGGGTCCTTCGCTCCCCAGACGAAGGCCGTCGGGAGCATCTCCCGGTGCTTGCTGCGTCGGGGCCGTCCCGGGCGGGATCGCTTGCGCCACAACAGGGTTGGCGACAGTGCCGCGCGGTACCAGTTGAGCGAACCCTGGGCGGAGCTCTTCTCCTTCAGCCGCTTCGCATCGTACGCGGCGCGCTCCGTCGGCATCCCGACCTTCGCCAGGACCTGCAGTGCGAAGAGGCGGAAGAACAGCACCGGCAGGACCGGCAGCGCGAAGAAGGCCATGTACCAGCTGGCCTTGAGCTGGCCGCCCTGACGGAAGCCGTGCGCCATCCCGGACGGGCTCGGGGTCGACAGGACGGTCAGGGTCTGCACGCGGCCGGGGTGGCGGGCGGCCACGGCCCAGGCGAGGGCGCCGCCCCAGTCGTGCCCGACGATGTGGGCCTGCGCGGCGTCGGCCTCGTCGAGCAGGGCGACGACGTCGCCGACGAGCTCGGAGATCTCGTAGTCGAGGTGGTGCGGCGGGCGGGCGCCGGGTGAGTAGCCCCGCAGGTCCGGGGCGAGCACGCGCAGCCCGGCGGCCTCGAGCCGCGGGGACACCTTGTCCCACGCAGTCCGGTCCTGGGGCCAGCCGTGGAGCAGGACGACGACCTCCCCGTCCCGGGGTCCGCTGTCGTCGACGTCGAAGGTCAGCCCGTCACGGGAGTAGTAGCGCACGGTGTCACGGTATCCGTCGTGGGTCGCGGGTGGTTTCGAGGCTCGCCCGCAGAGCGGACTCACACCTCAACCAGCGGTGGTGCCGAGGCCTCAACCAGCGGCGTGTGGGGTTGGATGGGGGAGTGCCCCGCGTCTTCGTCTTCCATCACCGCTGGATGCTCGCGCAGTCACCGCAGGAGGTGATCCGCGTGCTCGCCGACGTCGAGGGCTACCCGCGGTGGTGGCCCCAGGTGCGGTCGGTGGAGCGGCTCGACGCCACGAGCGGCCGGGCGAGGATCCGCAGCCTGATCCCACTCACCCTGCACGTCGTCCTCGCGCCGGAGGTCGAGGATCGCGAAGGGGGCGTGCTGCAGGTCGGCCTGTCCGGCGACCTCGTCGGGTGGGCACGGTGGACGGTGCGGCCGCACGAGGGCGGTGCCGTGGCCGTCTTCGAACAACAAGCGAGGGTCGCGCCACGTCTGGAACGTGCCGCGACCCTCGCCTCGGTGGTGCTGCGGGCCAACCATGCGTGGATGATGCGGCAGGGCTGCCGCGGGTTGGCCCGCGAACTCACTCGTCGTCGCTGAGGGGGCTCTCCTCGGTGGCCAGCAGCTCACGGGCACGGGAGGCCGCCGCCTTGATGTCCTCCTCGGAGTGCGTCACGTCCTCGGGCTCGGGGATGTGGCCGGAGGAGGGCATCGTCCAACGAGCGGTGCTCATGCCGTTGGCCTTCGCGCGCTCGAGAGCCTCGAGCACGGTCTGCTCGGCCTCCTCACGGTCGACCCAGTGGGCTCCCTCGACGGACTTACCAGGCTCGAGGTCCTTGTAGGTCTCGAAGAAGTGCTGGATCTCCAGGCGCCAGAACTCGCTGATGTCCTCCAGCTCCTTGATGCCCTCCTTGCGGGGGTCGCCGGCCGGCACGCACAGGATCTTGTCGTCCCCGCCGGCCTCGTCGCGCATCCGGAACATGCCGATCGGCCGGGCGCGCACGAGGCAGCCGGGCCAGGTCGGCTCGTCGAGCAGGACGAGCGCGTCCAGCGGGTCCCCGTCCTCGCCGAGGCTGTCCTCGACGTACCCGTAGTCGCTCGGGTAGGCCATGGACGTGAAGAGCATCCGGTCCAGGCGGATCCGGCCGGTCTCGTGGTCGACCTCGTACTTGTTCTTCTGACCCTTCGGGATCTCGATGGTGACGTCGAACTCCACTAGGTGCCCCTTTGTTCGGTGACGGTGATGTGATGACCGTGATCTAGTCTCGGCCACAGTGTTCCACCACCGTCGACCATTTCACGCAGGGGGCAGCGCGTGCGCCGCACACTCATCGCCGTGACATCCGTCGCAGCACTGCTCATCGGGTACGGCACCGCGGACGCCTACGACCGTGTCCCGGGCGTGCTGACGATCGACGAGGAGACCACCCAGCAGGTCCCGGATGCCCCTGCGACGCACCCCGTCCTGCCCGCAGCGTCGACACAGGCGCCCCTACCGACGACGACCGGTCTGACTGCTGCCCTCGAGGAGGACGCGGAGGCCAAGGCCCTCGGCAAGCGTGTCGGCGTCGTCGTCCGCGACGCCCTCACCGGTGAGACCCTCTACGCCCACGACAGCGACACACCGATCACCCCGGCTTCGAACGCGAAGCTGCTCACCGCCGCTGCGGTGGCCGAGACCGCCGACCTCAGCCGCGTGATGACGACGAAGGTCGTGGCCGCCGGCGACCACCCCGACGAGCTGGTCCTCGTCGCGGCCGGCGACACGATGCTCGCCCGCGGCGACGGCGACCCGCAGGCCGTCGAGGGCCGTGCCGGGCTCGCGGACCTCGCCCGCCAGGTGGCCACCTCCCTTGAGGCGAAGGGGGAGGGGGACTACTCCCTTCGCCTCGACATGACCTATGCCCATGGTGAGCGGTACCCGCCGACGTGGGACATGGCGGACGTCGCGGCCGGCTACACCCAGGGCGTGACGATGATCGGCCTGGCGGGGCAGCGCCCCAAGCCCTTCGACGCCTCGCCGAAGTTCCCCGAGCGGCAGGTGCTCAAGGCACTCGACAAGGAGCTGAAGACAGTCGGGGTGGAGGCCGAGGTCGACACCTCCAGGAAGCAGTGGCTCACGCCCGCGCCCGAGGACGCCGAGGTGCTCGGGGCCGTCGACTCCGCACCGCTCGGGGACGTGCTCGCCCTGGCCCTCGACGACAGCGACAACGCCCTGACCGAGAACGTCGCCCGTCAGGTCGCCGCCACCCACGGTGCCGGGACCTCCACCGCTCAGGTCGCGGACTGGGTCCACCAGACGCTTGAAGAAGCCGGCATCGATCTCACCGGCGTGAAGCTCAAGGACAACAGCGGGCTCAGCAGCGGGCAGAAGGTACCGGCGCGGGTGATCTCGGACGTCATGCAGCTGGGCATCACCGGCTCGGCGAAGGAGATGACCTCGATCCTGGCCGAGCTTCCCGTCGCGGGACTGACCGGCACGCTGCACGACCGCTTCGACACCGACGACAGCCGCAGCGCTGCCGGGCTCGCCCGCGCCAAGACGGGCACCCTGACGGGCACCTCCGCGCTCGCCGGCACGACGACGACCGCCGACGGGAGGCTGCTCACCTTCGTGCTCCTCGCCGACCGGGTGCCCTCGACCACCGGCACGCTCGGCGCCCGCGCGGTGCTCGACCGCATGGTCGCCGACCTCACCGACTGCGGCTGCCGCTGACACGAGCCAGGGCCAGCAGTTCGTATGGTGGGGGCGTGCCGAACTACGTCGACTGGACATTCGCCAAGAGCGCCGGGACCCGCCTCGTGCCCCCCGGACCCGATGTGTCGCCGGAGGAGGCCACCCAGATCGTCGAGGAGATCCGCGAGCTGGCGGCCATGGCCGTCGAGCCCGTCGCGGCCACCTCCCGTCTGACCGCCCCCGGTGACGCGCCACCCCCACTCGTCGTCGACCGCCCCACCTGGATCGACGTCAACGCCGACTCGATGTCCGCGATGCTCGACCCGGCGCTCGAGGCCGTCGCCAAGCGACGCGAGAAGGAGCCGTCGGGTCTGGCCCAGGCGGTCGGCAGCAAGATCACCGGCACCGAGGCCGGCGGGATGCTCGCCTTCCTGTCCACCAAGGTCCTCGGCCAGTACGACATCGCCCCCGGTGGTACCCCGGCGTTGCTGCTCGTCGCGCCCAACATCGTGCACACCGAGCGCCAGATCACGGCCGTCCCACGCGACTTCCGCCTGTGGGTGTGCCTGCACGAGGAGACCCATCGCGTGCAGTTCACCGCCGTGCCGTGGCTGCGTGAGCACATCATCGACTCCGCCCGCACCCTCGCCGTCGACCTCGTGCCCGACACGACCGACCTGCGCGAGCGCGTCGAGCAGGTCGCTGCGCAGCTGCCGAAGGTCTTCAGCGGTGACAGCCAGGGCCTGGCCGAGCTCGTCATCACGCCGGAGCAGCGCGAGCAGATGGCCAAGGTCACCGCGGTGATGTCCCTGCTGGAGGGGCACGCGGACGTCGTCATGGACGACGTGGGCCCCGCGCACGTCCCGACCGTCCGCTCGATCCGGCGTCGCTTCACCCAGCGGCGGAAGGGCGCCGGTGCCGTCGACCGTCTCCTGCGCCGTCTGCTCGGCCTCGAGGCGAAGATGCGCCAGTACCGCGACGGCGCGGTCTTCGTCCGCGCCGTCCAGGAGAGCGTCGGCGTCGAGGGGTTCAACGCGGTGTGGACCTCCCCGGACACGCTGCCCACGCCGCTGGAGATCACCGACCCGGCTGCGTGGGTGCGCCGGGTGCACGGCTGATGGGAGCAGGTCACCCAGCACAGGCGGACTGCCGAAGGGGGGTCCGCGCAGCCCTGGCGGGATTGCCGGCCGGCTCGCTGGCGCTCGCCGCGGTGAGCGGTGGCGGGGACTCCCTCGCGCTCGCGGCCGCCCTGGCCGCCGAGGCAGCGACCCACGACGTCACGGCCGGCGCGATCATCGTCGACCACGGCCTGCAGGAGGAGTCCACGGACGTCGCACTGCTGGCCGCCCAGCAGTGCGCCGACGTCGGCCTCGCCCCGGTGGCGGTCGTCCCCGCCGAGGTCGTCGCGACGGGGGAGGGACTCGAGGCAGCAGCCCGCGAGGCCCGCTACACCGCCCTGGCGAACACCGCCGGCGCGATGGCGGAAGAGCACCCGATGCACCTGGTCCTGCTGGGTCACACCCGCAACGACCAGGCCGAGCAGGTCCTCCTCGGGCTCGCCCGCGGCTCCGGCGCCCGATCCCTCGCCGGGATGCCGGTGCTCACCGTCCGGGAGGGGACCCCCTTCGCCCGGCCGCTGCTCCACCTGCCGCGGCAGACCACCCATGACGCCTGCGTCGCCTGGGGCCTGACACCGTGGGCCGACCCGATGAACGATGACGCGGCCTTCGCCCGGGTGCGGGCCCGCACCGCGCTGGCCGAGCTGGAGAGCGCCCTCGGGCCCGGGATCGATGAGGCGCTCACCCGCACCGCGGACCTGCTGCGCGACGACGCCGACCTCCTCGACGCACTCGCCGACGACGCGGTACCCGACCACGGCCCCGACGGCGTCCTGGTGGCGGACCTGGTGGATCTGGCACCCGCCCTTCGCTCCCGGGTCTGGCGCCGACTGCTCCTGGCCGCCGGCGCGCCGGCCGGGGCCCTGACCGCCGGCCACGTCGCCGCCTGCGACGCCCTCGTCACCGACTGGCACGGGCAGGGACCGCTGCATCTGCCGGGCGACCTGCGCGTGAGCCGGGCCGACGCTCGTGTGCACCTGATCCCCGCAGTTCGTGGACAATGATTGACGCCGACCCCAAGGAGAGCCGTGGACACCACCCACATCCAGGATGACCTCGTCGAGGTGCTCATCACCGAGGAGCAGATCCAGACTCGGCTGGCCGAGCTGGCCGCCGAGGTCTGGGAGCACTACGAGGGCAAGGACGTGCTGCTCGTCGGCGTCCTGAAGGGAGCGGTCATGGTCATGGCCGACTTCATGCGCCACCTGCCCGGCTCCGCCCCGATGGACTGGATGGCGGTCAGCTCCTACGGCTCCGGCACCAAGTCCTCCGGTGTCGTACGCATCCTCAAGGACCTCGACACCGACATCACCGACAAGCACGTGCTGATCGTCGAGGACATCATCGACTCCGGCCTGACGCTGTCGTGGATCCGCGCCAACCTCGACTCCCGCTCGCCCGCGTCCGTCGAGATCCTCACCCTGCTGCGCAAGCCCGAGGCTGCCAAGGTCGAGATCGACACCCGCTGGGTCGGCTTCGACATCGCCAACGAGTTCGTCGTCGGCTACGGCCTCGACTACGACGAGGGCTACCGCAACCTGCGTGACGTCGCCACGCTCGCGCCGCACGTGTACTCCTGACTGCCACGATTGCCGGGCGCGGGAACACCCGTGACAGGATGCTCGTTGGCCTCATAGCCGTGGTCGACCCGTGTTCAGGTAGTTTCGTCCTGTTCGCCCCGGGTTGCCCCGGAGGCCGTCACGTCGTCGAGTCAGGAAGCGCGGGAAGCCCCGTACCCGTATGAACGCCACGAAGTTTTTCCGTTCCCCAGCCTTCTGGGCGCTGCTGCTGATCACGGTCTTCGGGCTGATGTTCCTCACGCAGGGCGACGAGGAGTACGCCCGGGTCGACACATCGGCAGCCGAGAAGCTGATCACGGACAAGAAGGTCGACAGCGCCCACTTCACGACCGACAACGTCCTGCAGCTGGAGCTGAATAAGGGCGAGACCTACTCCGACGGTGAGGACGTCAAGGACGCGGACAAGGTCGAGACCGAGTTCATCGACGCCCGCGCCGACCACATGGTCACGATCGTCGACAAGAACGTGGGCGGCGTGCAGAACGACACGGTCGAGCGGCCCAGCGTGTGGAGCAACATCCTCCTGTCGATCCTGCCGCTGATCCTGCTCGTTGCCCTCTTCTGGTTCATCCTCTCTCGCGCCCAGGGTGGCGGCTCCCAGGTGATGAAGTTCGGCAAGTCCAAGGCGAAGCTCGCGACGAAGGACACCCCGACGGTGACCTTCACCGACGTGGCCGGGGCCGACGAGGCCGTCGACGAGCTCCACGAGATCGTCGACTTCCTCCGCGAGCCGAGCAAGTTCCTCGCGGTTGGCGCCAAGATCCCCAAGGGTGTGCTGCTGTACGGCCAACCCGGTACCGGTAAGACCCTGCTTGCCCGCGCCGTCGCCGGCGAGGCCGGAGTGCCCTTCTTCTCGATCTCGGGTTCGGACTTCGTCGAGATGTTCGTCGGTGTCGGCGCCTCCCGGGTCCGGGATCTCTTCGAGCAGGCCAAGACCAACGCGCCGGCCATCATCTTCGTCGACGAGATCGACGCCGTCGGTCGCCACCGCGGCGCCGGCATGGGCGGCGGCCACGACGAGCGCGAGCAGACGCTCAACCAGCTGCTCGTCGAGATGGACGGCTTCGACGTCAAGACCAACGTCATCCTCATCGCCGCGACCAACCGCCCCGACATCCTCGACCCGGCGCTGCTGCGCCCCGGCCGCTTCGACCGGCAGATCTCAGTCGAGAACCCCGACATGATCGGCCGCCACCGCATCCTCGAGGTGCACGCCACCGGCAAGCCGATGGCCCCCGGCGTCGACCTGCTCGCGGTCGCCCGTCGCACCCCCGGCATGACGGGTGCCGACCTGGCCAATGTGCTCAACGAGGCGGCGCTGCTCACCGCGCGTCTGGACAAGCAGTTCATCGACGACTCGATCCTCGACGAGGCCATCGACCGGGTGATCGCCGGACCGCAGAAGCGCACCCGGATCATGAGCGCCCAGGAGCGCAAGATCACCGCGTACCACGAGGGTGGGCACGCACTGGTCGCTGCGGCGATGAACCACACCGACCCGGTCACCAAGATCACGATCCTGCCGCGCGGTCGCGCCCTGGGCTACACGATGGTCATGCCGACCGACGACAAGTACTCGACCACGCGCAACGAGATCCTCGACCAGCTCGCCTACGCCCTCGGTGGTCGTGTCGCGGAGGAGATCATCTTCCACGACCCCTCCACCGGCGCCGCCAACGACATCGAGAAGGCCACGTCGATGGCCCGCAAGATGGTCACCGAGTACGGCATGAGCGAGAAGATCGGTGCAGTCAAGCTCGGCCAGTCGCAGGGCGAGCCCTTCCTCGGTCGGGACATGGGTCACCAGCGGGACTACTCCGAGGACCTCGCGGGCGTGGTCGACCGGGAGGTGCGCCGCTTCATCGAGGAGGCCCACGACGAGGCCTGGTACGCCCTCAACGACAACCGGGACGTCCTGGACCGCCTGGTCCTCGAGCTGCTCGAGCACGAGACGCTCAACACCAAGGAGCTCGCGGTGGTCTTCGCCGACGTGCAGCGCCGTCCGGTCCGACCGACGTGGCTGAGTAGCGAGGACCGCCCGATCTCCCACATCCCGCCCGTGCTCACCCCGGCCGAGGAGACCGCGAGGCAGCAGCGCGAGCAGACGGCCCAGCAGCAGCCGCACACCCCACCGGCTGCCCCCGAGGGGCAGCACGAGCCCACGGTCACCGAGCAGATCGACCGGGCCGCCGAGGAGGGTGCGAGCTACCCGCAGGAGAACCCGCCCAGTGAGGTCCGTGAGGTCTCGCCGGACGAGCCCGTCGACGGCGACGGACACGCCTGATCCATGGCCGGCGACGTCGATCTGGATCGCATCGAGGCGGCCGTGCGCGAGATCCTGCTCGCGGTCGGGGAGGACCCCGACCGGGACGGGCTCATCGATACCCCTGCCCGCGTCGCCCGCTCCTACGAGGAGTTCTTCGCCGGGCTGCACGCGGAGCCCGAGGAGTTGCTCGCGACGACCTTCGACATCGACCACGACGAGCTGGTGATCGTGCGCGACATCGAGCTGTACTCCACCTGCGAGCACCACCTCGTGCCCTTCCACGGGGTTGCGCACCTGGGCTACCTGCCGGGCCGGAGCGGCAAGGTCACCGGCCTGTCGAAGCTCGCCCGGCTCGTCGACATCTTCGCCAAGCGCCCGCAGGTCCAGGAGCGTCTGACCAGCCAGATCGCCGACGCCCTCGTCGAGCACCTCGACGTCGCTGGCGCCATCGTCGTCGTCGAGGCGGAGCACCTGTGCATGTCGATGCGCGGGGTGCGCAAGCCGGGTGCCAAGACCATCACCTCCGCCGTGCGTGGCCAGCTGCGGGACGCGACCACGCGCGCCGAGGCCATGTCGCTGATGTCCGGAGCCGCTCGGTGACCCACGCCGTCCTCGAGCGTCTGGCGACCCGGGCGACCCGGCCCGGACCGCTCGTCATGGGTGTCGTCAACGTCACGCCCGACTCCTTCAGCGACGGTGGACGGTGGATCGAGACCGAAGCGGCGATCGACCACGGCCGCGAACTCGTCGCTGCCGGCGCCGACGTCATCGACGTCGGCGGTGAGTCCACCCGCCCCGGCGCCGAGCGCCCCTCGGCGCAGGAGGAGCGTCGCCGAGTCGTGCCCGTCGTCGCGGCCCTCGCACAGGAGGGCGTCGTCGTCTCCGTCGACACGATGCGCACCGACGTGGCGCGCGCCGCCCTCGAGGCCGGCGGCGCCATCATCAACGACGTGAGCGGGGGGCTGGCCGACCCGCAGATGCCGGCCCTCGTCGCCGAGAGCGGTGCCCCCTTCGTCGTGATGCACTGGCGCGGGCACTCGCACGACATGCAGTCCAAGGCCGTCTACGACGACGTCGTCGCCGAGGTGTGCGCCGAGCTGCGGGAGCGCGTCAGCGCACTCCGCGAGGCCGGCGCCACTGCCGAGCAGCTGGTCCTCGACCCGGGCATCGGCTTCAGCAAGACCGCCGAGCACAACTGGGAGCTCCTCGCAGGACTGGAAGGGGTCGTCGACCTCGGCTACCCGGTACTGCTCGGGACCTCCCGCAAGGGATTCCTCGGCAGGGTCGGGCGAAGGGAGGGTGACGAGCGCTCGCTCGACGCCCGGGCCGTGGCCACGGCCATCACCAGCGCCCGAGCCGCCCGGGCCAGCGTGTGGAGCGTGCGCGTCCACGACGTCACCGCCACGGTCGACGCGATCGACGTGACCGCGGCGATGGGGGAGCTACCGGCATGACCGTGCCGCGCGACCGGATCAGCCTGCTGGGCGTACGTGCCCGTGGCCACCACGGAGTGCTGGCGCAGGAGAAGCACGACGGCCAGGAGTTCGTCGTCGACGTCGTCCTGCACCTCGACCTGGCGCCGGCCGGGACCACCGACGACCTCGCCCGCACGATCAACTACGCCGAGATCGGGACGGATGTCGTCGCCCGGATCGAGGGGCCCTCGCTCGACCTCATCGAGTCGCTCGCCGAGCAGGTCGCCGGCGACGCACTCGCTCGCCCGGCCGTGCACACGGTCCAGGTGACCGTCCACAAGCCCGCCGCGCCCGTCGGGGTTGCCTTCGGGGACGTCGCCGTGACCATCGAGCGTCGTCGGGCAGTGCCCGTGGTCATCGCGCTGGGTGCCAACCTCGGTGAGCCCGAGCGGCGCCTCGACGCCGCGATCGACGACCTCGCCGGTGACCTCGACCAGGTGCGTCGAGCCCCCTTCGTCACGACGGACCCTGTCGGTGGCCCCGACCAGCCGCGCTACACCAACACCGTCCTGCTGGCCACGACGGCGCTCTCGCCGGCTGCGCTGCTTGCGCGGCTGCACGCGGTCGAGGCGCGCCACGGGAGGGTGCGCGAGGTGCGTTGGGGTGCGCGCAGCCTCGACCTCGACCTCATCCAGTACGGAGACCCGACCACCGCGAGCGACGTCGTCAGCAACGACCCACACCTGACGCTGCCGCATCCGCGGGCGCACGAGCGCGGCTTCGTGCTCGCCCCGTGGGCCCGGATCGACCCGGAAGCGCTCCTGCGCGTCGAGGGCGCGGTGGTCGCCGTGGCCGATCTGCTCGGCGGCATCGACACCTCCGACATGCGCGACAGCGAGGCCGGCCCGTGCTGAGGACCGGCCTGAGGGTATCGACGGTGGTCCTCGTCGCCGCCGTCGTGATGGTTGCCAGCGGCGCCTTCGGGCGGTGGTGGCTCACCGGTGGTCACGGCGCCCTGCGGATCGGCTGGATCGCCGGTGCGCTGCTCGTCGCCATGGCCGTCGTGGTCGTCGTGGCCGGCTCGCGGATGTGGCGGATGCGGCGTGGTCGCACCCACGTCGAGCCCGTCGTCGCCGCCCGCCTGCTCGGCCTGGCCCAGGCCAGCGCCCTCACCGGTGCGATCACAGGTGGGTTCTACCTCGGGCAGGCGCTTGTCCTGCTGCCGGACCACGACTTCGGTGGTCGGGGCGTCCTGGCCCTCCAGCACGGCCTGGCGGCGCTCGGTGGCCTGCTGATGGCCGTCGCGGGCCTGCTCGTGCAGTCCTGGTGCCGCATCGACCGCGACGACGAGGACGACGACGAGTCGGACTGAGCGTCAGTCGGCCCAGACCACCCAGTTGCCGTCGTAGTGCCCGTTGCTGAACGAGGTCTGGGGGTCGCAGGTGATCAGGCGCAGCACCGGGTCGGGGTTGTCGTAGTCCCAGATCGAGTCGTCCTGGGGTACGCCGTCCTTCGTGGCGGGCTCGGACTTGGTGATGGTGAACTCCGTCTGCTCGCCGGAGCTGTAGGTGACGGTGACGACGTCACCGATGTCGACCTGTGGGAGGTTCCAGAAGACGTCCGGGTTGCTGCCGTGGTTGATGTGCCCGACGAGGATGCTCGCACCCTGGAACCCGGGCTTGGGCCAACCCGGCTCGGCGTACCAGCCGGCAGTGCCGAAGGGGGGAGCCAGGACGTTCTCGGAGTCGAGCTTCGTCGCCTGGAGCGTGGCGTCGACGATGGAGCGGCCACCGGAGGTCACCTGGACGCGGGTCGGGTTGCCGGCGGGGTTGCCCTGGACGACGTTGCCCTTGGGAGAGGACTTCGTCGAGGAGGTGGGCTTGTCCTTCTTCTCCGGCGTCTTCTTTTTCGTGGTCGACTCGCTCGTCGACGGTGACGGACTCTGCGTCGACGGCATGATCTCGCTCGGAGGCACGTAGGCGTCCACGTCGACGTTCATCGCCGTCTCGTCACGCTGCGTCCACCAGATACCGGCAGTACCGGCGCCGACGAGAAGCGCGGCGCAGACCGCCATGATCGCGGTCGTGCGACGGTAGCGATTGCCCTTGCGGCGCCTCTCCCGACGCGTGGGGGGTGTCGTCACGTGCTCCTCCTGCTCGCCTCGACGTCACTGGGAGAACGGATGTCCTCGTCCTGGAGTTCCCCACGGGTAAGACTACGGGCCGCCGTCGCCGGGGGTGCTCCCGGTGCCGGCGGCCCGTGCCGTCGCTCACTGAATGAGTCAACTGGTGGGGTGGTGTCAGTTCTGGGCCCGACGGCGGGCCACGAGGACCGTCCCGACGCCGGCTCCGGCCAGGAGCAGGCCACCGACGGCGTATCCGAGGGAGTTGTCCTCCTGCGGAACCATCTGCGGAGTCAGGCCGTCGGTCTGCACGACCTGCGGGACGGCGGGCTCCTCGGCGGGAGCCTCTCCGGCGGGCGGCTGCTCGTCGGCCGGGTCGTGGACCTCGGCGGTGTCCTCGGCGTCGTCGGGACCCTCGTTCATCTCCGGGGAGGTGACGACGACCGTGTCGATGACGTTGTCCGTCTCGGTGGTCTCACAGGTCACCTCGGTGTCCATGATGACCTCGTCCAGAGGGAGGGACAGTGTGCCGTCGAGTGTCGGTGGAACCAGCACCTCGAGGGTCATGCCTGCGGCCTCCACCGGCACCATGATCGAGTGGGCCTCGGTGCTGGAGACGGATGTCTGAACCTGGCCGTCGCCGACCTGCACGGCACCGGACGTCAGCTCGGTGCTGACCGTCCCGGTGGTGCCCGTGCTCGTGCGCACGGGGGCCTCGACGGGGAACGCCATGGAGACGTCGTTGCCGTCGACCTGTGTCGGGTCGATGCCCGTCACGGGGATCGTGATGTCCGCGGTGACGGAGTCGACCGTCAGGGTGTCCCCGGGAGCCACCGTCTCCGGCGCGTTGGTGTCCATCGTGACGGTTGCCGGACCCTGGGCCAGCGGGTCGCCGTTGAGACTGACCGTGCATGTGTAGGTAACTGTCGTCGCGGCCTGTGCCGGCAGGGCGGTGGCGACGCCCATCATGCCGAGGCCGGTGACGAGTGCGGCACCCGCGGAAATGCGGGCCTTCAGGCGTGCAGCCATGGTCAATCTCCCCAGATCTGGATGGCAGCCGCTGGCCGCGGATGCCTTCAGAGGAAGATAGCGGTGTGGGTGGACACGCTCAACACCGGGTGCCGTCTCGGGACCGAATCGTCATGGGCTGTGACCGGGCGCGAATGGCCTCGGAGCTGCGGGCCCCGGCCCCGGGCACATGACGACGGGCCGCCGACCGAGTGGTCGACGGCCCGTGGCCTGCTCACCGACGGGTGGTCGGTGGCGTGGAGCTATCTCAGTGCTGCTGCCCGCGGCGACGCATCACCAGGACGCTGCCGGCGCCGGCACCCGCGAGGAGCAGGCCGCCGAGCGCGAGCGCGGCGGAGTTGTCCTCCTGCGAGGTCATCGCCGGGGTGAGGCCGTCGGTCTGGACGACCGCCGGGACCTCGGGAGAGCCGGCGTCCTGGTCGTCGCCGTTGCCGGTGTCGCCGCCCTGGTCGTCGCCGTTGCCGGTGTCGCCGCCCTGGTCGTCGCCGTTGCCGGTGTCGCCGCCCTGGTCGTCGCCGTTGCCGGTGTCGCCGCCCTGGTCGTCGCCGTTGCCGGTGTCGCCGCCCTGGTCGTCGCCGTTGCCGGTGTCGGCGGCCCACGGTGCCTGGTAGACGACGTTGCACCCACCGGCGACGGTCCCGTCATTGCCATCGGCATCGATGCAGTCCTGGGAGATGACGCGGACGTAGTCGGCGCCCTCGACGAGGTCGAAGTCCTGCTCGTTGGCGCCTTCGGTGGCGTCCATCGTGTAGCTCGTCAGGACGTGCCCGGGGACAGCGTTGCCGTCCGCGTCCTGAGCGCCGGCGAGGACCTCGATCGACAGGACTCCGTCGCGCGTGGCATTGCCCGAGACCGTGAAGACGTTGTCGACGAGCGGCAGACTGCCCGGCTCGTTGAACCAGTCGTCGACCTCCGGCTCGGGTGCGCTCTCGCCGATGGTGATCGTACCGATCGCGTTCTCAGCAGGGGCGGTGCAACCGAGGTTGAGGACGAAGCCGGTGTCGGTCGTGAGCGCCGCGGTGAAGTCACCAGCGGTGATGCCGACAGTGGTGTCTTCGTTCGGCGCGGTCTCTGCGGAGCCCGTGCCGGTGGCACTCGTGGTGACGAAGTCAGTCGGGTCGTCAGAGACAGCAGTCTCCGGAACGGTCAGCTGGGCGGTGCGCTCGGTGCCGCCGAAGGAGTACGTGGTGTCGGCCGTGCCCTCGAGCGTTTTGATGCTCAGGTCGCGCAGTCGCTGCTGAGCGTCCTCGCCCGGGGTGACCTCAGCGGTGATTTCCGGTGCGGCGATCTCGGCGCCCTGGTCGTACTGCTCGTCGACGCCCACGGTGAGGTTGACGGACCACGGGTCCTCGAAGTCGATGCCCAGGTCTGTCACCGAGCAGGTGTAGTTGAGCGTCGTGCCCACGTCGGCCTGGGCCGGGACAGCGGTGGCGATGCCCATCATGCCGAGGCCCGTGACGAGGGCGGCGCCCGCGGACAGGCGGGACGTGAGGCGCTTGGCCATGTGTGTGACTCCCCTTGGTTCCGGTTCTGGTGCCTACCGGCCGGTAGGCACCAGCATGAAACGTACCGGGGCCTGAACGAGTTCTCAACAGATTCCCAGATCCGTCTCGCATCTGCTGAAGTGACATCGGTCACGGGACCGAGGTGGCCCCTACTTGTCGACGTCCCCCACGACGAAGAACATCGACCCCAAGACCGCGACGAGGTCCGACACGAGACACCCGGGCAGCACCTGCGAGAGCACCTGGACGTTGCCGAAGGAGGCCGAGCGCAGCTTCAGGCGCCACGGCGTCTTCTCCCCGCGCGAGACCAGGTGGTAGCCGTTGAAGCCCAGCGGGTTCTCCGTCGCGGTGTACCGGTCGCCCTCGGGTACCTTGAGCACCTTGGGCAGGCGCTGGTTGACCGGACCAGGCTCCAGTGAGCGCATCCGCTCCACGCACGCGTCGGCGAGGTCGAGGCTGACGTGGGTCTGCTCCAGCAGCACCTCCAGCCGCGCCAGGCTGTCGCCGGCCGTGCGGGTGACTACCCGGCCGGGCCCCGCTTCGCCGAAGAGCTCCCCGTACGCGAGGTAGGGATCGTCGCGACGCAGGTCCACGTCGACCCCCGAGGCCCGGGCGATCGGCCCGGAGACGCCGTAGGCGCAGGCGAGGTCGTGGGAGAGGGGACCGACCCCCTTCGTCCTCGCCTCGAGGATCTCGTTGCCGACGATCAGCGCCTCCAGCTGTGGCATCCGGGCGCGCACGTCGGCCACGGCCTGCGCGACGCGGTCCAGCCACCCCGCCGGCAGGTCCTCCTTGAGGCCGCCGACGCGGTTGAACATGAAGTGCATCCGGCCGCCGGAGATCTCCTCCATGACCGCCTGGATGTCCTCACGTTCGCGGAAGGAGTAGAAGATCGGCGTGATCGCACCGAGCTCGAGCGGGTAGGAACCCAGGAACATCAGGTGGTTGAGCACCCGGTTCAGCTCCGCGAGGAGGGTGCGCGCCCACGTCGCGCGCTCCGGGACCTCCATGCCGAGCATCGCCTCGACCCCGAGGACGACCCCGAGCTCGTTGCCGAAGGCCGAGAGCCAGTCGTGACGATTGGCCAGCATCGTGATCTGCCGGTAGTCGCGCACCTCGAAGAGCTTCTCGGCGCCGCGGTGCATGTACCCGACGATCGGGTCGGCCGAGACCACCCGTTCACCGTCGAGGACCACCCGCAGGCGCAGGACGCCGTGGGTCGCGGGGTGCTGGGGACCGATGTTGAGCACCATGTCGGCGCTCGCGAGGGTCGCGTCCCCGACGCCGACGTCCAGCGTCCGGGTGCCCGGTCCCGGTGTGCTCGTCATGCCCGCCAGTATGCGTCAGGCACCATGGGACGGTGCCGATCCGGACCCGCTGGAGAGCAGCCTGCCTCGCCGCCGTCGGTCTCACCCTGCTGGGGGTGGCCGGCTGCGCGCCCACCGACCCGCCGCCCACCTCGACCCGCACCTTCGACGGCTACCCCGTCCTCGACCCGTGGACGCAGGCCATGCACGGTGCCGGCGAGGACGCGGCGAACATCGTCGTCCTCGGCGACTCGGTCAGCGAGGGCACGGGCGTGGCCGACCACGTGGAGAACCGCTGGGTCGACCGACTGCAGCGCGGCCTGCGTACGCGGGTCGGGACGCCGGACTGCCCGACGAGGCCCGCCGGGTACCACGGCACCTCGTCCGTCGTGCCCGCCGACTACCGCGCCGCCAGCCTGCCCGACCCGGTCACCCAGGGCGAGGTCACGCCGCTGACGGAGGTCGGCCCCGGGGGGCGTGCCCTCCAGCTCGGCCCCGGCGCCAGCATCACCTGGCAGGTCGACGCCCGTTCCGTCGACGTCGGCTACCGCACCCGCCCCGACGGCGGCACCCTGCGTGTCGAGGTCGACGGCGTCGCCTCCACGCCGGCCCTGGCCATCCCCACGGGGACGAGGACGAGCGGACCCAGCGCCCCGGCCACCGAGGGCGCCCTCCCGCGCGGCCCGGGCGAGCGCAGGGTGTGGTCCTCCGAGGGGCTCGGATCGGGGCGGCACGCGGTCACCGTGACGAATGCCAGCGAGACGGGCAGCCAGGCGCCCGTGACCGTCACGGACATCACGCCCTACCGCGGTGACCGCGATCGGTGCGTCCACGTCCTCGACGCCTCCCGCGCCGGGGTCGAGGCGCGCTTCATCTCGCAGACACCGACCTACCTCGCCGACAGCCTCTCGCTCGATCCGGACCTGCTGCTCGTGCCGCTCGGCTTCAACGACGCGTTGCGCGGTGTGGGGCCGGCGGAGTTCGGCCGTGTCCTCGACTCGCTCATCGAGCAGACGCGCGGTCAGGGGTACTCCGGCCCGGTGCTGCTCGTGGGCTGGTACGTGCCGGACTGGACCGATGAGATCCCGCCCTGGAGCCAGTACCTCGACCAGATGGCCGAGCGGACCGACCACGAGGGGGTCAGCTTCATCGACCTGTCCGCGGTGCTGCCTGCGGTCGCCACCGCCCCGGACGGGGTGTACATGGACCGCCTGCACCCGGGTCCGCGGGGGCAGGTGCTCATCGCCGACAGCCTCATCGAGGCGCTCGCCCCGCGGTCCGACCTGGAGGGGACGAATGCGCCGGAGACCCCGTGATCAGGGGACACGACGGGTCGCCCACAGGAAGTCGCCGGGGCCGGACCCGGTGAGCGCTGCGGCGTGGGAGGCGCCGGACAGGGCGGCCAAGTAGCCGGCGGGGTCGCCGTGTGCCTGCTCGACCGGTGGGCGGGCTCCGTCGACACCCAGGCCCCGCAGCATCTCCCGCTGGGTGCGCACGGCATCGGAGCGAAGGGAGTCCATCGCCACGTGGGCGGTCAGGTCGCACGACCCGTCCGGCAGCGGTGGGCAGGCGCTCCCGGTGCGATAGCCCATGAGCGTCCCGTGCAGCGGTCGCGTACCCGCCCGGTGGCCGTAGTCGACGGCGACGACCAGGCCCGAACCCGTCCGTGCCACGAGGCGGTCGAAGGCCTCGTCACGGGGGCGGCCGACCTCGACCACCGCGCCCGGAGGGTGCGGCCCGGGCCACCACCGCGCCACCCAGGCGCTGTCCGCGTCCGCGAGCGGCTCGCCGAGGTGCTCGCCGCCGTCCTCGTCGACGCAGACCGTGCGCAGCACTCCGGTCCCGTCCGCGCGGGCGATGCCGCACGGCACGACGTCGAGCCACTCGTGCGCGAGGACCAGGGTGTCGGTCGGGGTGCCCAGGTCGGGCAGGTCGGGGCCGCCGGGGGAGACCAGCCAGTCGATGCGCGGGACGAGGTGGGCGGGGCGGTCCACGACGTCGACGCCGAGGAGACCCAGGTCGGGGTGGGTGTGCCGGGACGACGCAGCGAGGGCGGTCAGCAGCTCACCCCGGCCGCAGCCGACGTCGACGACCTGCCGCAGACCTTCCCGGTCCACCAGTCGCAGCAGCGCGTCCGCGAGGAGTTCGCCGGCTCTGCCGTGCGTCGAGGTCGCGAAGTGCCCGGCGGGCCCTTCCACGCGACGGTAGAACCCCCCTTCGCCGTAGAGGGCCTCCGACCACGCCTGTTGCCACGTCCGCACCCCCGCATTGTCGCCGGTGAGGCAGATGGACGAAGGGGGAGCCTGCCCGGGTACCGTCGGGCCGGTGAACATCCCACACGTGCCCGTGCGGCCCACCCTGCGCGTCGGGGTTGTCGGATCCGGCCGCGTCGGTGCCGTCCTCGGTGCTGCCCTGCGCGGCGCCGGCCACGAGGTCGTCGCCGTCTCCGCGGTGTCGCAGGCCAGTCGTGACCGTGCCGAGTTGCTCCTGCCCGGCGTCCCGGTCGTTCCCGTGCCGGAGGTCGTCTCCTCCGCCCAACTGGTGGTCCTGGCCGTGCCCGATGACGCCCTGACCGACCTCGTCGCCGGCCTGCACGCCACCGGTACCTGGCGCCCCGGGCAGCTTGTCGCCCACACCTCGGGCAGGCACGGGCTGGCCCCCTTCGGCCCGATCGCCGAGGAGGTCCTGCCGATAGCGATCCACCCCGCGATGACCTTCACCGGGACCAGCCTCGACCTGACGCGACTGCACGAGTGCTGCTTCGGGATCACCGCGCCGGAGGCGATGCGTCCCGTCGCCGAGACCCTCGTCGTCGAGATGGGGGGCGAGCCGGTGTGGGTGCCGGAGGAGTCCCGCGGTCGCTACCACGCGGCCCTGGCGCACGGCAGCAACCACCTGGTCACCCTGGTCGCCCAGGCCATGGAGATCCTGCGCTCGGCGGACATCGACCCCGCGGACCGGGTGCTGCGCCCACTGCTGCAGGCCAGTCTGGACAACGCGCTGGCCTCCGGTGACGCGGCCCTGACCGGGCCCGTCGCCCGCGGCGATGCCGGTACCGTTGCCGCGCACCTGGACGAGCTGGCAGACCTTCCGCAGGACATCCGCCCCGCCTATCGCGCCCAGGCCAGGGCCACCGCCCTGCGCGCCACCCGGGCCGGTCGACTGCGCGGGGACGTGGCCGAGACGATCCTGACGACCCTCGGGGAGGAGACCCGATGACCGCCACCCCCCTCGTCACCCGCAGCCGCGAGGAGCTCGCCGCCGCTCGCGTCGAGCTCGCCGACGGCGATGTGGCCGTCGTGATGACCATGGGTGCCCTCCACGAGGGGCACGCCCGACTCATCCGCACCGCCCGGACACGGGCCCGGTACGTGCTCGTGACGATCTTCCTCAACCCGCTGCAGTTCGGGCCGAAGGAGGACCTGTCGAAGTACCCGCGCACCTTCGACGACGATGTGGACATCTGCACGCGAGAGGGGGTCGACCTCGTCTTCGCGCCCACCCCGGACGTGATCTACCCGGACGGCGACCCCGGCGTGCGCATCTCGGCCGGCCCGCTCGGGGACGTCCTCGAGGGCCAGTCGCGCCCGGGGCACTTCGACGGGATGCTCACCGTCGTCGCCAAGCTGATGCACCTCACCCGCGGTGACTTCTTCTACTACGGGCAGAAGGACGCCCAGCAGCTGCTGCTCATCCGGCGGATGGTGCGTGACATCGACTTCCCCGCGACGGTCGTCTCCGTGCCGACGGTGCGCGAGGAGGACGGCCTGGCCATGAGCAGCCGCAACACCTACCTGTCCGGGAGCGACCGGGAGGCCGCGCTGGTGCTCTCCCGGGCACTGCAGGCCGGCGCGGACCGCGCGGAGGAGGGGCCCTCGGCGATCCGCCGGGCCGCCCGGGAGGTGCTCATCACCGAGCCGCTCGCGCTCTCGGACTACCTCGTGCTCGTCCACCCCTCGAGTCTGGAGGAGGTGCCCGAGTGGTACCGCGGCGAGGCACTGCTGGCCGTCGCCGCCCGAGTCGGCACCACCCGCCTCATCGACAATTTCCCGGTCCTCGTCGGTCCGGGCGGCGGCGGGCTGGAGGTCTTCTCCGATGTCCCGCACGCCGCCCTGCACGGCTGAGCAGCCCGCTAGTGGACGAGTTCGGTTTCCCGGAAGGAACAGGCACGGCGGCCCTTGGTCGTTCGTTCCCCACTCCCTGAGCCGGGCCACCATCCCTGTCCCGTCCGGACCCCCTTCGCCCCTGCTGGAATGACCGAGGAACCTCGATATGGCCGGGAAACCCTGGAACGACCGCACCACGACCCGGTCATCCGCGGCTTTACCGGCCACCGGCGACGTTCCCGGTCACACGGGGGCAAACACGCCCCGTAACTGCTCGCTGACGCCGTCGAGGTGCAGCGAAGACTGCGCGCGACACGCGGCCTACGTCGCACAGATGGACCGTCTGCCGTGGCTCCGGACAGTCCCGTGGCTCCGTGCCACGTGCTCTGTTCGAGTTACCCAAGGAGGGGTTCCCCGGGGCGCGGGCTGGTTCGAACGAATCGGTCGATCGTCAACTGATGGTCCATGCCGTCACTGAGAGTCCCAGCAGACCGGGTGGAGACTGTTCCGTACAGGGCGTCGTCACCGGACATTTTCACGGACTGGTCTTACGGGACGCCCGAAGATGCGTAGGTGCGCTGACCTGCACCGTCACCCCAAGGGGTTCGTCTATCGACACGGCAGCAGATGGTCTGGGCAGGTCGCCTCCCGGATAGCCGCGTGTCGACACACTTCCACTCTGACGGCCGGTTGAGCTCTTCCCGGACTCCGGCGTGCGACAAGATGGGACGCATGACCGAGATTCGACCAGCACGGCCTACTGATGCTGAGGACATGGCCGAGGTACAAAACGCGATCTACCGCGCGGGCCTGCGGGCGAACCCGGTCGACGTCGCACTCGTTCGCGAGCGTTACCTCGACCTGGAACACAGAGTCGTGTGTACCGTCGCCGAGCAAGACGGCAAGGTTGTTGGTTTCCAGTCGCTCAAGCGGGCGTGGCCAGGGAACCCGTACGACGTGGCTGAAGGGTGGGGGATCATCGGGACGCACATCAGCCCTGACACAGGTCGAAGCGGACTGGGTCGTCGCCTCTTCACGACGTCATTGGCAGCGGCCAAAGCCGCCGGACTGAGACATATCGACGCCACCATCGGCGCCGACAACTCGCCTGCCCTGGCCTATTACGCAGCTATGGGATTCACGCCGTACCGGGAGGGCAACGACGCCATCCCGCACCGCTTCGACGTCGAATAGTCGAACGCCGGGGATAGCCGATCGACACCTCGCAATCCGTGGCATAAACCCCCGCATCGCCTCGATCGAGGATTGGCTACTGGCTCGCTCCGCGAGCCCATCGGTGACCGGTGGTAGTTCCCTCGCCGGAAGGCCGCTGGTGCGAGGCTGGCAGTGCTACCAGCTCCTCAGGGGCCGCGGGTTGCCGTTGTCTCAACGGCGGGATTCTCGCGCCGTTCCGTGTATCGGTCCTAAAGTGGTCTCCCGACCCGAGAGGACCAGATCCATGAGCGAGATGCACGTTGTGGCCACCATCCCCGTCAAGCCTGAGGCCGTCAACGACGCCCGCTCCGTGCTCGACACCCTCATAGCCGCCAGCCGCCGAGAGGCGGGCGTCGTGTCGTACGACCTGTTCGAGTCCGCCTCGACGCCGGGCACCTTCGTCATGGTCGAGCGCTACAGGGACCAAGCGGCGCTGGACGAGCACATGGCCTCGCCGCACCTCGCCGCCGCATTCGCCGCGGCCGAGCCCCTGCTCGCCGGCGAGGTCGCCATCCACCCGCTGCAGCCGGTCGACGTCGGCTGACCGCGCCGGATCCCTCGCGCGGCTGCGTAACGCTGCTCGAATCACCTCGTAGGACCAGCGTGGCCCGCCCGCCTGGAGAGCACGTCCGGTACGGGATCAGTCAGCGGGATACCGTCGCGGGCGAAGATCCGCTGTTGCGTCCGGCGTGCAACGACTCAAAGGTGGTATGCAGGTTCCAGAATTGTGGCGCGGGGATCGGCACGTCCGCGAGAGCAGCCTCAAGAAACGTCAGGTGCGTGATCCAGCCGGGGCCGTAGGGGCCGACGAGATCGCCCAGGCCGTGATGTGCGAGTTCTACTACGGTCCCGGCAGCCGAAGGTCGCAACTCGATGCCGATCCGAGACTCAGGCTCATCGGGGAACTCCCACGTCATGGCCAACCGATGCGGCTCGTCGGCCTCGGTCACGACGCTGCGGCACACGTAGCCGTCACCATGGTCGACTACGAGCCTTCCGTCTGACCTGACGTCACACTCGATGCACTGGCCCAGCCAAAGAGACAGCACGGCCGGGTCGCTGAGACCTGCCCAGGCAGCGTGAACCGGAACGGAGAGAGACCAAGCAACGGCAACTGCGTCATCGTCGACAGAGATGCTGGAAAGGGGCATGCGACCAGTGTCGCAGTGGGGAACGGGGACCGGCCAGGGATCGGTGAATGGGACGCAGCCTCTGGGCCAAGCCAAGACTCACCCGTGTCGGCGAGACCAGGAGTCTCGGCGCGCGTGCAGCTGCTCGACAAGGATGTCGCCGTGCCCAGCGTGACGGGCCAACTCTCGGACCATGTGCATCAGGACCCAGCGCACGGTGACAGGCGTCCCGCGCCAGTCGAGAAGCCTGTCCAGGTCACACGCAGCAGCGAGTTCACAAGAGCGGGCCCAGGCGGCACGATGGCTCGATCGAACCGATTCCAGTGTGTCTTGCGGCTCAAGAACGAAACTCTCGTCGACCGTCTCGGGGAGGCCGACCTCCATGCGCGTACGCCCCCCGATTCGGTGATCGAACCAAACCTGCTCAACGAACGTCACGTGCTTGACCAGCCCGAGAACGGTCGTGAGGGATGGCACCAACCTGACTCGTGCCTCTTCCTCGGTCACCTCGTCGAGCAGCGCTGCAACGGCGGCCCGTTGCTCATCGACCAGCGCGTGCAGCATTTCGCTCTCGCCGGCGGTGAAAATGTCCATGTGGCTCACGCTAGGGGAAGGGCCTCTCACGTACTTAGCCAACACCGGGCACTCTTCCAACTCGCATTCTGCCCGCGAGACCATCCCTTGCGGAAACCCCGCGGCGATGCCGACGGCCTCCACCAACCGGTCGAAGCTCGAATCCGGTAGCGGTTCCCTGGGTGGACGCTCATCGCGGCCAGGATCGAGCGCACCAGGACTCGGGGCGCCGTTGACATGCGCGGACCGCGGTCGACACAGTATCGGGATGTCAGAGAGCGAAGATTTGCCCGCAGTGCCTGCCGCCCCCACCGGTCTCCCCGGACGTCTTGAAATCGGTGCCTTCTCAGTCTCCTTGAGCGTGGCTGATCTCGACTCGTCACGTGGGTTCTACGAGAGGCTGGGCTTCGAGGTGACTGGCGGTGCGGCCGAGCACAACTACCTGATCCTCAAGAACGGTGAGACCACGATCGGCCTGTTCCACGGGATGTTCGAGGGCAACATCCTCACCTTCAACCCGGGCCTCACCAACCGGATGGAGCGACTGGAGACGTACACGGACGTCCGCAGCATCCAAGCGACTCTGGAGGCCGAGGGCGCTGTGCTGCAGACCTGCACCGAGGGGGAGGCCGGCCCGGGGTCGATCACGCTGACGGACCCCGACGGCAACGCGGTGCTCATCGACCAGTTCTTCTGATCCACCCTCGCACGCTCGAGGTTGGTCCGGTCTCGCTGGCTCGCGAGAACTTGACCAGCATGGGTGTCGCACGTTCCATCGGGCGTGCTGAGGTGTAGCGGGTTGTCCGGAGCGTGCCATATCGGGATCCTCTTGCGTGACGGCCCGATCCGTCCGTCACGCCTATGCCAGGCACTGAAGTCAACAACTGGGCGGAACTCTGGCGGCCCAGGTGTGCGGCGCGAAGCCTCCCGGCCATGCACGAGTACAAGGTCATCAGCGAGAAGGACAGCACGTTCGCCGGCAAGTTCGACCCCGAGGCGGTCGAAAGCGCCCTCAATGAGCATGCCTCGGAGGGTTGGCGTCTCGTGAACAGCTTCAGCACTGTGAACCTCAAGAAGTTCGGAAGCGAGATCATGTTCGTCCTGGAACGCTCCGCCCCTGACCGCTGAGCTATCGACGTATGACGACTACTCCCAGGGCTGTTGGGGGTCGAGGTGTCGTTGTAGTTCCATTGCGTCGTGAAGGACTCGGCCGACGATCAGGACGCCGCCGTCGCGACGGCAAATCAAGAAGTGCCGCGGACGGCGGACACTTCCACCGCGCGAGTGGTTGCGACTCTGTGCCAGATGCCAGGAGAAGACCCCATCGCCCAACTCTGGGCGCACCGTCCGCCCTACATCATCACCGTGCGCGGCCGCGTCTCGAATACCTGCGGCGATCAATGCCTCGTAGCGCTGGCGCGCTTCCTCCCCGAACTGGTGCTGTGACCAGGCGAGGATCGAGACGATGTCGGCCTGGGCGGCATGCGTGAGGCGGTACCTCGCCATCAGCCCGCTGACTGAGTCTTGGCTGCGCGGAGGCCGAGTTGCCCGACGAAGTCGTCGAGAGACTCGTCATCGACATCATCGAACTGTCCCGAGGCGAGATCCGACCAACCCAGCTCGGCGGCTTGGCGCAGGACGGCGATCTTGGCTGACTCTTCGGCCTGCTCACGCTCTACGAGCCGAAGACCTTCGCGCAGTACCTCGCTAGCGTTCTGGTAGCGCCCAGATTTCACCAGCAACTCAACGAGCTCGTGCTGGTGCTGACTCAGAACAACGTTTCTTGTCGCCACAGCGACCACCTCCGTTGGCAGTATATGCCATCAGGGCGCCGGTCGGCCTCCAATAGTGCAACCCAGGCCGGAGGTCCTTAGTCGGTGGGAACGTCCGCAGCGCCGGCGTCCCGGTGGGGTGTCGGATACGGGACGACCGGCGCTACGGCCGGCTCAACGCCTCGAAGACGCCTTCGTGATCTGAGCCTTGGCTGCGATCCGTTGGCGTTCGATGGCCCGGTAGACGGTGGAGCGACCCACGTTGAACAGGTCGGCGACCTCGGCGGTGCTGTACTCGCCGCTGCGCACCAAGGACACCAGGTGGGCTTCCTGTTTTCGGGTGAGCTTCGGTTGCTTTCCACGCAGCCGTCCTTTGGCCTTGGCGACCTTCATGCCCTCGACGGTGCGAAGCCTGATGAGGTCGGACTCGAACTCAGCGACCATCGCGAGAACGTTGAACAGCAGCCGCCCGACAGCATCGGTGGGGTCATAGACCGACCCACCAAGCGAAAGGCTGATCTGCCGGGAGGTGAGCTCATCAGCGATCGCCCCGGCATCCGGTAAGGACCTGGCCAAGCGGTCGAGCTTGGTGACGACCAAGGTATCGCCGGCTCGACACGCAGCGAGTGCTTCACGGAGCCCAGGGCGCTCTCGGTTGGTACCGGTCAGGCCATGGTCGACGTAGATCCGCTCGGTCTGGACCCCGAGATTGCCCAGGGCCTCACGTTGAGCGGTGAGATCTTGTTGATCGGTGGAGCATCGGGCGTACCCGACAAGCAGTGCGCTCATGGCGCACCTCCAATGAGATGGATCAGGCCAGACCACAGGACGCAGCCGACTCCGACATCGGACAACGCCCGACCTCACCAGCAGGCACCTCGATCCCGTCACCCGCAAGATCACCCGCCCCCAATAGCCGATCCTCCTATGGGCGTCGGCTGCTGAAGCGGTGAGCCGCTGCAGGTCGGCACGTGGTGACGCAGGCTGCTCCGCGGAGTCGTCCGGGACCTACGCTCGCGTTGCCGCACGTCGTCCTGCGTCTTCGGGGGGTCCTGTTCCCGCGGAGACGAGCGGTCGTGTCGGATTCCGAACAGTGGTCTACCCCTATCCTGATTTACGTTATACGATATTCGTATGGTGAGCGAGGAGCAGATCCAGCAGTGGGCCGACGAGGCCGAGGCCGGGTACGACGTCGAAGAGTTGAAGCGTCGTGGGCGCGGACGTCCCGGGCGTGGCGCCGAGCCGATGCAGGTTGTGGCGGTGCGCCTGACGGCCGAGGAGGTCGCTGCGCTGGATGCGGTCGCCGAGCGGGAGCATCTGTCACGTTCTGAGGCGATCCGGCGGGCGCTGGGTAACTTCGCCGCGTGAAGGTTCACCACAGCGCGCTCAAACATGGGGTGTCGAGCGAGGACGCGGTGCAGGCCGCTGACTGGTCGCAGTGGATCGAGCCGCTTCAGGGCGACGACTGGCCGCATCGTGAGCTGCGGCTCGGCTTCGACACGCAAGCGCGGTTTCTGGAGACCGTCGTGCTGATCTTCGAGGGCGGTGAGGAGCTGGTGATCCACGCCATGCCAGCGCGCAAGCAGTACTGGCAGCTCCTGCCCTGACGCCCGGCGCCCAGGCCAGGGCCGTCAGGGAAGCTGACGCGAGTTGCGGAGGCTCACCAGGCGCGGAACGGCTCGTGGTCACGGCCCGGTGTTCCGACTCCGTCGCAGTCGAGGTGGTCGCCGTCACCGACTCGGGATCGCTGACCGGCCATGGATCGGAAGCGGATTCGTCTCAACGGACGCGCCGGTTGTGGCAGCGTGTGTCAGTTGAGGTGCTCGACCTCGTTGAGCGATATGACCTGCCGGTCGCTGGCAACGTCGTGTTGACGCAGGACGCTGATGCTTCCCGGGGCAAGCTTGAACTTCACAGAGCCGAGTGACTCCAGCGGCATTCCGATCCACGCTGCGATCACGAATGTTGCGCTTCCTCCGTGGGCCACCACCACGGAGTGCTCCGCGCCGTGGTCGATGACACGTTCCAAGGCGGCGTAGACCCTGGTGGCGAGGTCGAGTCTGGTCTCGGATCCCTCTACCCCGTCGTGATGTCGAAGACGATCGCCCGCTACCGGCAGGGGCTCGAAGCCGATGATGCCCACCGGCAGCCCTTCGGCGGCGCCGTATGACTGCTCCCGTAATCCGCTATCCAAGACCGGGTCCACGTCGAGGTGGGCAGCTATTGCCTCGGCCGTGTGACGGGTACGACGCACGTCTGAGGAGAAAAGTGCTGTTCCCCGGGGAGGAGTACGGGCAGCAATCGAGGTGGCGATCCGTTCGGCTTGCTCGGTTCCTCTCGCAGTGAGGTCGGCGTCGTACCACCCGCCGACCAATTTCTCGACGACGTGGGTCGCCTCGGGGTGTGTCACCAAGTAGATCTCCCGCATGAGCCCAGCCTCTCAGCATCGGAAGGTGGGGCAGGGTCACCTTGTCTCGCAAGTGGATCGACGTACGGTGACCGTTGCAGACCCAGCCCGGCTGATGGACTTCTGCCCGCGTGAGAGCCTCGGCGAGGTCGGTCACATGACAGCCTGGGAGTGACCGCTGGGATCACTGGATTGACTGGTTGGGTTGGCATTGTGCTCAACGTGCCTGACGTGCCAGTTGTGGCGGACTTCTCCCGGGACACGTTTGGCTGGCCGCTCGCCGACGATGAGAAGGACTGGTGCACGACCCGTGGTCTAGCCTCTGGGGGTGGGGAAGTCGCAGAAGCGGGGCCGCGCGGGGCGACTCGTACGCCAGGTGGCGATCGCCGCCCTCGCGGTGATCGTGTTGCTCACCATTGGCGGGGCGGGGTGGCAGGCGAGCCTTCCTCATGATCATCTCGAGGTCGTCTCACCGGGTGCGCTCGACGTGGACGCCGAGGTCACCGGGTCCTGGACGGTCGGTGCGTTGACCGTCGTTGCCGACGATGCCCGGGTGCGAATCCAGGAGGCGGGCCGTACCGTCTGGTCGTCCTCACCCGGTAGGGCCTTCATCATGGCGACAACGGGCGAGACGACCTGGGAGGAGCACCGAGGGTACTTCTGGCCTGATGTAGAGATCGGGACTCAGTTCGAGAATCAGAGCGTCGAGACCATCCGACGCGATGGCGAGGCATTGAGGATCACCGGCCGGCTCAGTGCCGGCGATCCCGGCCGTGATGGACGCAGCGTGCGCTACCGTCTCCGCATCATCCCGCGGGGCGAGGGCGGAGCGATCGCGGAACTGTCCGCGGACGCGGTCGACTCGATCGCATGGGTCACGGGGCGCGGCGCCGGCAGCGCCGTCCACGGCCTCGGTGCACAGTTCACCTCATTCGACTTGGGCGGTGACCTGATCCCACTCGTCGTTCGCGAACAGGGCGTGGGGCGTGGCGAACAGCCACTGTCGTTGCTGGCCGATCTGACGAACCGGTCTGCTGCCGGAAGCGAGTACAGCACTTATGCCGCGCGTGCCTCCTTCGTGACCGAGGACCTACGCGGGTTCCGTCTGGATCCTGACCAACCGGCGTCGCATGCGTTCGCCGTCGCCGACCTTCGGGCCGACGACCGGGTGACGGTGCAGTCGTGGGCGCCCTCGATGCGCATCGAACTGACCTCCGGCGCGACCCCGCTCGACCTGATCACCGAGCAGTCAGCCGGAGTCGAACGGCCCGAGATCGCTGGGTGGACCAGTGCGGGTGTCATCGTCGGGCTGCAGGGCGGTAGCGAGCAGGTGCGGCGCAAGCTTGACACCCTCCTGACCGCTGGCGCCAGGATCGCGGGCGTCTGGCTGCAGGATTGGACGGGACAACGAACCACCTCGTTCGGTCAGCGGCTCTGGTGGACGTGGCAACTGGATCAGCAACGCTACCCGGACTGGAACCAGTTGGTCGCCGAGCTCGCTGCCCGCGACCTCGCTGTCACGACCTACGTCAATCCATTCCTCGTCGACGCCGACGCCAAGAACGACGACACGATCCGCAACCTGTGGGCCGAGGCACGAGGAGCCGGGTATCTGGTCACCGACTCCTCCGGGCAGCCGTATCTCCTCGACCAGGGCGGCTACGAGGCGTCTTTGGTGGACCTGAGTGACCCGCAGGCCCGGTCCTGGTTCGCCGACGTCATCGCCGAGGAGGTGTTGACCGACGGCGTCGAGGGTTTCATGGCCGACTTCGGCGAAGGTCTGCCATTCGACGCGGCCCTGGCCCACGGACCCGCTGAACTACGGCACAACGAGTGGCCGCGGCTGTGGGCAGAGACCGTGGAGACTGCCTGCCATCGGGCCGGCAAGCCGGATTGCGTGACCTGGTTTCGCAGCGGAGCGCTCGGACAGCAAGAGCATGCCTCGCTGTACTGGGCCGGTGACCAGCTCACGTCCTGGGGGAAGGAGGACGGACTGGCGTCAGCCCTGTCCGCGATGCTGTCGGCCGGGGTGTCCGGCTGGCCACTCGTACATTCCGACGTCGGCGGGTACACCTCGATTGACGCCGTCGTCAAGGACTACACCCGGTCCCCGGAGTTGCTGCAACGCTGGAGCGAACTGGAAGCCTTCGGGGTGCTGATGCGTACCCACGAGGGAAACCGTCCCGCCCAGAACACGCAGGTCTACGAATCGCCGGACATCGCGGAGGCGTTTGCGGCCATGACACGCGTCTACGCCGCCCTTGCCCCCTACCGTCGCCACGTGATCGCCGAAGCGGTCGAGACCGGTGTGCCCGCACTGCGGCACGGCTGGCTGGTGGCCCCCAAGAGCGCGGCCGCGACCGTGGATTCGCAGTTCTTCCTCGGCGCGGACGTCCTGGTCGCTCCGGTCCTGTCGGAGGGGGCGGACACCGTCGAAGTGACGTTCCCACCCGGCACCTGGATCCATCTGTTGACCGGCGTCGAGTACCGCGGCCAGGCAACACGCACGGTCGATGCACCCTTGGGCACACCGGCAGCGTTTGTCCGCGCCGACAGTTCTTGGGCCGACCCCCTACGTGATGCCATGTTCGCACGCTGACGCCATACACGCGAGCACGACACCACTGGCAGGTACCGCACAGTAGTCCCATGCGCTGACGGCGTGGTGCACGGGCAAGCCGCGTGGGTGGTGCTGCCACTGGGATCTGATCAAACGATCACGCCCAGTTGGTGGAATCGGGTTCAGTGCACCTCACCTAAGCGAGACGTTGCAGGTACTGGCGCAGGTCGCGGCGATCCGGCCGCCGAGATGTCTCATCAAGGTGAAATGGTCAAAGAGGATTCTTGAGACATCCGTTCACAGCAGCATGATGGGATCTGCGTGTCTGCTCCGGGTGCACAACTGTCTGAAGTCCTCTGCACCCCGCGTCCGCGTGCCGCATGTGGATCGCCTCGGGGATGACGAGCTCAGGGTGAGAGGCACTGCACGCAGCGTCAATGGTTGCTGATGTGACATGTGGCTGAACTCGAGACGAGGGCCCTCTCAGTTGCTTCCGCTACCGATGACAACGGGCACGATGGCCGCGGTGAGGATCGCGGAGTTCAAGCTATCGAGGGCCCGTTTGATGGCCACGCCAACGCTGACCTCGTCGGATACCTGCTCCACGCGCTGCTTGAGCTCTCGTGCCGACATGCCGTCGGCCTCATCGGAAAGAACCTTCTTGGCGACACCAAGGCCCTGGAGGATCGCCAGCAACGTGGCGTCCGTCGCCGTGGGACGCCCCCCGGCGATGACGTTGCGCAGACGCTCGCGGATCTCGCGCTCAGGCACCGGATTCAAAGTAGGGCGCTTCTCGGGAATGAGACCGAGGAACTTCTTGGGCACGACATCGACGACGCCATCACCTACCAGCACGTCGACGACCTCTGCTTCGGGATTGAGTTTCGAGTCCTGCACCAGCGTCGAGAGCTTCGTACCGTCCTTCTCGACGACGCGGGAGAGGACCTTGTCCAGCACCGTACGACCCGTCGGCAACGCGTCGACGATGCTCACCCGGGGGTCCTTGTCCTCGCTCAGAGCCACGCGCTCCTCGATCAACAGGTCGGCGATCGTCGCGGCGCTCAACGCCCAGCCAGTCTGGGTGCCCCAACTCTCCGCGCCCCCCTCGTCGGTCGTCAGCAACAGGAAGATCTCCACGGCAGTGTCCATGGCTCCACGATACGAGCCCCTCCAGAGGTACAAATCAGCAATCACAGCGCTTCTACACCTGCACCAGCAGTCTCAAGGCAGCCGCCCACACCCTGGGATGTAGATGAGCGCAGCTCGGATCCCCTTGTTCCAGATGTCGATCCTTCCACGGCACGGCAACCATGTGCAGCGCGCAGCCCCTCAATGCTCGGGAAAGTAGGATCGTTCACCCAGACGCAACCGGCGCGAGGAGCTCGACACGGTTCCCCTGTCCATCGGCCGTATGGCAGCGCTCGTTTCCGGGGAAGTTGTGCCGTTGACTCCAGTCGACGCCGAACCCTAAGTCGACCAGTCGTTCGGCGACGGCCTCGAGTTCAGTCACACTGGCGAACTGCAGAGCGGGGTGCGCTTTGAGTGCGGGATAGAACGGATCCTCTACCCCGACATGAATTTCAGCGCTCACGCTCCCGCCTTCGTCGTATGCCCGAAACCACACTCCACCTTTCGGCTTCAGGTCTTCTGGCTTCTCCACCTCGCTCAGCCCAAGGCCGTCTGCGTAGAACCGCCGCGCCGTGCCCTCCGTCCCCGGAGGGCACGCAACCTGTACGTGGTGCAGTCTCATGGATTCTCCTTGCCAATCGTCGACACAAACACTCTATGCAGCATGGGCAGGTACTCCGATGAGCGATCCTCTACCGGTCAGCCGCGGGCTGCGGCGCTGAAGCCGGTGGTGGTTCCTCGCGCGGGGCCACCCCCTTCGCCCTTGCTGGTGGTGACGCACGAGTAGGCAGAACAGTGCGCGAGATCTCGCCGTAGGCGTGGTGACGGTGCGCTGGAGCCTCTGCGAGACTGGACGGCGGTCAACCGCCGAGATGAAGGACAACGGTCGTGCAGCGCTACATGCTCCACAGCAAGATCCACCGGGCCACGGTCACCCAGGCAGATCTGCACTACGTCGGGTCGCTGACGATCGACCTCGACCTCATGGACGCCGCGGACATGCTCCCCGGCCAGCAGGTCGACATCGTCGACGTCGACAACGGCAACCGGTTGACCACGTACGCCATCGAGGGCGAGCGCGGCTCCGGGATCATCTGCATCAACGGTGCCGCAGCGCGTCTGGTGCAGCCCGGCGACACGATCATCATCATCGCCTACGCGTCCATGGACGACCACGAGGCACGGACCTTCGAGCCGCAGGTCGTCTTCGTCGACGAGGACAACCGGATCGTGCAGCAGTACCACGACGCCGGTGACGTGCCCGAGGGATACGGCCTGATGACCTCGGCGGTCACCCACCGCGAGCACCCGGGTGGCGGAACGGCCGGTGCCTGACCCGGCGGGGGCGGCTGCGGTCGTCCTGCCGCGCTTCCTCTCCTCCCCACCGCCCGGGTGGACGGCGCAGGCCGACGTCCTCGTCGTCGGCTCCGGCATCGCCGGCCTGACCTGCGCCCTGCGACTGCGCGAGCACGTCGACCGGGTTCTGCTGGTGACCAAGACCGAGCTGTCCGCCGGGTCGACCACATGGGCCCAGGGTGGGATCGCCGCGGCACTCGCCCCCGAGGACTCACCGCAGGAGCACCTCGACGACACCCTCGTCGCCGGCGGAGGCCTGTGCGACGAGTCGGCCGTCGAGGTGCTTGTCACCGAGGGGCCGGCGCGGGTGCGCGAACTCATCTCCCTCGGGGCGCGCTTCGACACCGACGAGTCCGGCGCGATCACCCTGACCCGAGAGGGCGGCCACCACCGCGACCGCATCGCCCACGCCGGTGGCGACGCCACCGGCGCCGAGATCTCCCGCGCACTCATCGCACAGCTGGAGGTCGTGCGTGCCGATCCCGGCATCGAGATCATCGAGAACGCCCTCGTCGTCGACCTGCTCACCTCCGCCGAGGGCAGCGTGTGCGGCGCGACTGTGCACGTCATCGGCGAGGGAGAGATCGACGGCGTCGGGGCGGCCCGCGCCCGGGCCGTCGTGCTCGCGACCGGAGGTCTGGGCCAGATCTATTCCTCGACGACCAACCCTCCCGTGACCACTGGCGACGGCATGGCGGCCGCGTTGCGGGCAGGGGCTGCGCTCGCGGACCTGGAGTTCGTGCAGTTCCATCCGACCGTGATGCACCTCGGGCCCGGGGCCAGCGGGCAGCAGCCACTGGTCTCCGAGGCGGTGCGTGGCGAGGGCGCGGTGCTCGTCGACTCCACCGGCGAGGCCTTCATGGCCGACGTGCACCCGATGGCCGATCTCGCGCCCCGTGACGTCGTCGCCCGCGCGATCCTGGCCCGGATGGAGGTGACCGGCACCGACCACGTGTTCCTCGACGCCCGGGCGCTGGGGGGCGAGTTCCTTCAGCGGCGCTTCCCGACCATCGTCGCCCGGTGCCGCGAGCTGGGGATCGATCCGGTCACCGAGCCCATCCCCGTTGCCCCGGCGCAGCACTACGCCTCCGGTGGCGTGCGCACCGACCTGCGCGGGCGCACCAACCTGCCGGGCCTCTACGCCTGCGGCGAGGTCTCCTGCACCGGCGTGCACGGCGCCAACCGGCTCGCGAGCAACTCGCTCCTGGAGGGACTGGTCTTCGCCCACCGCATCGCCGAGGACCTCGTGGCGCGGCTGGCCGGGGGCGAGCTGCCCCTCGTCGACGCATCCGACGAGGGGAGCACCAGCCTGCTCGACGCCGGTCACCGTGATGCCCTGCAGGCGATGATGACGAAGGGGGTGGGCCCCCTTCGCTCCGGTGAGTCCACGTCCTCGGTGCTGGCCTCCTTGCACGAGCTGGCCGGGACCTTGTCCGACGCCGAGCCGGGACCGCGCAGCTGGGAGGGCACCAACCTGCTCCACCTCGGGCAGGCGTTGGCCACCGCCGCGCACCTGCGCGAGGAGACGCGCGGGGGCCACGTGCGTCGTGACCACCCGGACAGCGACGACGAGGACTGGTCCGCCCACCTCGTCCACGTGCGCGACCCGGACGACGGCGAACTGGTCGTCATCAAGCTCGACGTCGATCCGACCCGGCCGATGCCGCGCAGTAGTTCCTGAGCGGTCTTCGGCGCTGCCGTACCCTCAGCACGTGATCGCGTCAGAGAAGGATCCGTCCACGAGCTACTTCCCACTCGGGGCAGCGCGGCGTCTCGTAGGCACCGCCCTGACCGAGGACCTCGGCCCCGACGGTCTCGACGTCACGAGCTCCGCGACGATCCCCGCCGACCAGACGGCGACCGGTCACGTCGTCGCCCGCGAGCCCGGCGTCCTCGCCGGCGCGCCGATCATCGCCCCCGTCCTCGACGGCGTGGCCTCGATGACGGGAGGGACGCCCCCTTCGCTCGAGGTGCGGATCGCCGACGGAACCCGACTGGAAGCCGGTGACGTCATCGCGGTCCTTCACGGTCCCGTCCGGCAGGTGCTCATGGCCGAGCGCATGATGCTCAACATCCTCTCTCGCCTGTCCGGCGTCGCCTCGCACACCCGCCGCTGGGCCGATGCCCTCGCCGGGACCCGATGCACGGTGCTCGACACCCGCAAGACGACGCCGGGCCTGCGCGAGCTGGAGAAGTACGCCGTGCGAGCCGGAGGAGGCACCAACAAGCGAATGGGTCTCTTCGACGTGGCGATGGTCAAGGACAACCACGTCGTTGCCGCCGGGGGAGTGGCTGCCGCCTACGCCGCGATCCGGACGCGCCATCCCGATGTCGCGATCGAGGTGGAGGTCGAGTCGACCCAGCAGGCACTGGAGGCGCTCGAGGCCGGGGCGCGATTCCTCATGTGCGACAACATGTCCATCGACCTGCTGCGCGCGACGGTCGCCGCCGCCCGGTCCTGGGTCGCCGAGCGAGGTGAGGGCGTCGAGATCGAGGCGACCGGTGGACTGACCCTCGACGTCGCCGCCGCGTACGCAGCGACCGGGATCGACTACATGAGCGTCGGCGGGCTCACCCACTCCTCGCCGATCATCGACCTCGCGCTCGATCTGGACTGATCGTGCTGACGGTACGGGGACTGACCAAGGCCTTCGGCGGGCGGACCGTCCTCGCTGGACTCGACCTCGAGGTCGGCGCGAGTGAGGTCGTGGCTCTCGTCGGGCCGAACGGCATCGGTAAGTCCACGGCACTGCGGTGCATCCTCGGCGGAGAGAGCACGGACGCGGGGGAGGTCCTTCTCGGTGGGCGCCGGCTGGACACCCGGGTGCCGCAGACCCGACGGGAGGTGTGCGCCGTCCTCGGTGACTTCGGCGTGCTGCCCGAGCTGACCGTCGCCGAGCACCTCGACATCCTCGCCCGCGGACACGGTGCCGGTGCGCCGTCAGCGGTGGTGGTGGCGGCGCTCGAGGAGGCACGCATCGACCACGTCGCCGACCAGGTGCCCAGCACGCTCTCCTCGGGTCAGGCACAGCGCTTCGCGCTCGCGACCGCGATGGTCCGGCCGTGGGAGCTGCTCATCGCCGACGAACCGGAGCAGCGTCTCGACGACGCCGGCCGGGAGTGGTTGGGGGACTGGCTGGCAGAGCAGGCCGCGTCCGACCGGGCCGTACTCGTGGCCTGCCACGACCCGGAAGTGGTGCGGCGCAGCGGTGCCAGCGTCGTCCATCTCGATTCACATGACTGAGCGGTCCCTCGACTCGGGGCACTTCGTCGGTGACGTGGCTGCTGCGCGGGCCGTGCTCCGTGGCCGGCGGAACGCGGTCGACGCCGCCAGCTGGGGGCAGATCGTCCAGGACTGGTACGTCGGGATCTTCATCGCGGCCACCCTGCTGACGATGGTTTTCGCCGCGACCGGCCCGGCCATCCTCAGCCCGGACTGCGACACGGTGACCTGCCTCAGCAGGTCCGGGTACCGGGCGTTGGCGACCGGGTTGGCCGTGGCCGGCGTGATCGGGGTGTGGGCCGGCCTGCGATCCGCCGGCCCGGCCTCGAGCGATCCCGGCCGGGCCACCTGGCTGCTGTCGACGCCCGCCGATCGCGGAGTGCTGTTGCGCGGTGCCATCACGTCCACGGCCTTCGTCGCCGTCGTCGTCGGGTCATTGTGGGGTGCCTTGGTCGGCATCGCTCTCGCCGGTGGGTCGGGTCACGCGGGCGGTGCGCTGCCCGTGGTGCTGTCGGTCGCTGGTGGCGGTCTGCTCGCGACGCTCGTCCTGATCATCGCCTCGCTCCACGGCCAGGGCGGCTCCGTCCTACCCGCTCGATCCGCCCGCGCGGTCGGCGATGCCGAGCTGGCCCGCGCCGGTCAGGTGGTGCAGGCGGTGAGCGCGTCGACGCTCATGCTCAGCGGGACCGCGCTGCAGGTCCTCGCGGCGCGTCGGCGCTTGGCTCGCCGAGGTCGCTATGTCAGTGGCCCGGGAGCCGGGGGATGCCTGTCCGGACTCCTCGTCCACGAGCTGCGGGCGTTGCGCCGGCGGGCCGGACGGGTGCTCGTCATGCTCGCTGCGTGCCTCGGGGCGCTCGCCGTCGGCCTGCTCATGGGACGTCTGGCGGGAGTCATCGTGGCCGCGCTGGCCGTCTTCGTCGCCGCGCGCACGAGTGGCGGCGGCGTGGGGATGTGGGTGGGGAGCCCGGGACTACGCCGCTCGCTGCCGGCGCATCCCGCCGCGGTCACTGCGGTGCTGGTCGTACCTCCCTTCGCGGTCGCGCTCATCGGCTCCGTCATCGCCCTCCTCGGTCTGGGGCTGGCTTGGTACGCGCCGGTCCTGCTCGCCCTGGGGGCGACGGCCGGAACGCTGCGGTCCCAGGACCCGCCTCCCGGCCTTGGGGTGGTCGTGTCCACACCGGCGGGTGCCGTGCAGACGGGGCTCGTCGCGGGACTGGTGCTGGGGACCGACCTGGCCCTGGCGAGTGCCGCCGCCGTGCTCATCGCGGATGCCGTGGATGCCGGGCCGCTCGTTCTCGTCCTCGGGGTCGCTCTGCTCGCCTGGCAGGTCCTGCGCTCGCGGGACTGAGCGGATTCGGGGGGCAGGAGGTTCGTGGATATCGTGGTGACCCGTGAGTGACACCCCCAACGAGCCCCCTGTCGACGACGAGCTCCCGGAGCAGATGCGCATCCGGCGCGAGAAGCGCGACCGCATCCTCGCCGACGGCAGGCAGGCCTACCCGGTCGGTGCCTCCCGCACCCACACACTCGCACAGGTCAACGACACCTGGGGCCACCTCGAGACCGGTGAGGAGACCCAGGACGTCGTCACCGTCGCGGGGCGCGTGATGTTCGTGCGCAACACCGGCAAGCTCGCCTTCGCTGCGCTGCAGGAGGGGGTCGGCACACGTCTGCAGATCATGCTCTCCCTCGCCGAGGTCGGCCAGGAGGCTCTCGACGCGTGGAAGCACGAAGTCGACCTGGGCGACCACGTCGCGGTCACCGGCCGGGTGATCCGCTCCCGTCGCGGGGAGCTGTCGGTCATGGCGACCTCCTGGACGATGGCCTCGAAGGCGCTGCGCCCCCTTCCCGTCCTGCACAAGGAGCTGTCGGAGGAGGCACGCGTGCGCCAGCGCTATGCCGACCTCGTGGTGCGCCAGGAGGCCCGTGACATGGTCCGCCTGCGCGCTCAGATCGTGCGCGCCATTCGGGAGACGTTGCACGCGCGGGAGTTCATCGAGATCGAGACGCCGGTGTTGCAGCTCATTCACGGTGGTGCCGCGGCACGTCCTTTCCAGACGCACATGAATGCCTTCGACCAGGGGATGTCGCTGCGCATTGCCCTCGAGCTGCCGCTGAAGAAGGCCGTCGTCGGTGGCGTGGACCGCGTCTACGAGATGGGCCGCCTTTTCCGTAACGAGGGTGTGGACTCCACGCACTCCCCGGAATTCACCTCGCTCGAGGTCTACGAGGCCTGGGGCGACCAGTTCACGATGGCCGAGCTGATCAAGTCGCTCATTCTTGCCGCCGCAGATGTCGCCGGGACCCGACAGGTGACCACGGCTGCCGGTGATGTCGACCTCGACGGCCAGTGGCAGTGGCTCTCCTTCTACCCGGCACTGAGCGCGGCCGTGGGCGAGGACGTCGACGTCACCACCCCGATCGAGCGTCTGCGTGCGATCGCCCGGGCGAAGGGGGTCGACCTCGACCCCTCGTGGGACGCCGGCAAGGCCGCCATGGAGTTGGTCGCCGAGCTCGTCGAGCCGAGCTGCGTCCAGCCGACCTTCATCTGCGACTACCCGGCCATCGCCCAGCCACTGGCCCGTCCGCACCGGGAGAAGGGGAAGGAGGGCCTCATCGAGGCCTGGGACCTCTTCATCGGTGGCGTCGAGCGCGGCACGGCGTTCTCCGAGCTGATCGACCCGGTGATCCAGCGCGAGGTCCTTGTGGACCAGTCCCGTCGAGCGGCTGCAGGTGACGACGAGGCAATGCAGCTGGACGAGGACTTCCTGCGGGCGCTGGAGTTCGGTGCCCCGCCGATGGGTGGTCTGGGTCTGGGCATTGATCGCCTGATCATGCTCTTCACCGGTGCCGGTATCCGCGAGACCATTCTCTTCCCGCACACCAAGCCCGAAGCCTGACCATGGGTGCCTTCATCAACGACTTCTGGCCATATTTGGCGGCGTTGCTGCCCACCGTCGGGGTCGCTTATCTCTTCTACTGGGTCATCCGGTACATGATCGAGGCAGACCGAAGTGAGCGAAAAGCCATTGCGAAATGGAATGCCGAGCACGGCGACAACGTGAAGGGTAATCGTCAGCCCCTGCCGCCCAAAGACGGTCCTGTGGACAACTCATTGGGTGATTCGCGGGACTCATGACTATTGTGGAATGTGGTCAGCAAAACATTCTTCATGAAACGGAGTCAGCCATGGCCCAGCGAGTTGAAATCATCCTCGAGGACGACATCGACGGGGGTGACGCGACCGAGACCGTCACCTTCGGCCTCGACGGCGTGACCTACGAGATCGACCTCAACGACAGCAACGCCGCCGCACTGCGCGACGCCCTCGCCGGCTACGTCGGGGCCGGTCGTCGGGTGGCCGGTCGTCGCAGCAGTGGTTCCTCCTCCTCGCGGTCCAACAGCGGGGAGCTGGCCAAGATCCGCCAGTGGGCGCGGTCCAACGGCTACGACGTGTCCGACCGCGGCCGGATCAGCAAGAAGGTCCGCGAGGCCTACGCCAAGGCCAACGGCTGAGCGAGGTGCCTGCTGAGGAGCTGCGCGCCGTCGTCGCGGAGCTCGACCGGCATCTTGCCTTCCTCACGGTCCGGGTCGTCGACGACGGCGACCCGGACCGTGGCATTCCCCTGGCGCGTGCATCACAGATCGCACCGCCGTGGATCGAGGCCTACCGCGAGGTGACGATCGCCCAGTCCGGCACCGCGCCGGCCGGGATGCCCGCGGCGTTCGTCCTGCAGTACCTGCTCGACCCGCTGGCGACGGTCATCGCGACCGCGGCGGTGCACACCCCCTTCGCCCTCGACGCCGACCCGGCGCTGTGGTCGCTCGATCTCGATCCGACCTACCTCTACCCGGTGGCGGTGCAGCTTCGACACGGTGACCACCGACGGATCGCCGACGATGTGGACCGGCACGACGCCGCCTTCTCGGGCTACAGCGCCACGGGTACCGCACTCGCGACGGACCTGCCGACGCCCACGAAGATGAGCAGCCGGCAGCGCTTGGGCATGGTCGAGGACATGTGGGAGATCGCCCTGTCCCGGATCCTGGGTGCTGCGCCACCGGCCCGCAGGTCGTGCTGCCTGATGTACGCACTGCCCGGACTGACCGCGTGCGCCGGGTGCCCGCGGCAGGCGTGAGCGGCGCACGCGTGGACGTCGCTCAGGTCGGAGCCACCGGGGTCGTGACCAGCCACTGTGTGCCCCACGGGTCGACCAGACGTCCGGCGCGGGCCCCGTAGGGCTGGTCGTCCACGGGGAAGACGACGTCGGCCCCCTGGGCGAGCGCACGCTCGGCGACGGCGTCCGGGTCGGCGCAGACGACCTCGATGATGGCGCCCGGTGACGGGACGGGGTCGTGCTCGTCGGCGTCCTTGAGGCTGAGCGCGCGTCCGGCGACGTGCACGGTGGCGTGCTGGACCGTCCCGGCGTGGCGGTGCACCGGTCCTTCGGTGGCGTCGAGGACGTCGACCATGAAGGCGATGGCGGCCGTGGCGTCGCGCACGACGAGTTTGGGGGAGACCTGGATGTCGTTCATGGCACCAGTGTGTTCCTCGGTCGTCAGCGGTGTCTTGGACGTTTCGGAGGCGGTCAGCGATTGGCGGACAGCAGCGGGGCGAGCAGGTCCCCGTGCTCCTCCAGCCGGGCGAGCACCTCCTCGACGTCCAGCTGCCGCAGCGCCTCCGGGTCCTCGGCACCCGCCTCGACCTCGTGCCAGGTGCGCGGGGCCGCCACCCACGGGTCGTCACGACCGCGCATCGAGTAGGGGCACACGGTCGTCTTGGCTGCGACGTTCTGACTCCAGTCGAGGAAGACCTTGCCCGGTCGCAGCGACTTCGTCATCCTCCACAGCACGAGGCCGGGGTGCTTCTTCGTCATCTCCTGCGCGAGCTGCTGGGCGAGGTCGCGGACCTGGTCGCTCGTGAGGTCGCCGCCCAGCGGTGCGTAGAGCTGCATGCCCTTGCTGCCGGAGGTCACCGGGTACAGGTCGAGCCCGAGCCCCCCGAGCCGCTCGCGCAGCAGCAGCGCGACGGTGGCGCACTCGTGCAGCCCGGCCGGCTTGCCCGGGTCGAGGTCGATGACGAGCCGGTCGGGGTTGCGTCGCGCGCCGTCGTCGACCCGCCACTGCGGCACGTGCAGCTCGATGCTGTTGAGGTTGACCAGGTACGTCAGCTGGGCCATGTCCTCCACGAGCGGGTAGGTGACGTCGTCGACCTGCACCCGCGGCAGCCAACTGGGGGCCCCGGAGGGCAGGTTCTTCTCGAAGAAGCTCATGTCCTCGACGCCGTGGGGAAAGCGCACGCGGGTCACCGGCCGACCGGACAGGTGGGCGAGGATCGTCTCCCCGGCTCGCGCGTAGTAGCTGAGGACCTCCCCTTTTGTCGTCTCGGTCGCGGGGTACATGACCTTCTCCAACGAGGTCAGGCGCATCGTCCGGTCCCCGACCCGCACCCGCGTCACGGATCCTGTCGACTCAGCCATCGCTCGTCTCCTGCAGGTCGGTCGGCGTGAGTTCGGAGCGCACCCGGACGAAGGAGGGTTGGCGCAGCCGGCCACTGGCCCGGCCGAGGCTGGCCACGTCGATGACGATCTCCGGCTCGACCCAGGTCGTCCCTCGGGCATCTTCGCGGGGCACCTCGGCGGCGAAGGGGGAGTCCCCCCGCTCGAGGGGCCCCAGCCGTTGGAGCATGGCGGCTCCCGCACGGCCGGCGAGGCCGGACCCCACCCGGCCGACGAAGTCCCAGCCATCGGGTCCGGGCACACCGACGAGGACGGCACCGAGCAACTGTCCGCCCACCTCGGGACGCCAGCCACCGATTGCCACGGACTCGGTCGCGCGGTGCGGCAGCTTGAGCCAGTCGGGGGAGCGGCGCCCGGCGGCGTAGGAAGAGGAGCGGCGCTTGGCGACGATGCCCTCCAGGCCCTGGTCCGCGGTCGCGGCGAGCAGGCCCTCGCCGTCGTCGTAGGTCGGAGGGACCTGCCAGCGTGGAGCGTCGATCTCGAGCTGCTCGAGGAGCTGCCGTCGCGCCGACCACGGCTGGGAGGTGAGGTCCTGCCCGAGCAGGCGCAGCAGGTCGAACGCCATGAGCGTCACCGGTCGGCTCACGGCGAGGGTCGCCGCGCGGCGGGGGCTGCTGACGTGCATCCGCTCGGTCAACCCGGCGAAGGAGGGCCGCCCCTCGACCATGGCGACGAGCTCACCGTCGAGCACCATGTCGTCGTACAGGTCCGCCAGTGGCGCGAGCTCGGGGTAGGCGACCGTGACGTCGCGGCCGGTGCGACTCGTCACGGTCAGGGCGCCCCCCTTCGCCTCGACGAGGACGCGCATGCCGTCCCACTTGACCTCGTGGACCCACTCCGGTCCCGCCGGGACGGTCTCGGTGAGCGTGGCGAGCATCGGGCGCATGCCTCCATCGTGCCCGCACGGGCACGGTTTGCTGCGTCCTGGCGCCTCAGGTGTGCGCCGGCCGTTCGGTCACCCCCGCATCGTCGGCCCCGTAGGCGGCGAGGAGCCCGTCGAACATCAGGTCGATGGAGGTGAGCACGTCGACGTCCTCGTTGAGCAGCTTCTGCAGCTGCAGGCCGTCGAGGACGGCCATGATCAGACGAGCCATCGCGGGGACGTCGACGTCCCCACGGATCTGTCCCGCATGGACGGCCCCGTCGATCGCTTCGCAGAACTGCGTGCTGACCCTCCGGTAGTGGGCGACGAAGTGGTCGTGAGCGGGGTGGGCGGGGTCGGTCGCCTCGGCGGACATGGTGACCTGGAGCTGGAAGAGGCCGGGCCGGTCGAGCCCCCGGATGAGCTCCTCGCGGACGTAGGCGATCCCCTCCGCCACGCTCCGCGGCGGGGAATCAGGCTGCTCCTCCTGGTCGAAGCGCTCCAGGACGGCGAGCAGCAGCTGGTTCTTGGAACCGAAGTGGTGCAGCAGCCCGGCCTGGCTCATCCCCACCCGCTCCGCGATCTCGCGAAGGCTCGAGCCCCGGTTGCCCCGCTGGCCGAAGACCGCCATCGCCGCGTCGAGGATCTTCTCGCGCTGGCGAGGCGTCTTGGAGTAGGCCCCTCGTCGTCCGGGTCGGGTGATCATGGTCGGGAGTCTAGGTGCGCCCAAAACCTAGTGCACGTTTGGTTTTGGTGTTACGGTCGGGCTCTCTTCGAGGTTGAGGTGATGAGTCAGTGAGCTATCCCGATGGCTTCCTGTGGGGAGTCTCCACGGCGGCGTACCAGATCGAGGGTGCGGTCGACGAGGACGGCCGGGGCCGTTCGGTCTGGGACACCTTCTGCGAGCAGCCCGGCGTGATCGCCGACGGCAGCAGCGGCGCGGTGGCCTGCGACCACTACCACCGCTACGCCGAGGACGTCGCCCTCATGCGCGAGCTGGGGGTGGGGGGATATCGCTTCTCGATCGCCTGGCCGCGCGTCCTGCCGACGGGAAGCGGCGCGGTCAACGCGGCGGGTCTCGACTTCTACGACCGGCTGGTGGACGAGCTGTGCGCGGCAGGCATCGCCCCAGTGCCCACGCTCTTCCACTGGGACACCCCCCAAGCCGTGGAGGACGAAGGGGGCTGGCTGGCGCGGGACACCGCCCACCGGTTCGCGGAGTACGCCGCTGTGGTCGCCGACCGACTGGGCGACCGTGTGCCGCACTGGATCACGATCAACGAGCCCCGAGAAGTGACCATGCTCGGCTACGGCCTCGGCGTGCACGCCCCCGGGCGCACAGGTCTCTTCGAGGCGCTGCCGGTGGCCCACCACCTGCTGCTCGGACACGGTCTGGCCGTGCAGTCCCTGCGGGCGACCGGCGCGAGGAGCATCGGGGTCGCGGCCAGCCACAATCCCACCTGGAGTGCCGGCGAGAGCACGGCCGACCGGGAGGCGGCCGAGCTGTTCGACCACCTCAACAACTGGCTCTTCGCCGATGCCCTCGTGCGTGGTGACTACGGCGAGGGGTGGAATGAACTGCTGCCCGTCCAGGACGGCGACATGTCGATCATCAGCCAGCCGCTGGACTGGTACGGGGTCAACTACTACAACCCCACCCGGGTCGGTGCTCCCGGCAGCGGGTCGAGCGAGGTCGACGGGGTGTCCACACCCGACGGGCTCCCGTTCTCCTTCACCCCGATCACGGACGTGCCCCAGACGGACTTCGGCTGGCCGGTCGTGCCGGAGGGGCTCACCCAGATCCTGATGACGATGAGGCACAGGTACGGCGAGGCCATGCCTCCCGTGATGATCACCGAGAACGGCTGCTCCTACGACGACCCGATCGCCGCCGACGGCCGGATCGCCGACGAGCGGCGCATCGACTACCTCGACTCCCACCTGACGGCGCTGCGTGAGGCGATCTGCCAAGGGGTCGACGTGCGTGGCTACTTCACCTGGTCACTGCTGGACAACTTCGAGTGGGCGGAGGGCTTCCGCCAGCGATTCGGGCTCGTGCACGTCGACTACGACACCCTGGCCCGCACGCGACGCGACTCCTTCCACTGGTTCGCCGAGCACATCCGGGCGCACCAGTGACCACTGCAGTCGAGACGAACCAGCGCGCGCCGGTCAGCCGGGGGTGGGTCGCCGGGTACGGGCTGATGTACTTCGGCCAGCACCTCTCGTGGGCAGCGCCGGTCCAGATCCTGCTGGCCGTCCAGGTGCTGGAGCTCTATCCGCAGGACAAGGAGCGCATGCTGGCGCTGCTGATGGCCGCCGGCGGCCTCGCCGCCGTCATCGCAGGGCCGGTGGCCGGTCACCTCGCTGATGCGACGCGTACCCGTCTCGGCCGTCGGTTGCCGTGGATGATCGGCGGAAGCCTCGTTGCCGCCGGCATGCTCGCCGTGGCGGGGCTCACCCAGGACTACGTGGCGCTGCTCATCGTGTGGGTCGTCTTCCAGGTCGCCCTGGCCGCGAGCCAGACCAGTGCCCAGTCGATCCCGCCCGACCGGGTGCCGCAGCACCAGTACGGCAGGGTCTCCGGCGTGATGGGCCTGACCTACACTGCTGCCGTCGTCGTGGGTTCCGCGCTGGGGGCTGCTCTGCCGACGCGGGCGGCGTACCTCGCCGTCGGTGCGGTGATGCTCGTCAGCCTGGTGCCCTTCGCGTTCACCTACCGTGAGCCCGAGGCGCCCCGCGTCGAACGCCGAGCGGGGTTCGCGCTGCCGCGGTTGGACGAGGCACGCGACTTCTGGTGGGTCTTCCTCGCCCGGCTGCTGGTCACCTTGGCGCAGTCCATCGCCTTGTTCTACCTGCTCTACTTCCTCCGCGACCAGGTGCACTACTCGGACCCGGAGACCGGAGTGCTCATCCTGTCGGCGATCTACGCGGTATTCGTGATCATCAGCGCGATCTGGTCGGGGCGCGCCAGTGACCGCAGCGGCAAGAGGCGCAGGTTCGTCTCGCTCTCGTCCTTCGGTGTGGCGATCGCCTGCCTGGTCATGGCCGTCGCCACCGACTTCACCGTCGTGATGGCGGCCGCGGGCCTGCTCGGAGTCAGTTGGGGGGTCTTCCAGGCCATCGACCAGGCACTGATCAACCATGTGCTGCCCTCCGCCGACGACCGCGCCGCCCACATCGGCATCGTCAACCTCGCCGTGCACATCCCGAACACCGCAGCTCCGGCCCTGGCCGCGCTGCTGGTGATGTATGCGGGGGGCTACTTCGGGTTGTACAGCGTCGCGGCAGCGCTGACGATGGTGGGCGGACTGGTCGTGTGGAAGGTGCGCGGCGTTCCCTAGTCGGCACACGGCAGGCAATCGGTCCACAGAAAGGGGTCGCCATGCGCGCGATCGTGGTCATGTATGACACCCTCAACCGGCGGTATCTCCCGCCGTACGGCGCCACCGGGGTCCATGCGCCGAACTTCACCGACCTGGCCCGGCGAGCGGTCACCTTCGACAACGCCTACGGCGGTTCGATGCCGTGCATGCCGGCTCGCCGGGAGATGCACACCGGTCGATACAACTTCCTGCACCGCGCGTGGGGGCCGCTGGAGCCCTTCGACGACTCCGCGCCCGAGATGCTCAAGCACGCCGGCGTCCACACGCACCTGATCACCGATCACCAGCACTACTGGGGTGATGGCGGGGCCACATACCACGCCCGTTTCAACACCTTCGAGTTCGTCCGCGGGCAGGAGGGTGACGAGTGGAAGGGGGTGGTCGACGACCCCGAGGAGTGGGCCGACCAGCCGTGGTTCGAGGCGGCCACCAACCACGCCTTGCGGCGACAGGACCGGGTCAACCGCGCCTACACGGCGACCGAGGAGACGCATCCGCAGACCCGGGTCTTCGACCTCGGTCTGGAGTTCATCGAGACCAACGCCGGTGCGGACAACTGGCTGGTGCAGATCGAGACCTTCGATCCGCACGAGCCCTTCTTCGCGCCCGAGGACTACCGCAAGCTCTACGCCGACCGGCACGCGTGGCGTGAGGGGCCGGACCTCGACTGGCCCGACTACGTCCCGGTGACCGAGTCCGACGAGGACGTCGAGCACGTGCGCAGCCTCTATTCATCGCTGCTGTCCATGTGCGACGCCAGCCTGGGTCGGGTCCTGGCGGTCATGGACCGCCACGACATGTGGGACGACACGATGCTGATTGTGTGCACCGACCACGGCTTCCTGCTGGGAGAGCACGACTGGTGGGGGAAGAACACGCCTCCCTACTACAACGAGACGATCCACCTGCCGATGTTCGCCTGGGACCCCCGCGACCGGGTTGCGGGCGAGCGCCGAGAGGCGCTGGTGCAGACGATCGACCTGGCCCCGACGCTGCTCGACTTCTTCGGCGTGGCCCCGACCGAGGACATGGAGGGCCGGCCGCTGCGCGAGGTCATCCGCGCCGACGAGAGGAGACGACCTGCTGCCCTGTTCGGGATCTTTGGCGGACACGTCAACGTCACCGACGGTCGGTGGGTCTACATGCGTGCTCCTGTCGGGCCCGGCAACCCGGGGCTGGAGGAGTACACCCTGATGCCCACGCTGATGCGCGGCCGGATGCCGGTGAGCACGCTGCGTGAGGCGCGACTCGTCTCTCCTTTCAACTTCACCAAGGGTGTCCCCGTGCTCGAGCTGCCCGGGGCCACCTACTCCGACCCCTACGCCTTCGGCAGCATGCTCTTTGATCTGACCGCGGACCCACAGCAGGTGGACCCGATGATCGACGACGCGGCCGAGCTGCGGATGGCCACCCTGATGCGGGACCTGATGGTCTCCAACGATGCCCCGGCCTCGCAGTTCGCACGGATGGGCCTACCCGTCGAGGGGCCGTTGGACGAGAGCCACCTGACCTGCCGTGAGCACGCGCCCCAGGTCGACAGGTCCCGGATGACGGTGCTGCGACCCGAGGACTTCCCCTCCGGTGGGGTACCGGTGACCACCGCTGTCGGCGTACTCAGAAGTGACGCTCGGTGCACGGACGTGATGCGCCTCCATCTCGGCGAGCTGGCCGACATGGAACTCCCCGACGAGGCTCTCTCGATGAGTTTGCTCGACCTCGCGACCGTCGCGGTGGGCGTCATCAGCCCCACCCAGCTGCGCGCCATCGCCGACGACCTTGCCGCGCTCGCGCCGTTGCAGTCTTCGGAGGAGAAATGACCGGTCACCCGTGCTGCGTGCCCGGACGCGAGACCGGTGGCGCCTCCCACGCAGACGCCGGTGCGACCCGACGGGCTCGCCCGGAGACCGTGGACCGGCTGCGGGGACGCGGCATCACGATCCCGGCCCGGACGTTCTTGATGGGCACGGACGAGACGGTCGGGTTCGCCGCGGACCGGGAGGGCCCGCAGCGGTGGGTGGCCCTCGACGCCTTTGCCATCGATCCGTGCGCCGTCACGACAGCGGACTTCGCGCTGTTCGTCGCGGACACCGGACACACCACCGATGCAGAGCTCTTCGGCTGGAGCCACGTCTTCGCCGGGCTCCTGCCCCCAGCGCTCGCCGACTCCGGCCCCCGGCCGGTCAGCGCACCCTGGTGGTGCGCCGTGACCGGCGCGACCTGGCGCCAGCCGGAAGGTCCGGGCAGTCAGCTGCACGGGCGGGCCGAGCACCCGGTCACCCATGTCTCGCACCGGGATGCCGAGGTCTTCGCGCGGTGGGCCGGTGCACGTCTGCCCACCGAGGCCGAGTGGGAGTGCGCGGCCCGCGGTGGCCTCGTCGGGGCGCGCTACCCCTGGGGTGATGACGACGACGCCGTGGCCCGGTGCAACATCTTCCGCGGCGACTTCCCGGAGCGACCGGATGTCGCCGACGACTGGGTGGGCACCATGCCGGTCGACAGCTTCGAGCCGAACGGGTTCGGTCTGTTCTGCACGAGCGGCAACGTCTGGGAGTGGTGTTCTGACGACTGGCGCGGGGGCAAGGTCATCCGCGGCGGCTCCTACCTGTGCCACGACTCCTACTGCAACCGGTACCGCGTCGCTGCCCGGACCGCCAGCGGTCGCGACTCCAGCAGCGGGCACTGTGGATTCCGACTGGCATGGACCACCACCTCCTCGCCCGACGCCACCGGGTGACCGATGGCTGACGACCATCCCACAGCGCTCGAGGGGGTGACCTTCCGGTTGCCGCACTCGGCGACGCAGGGCTGACGTGGACGTGCGAAGCAGGCATGCTGGGTCCATGCGCGCCATCTGGAAGGGGGCCGTCTCCTTCGGCCTCGTCAACGTCCCCGTCCGCCTGTACTCCGCGACGGAGAACCACGACGTGCAGTTCCGCCAGGTCCACCGCACCGACGGCGGTCGGATCCGGTACAAGCGCTTCTGCAGCATCGACGGCGAGGAGGTCGCCTACGACGACATCGCCAAGGGCTACGAGACGCAGGACGGCGAGATGGTCGTGCTCACCGATGAGGACATGGCCGGCCTGCCGACGCGTTCGAGCAAGGAGATCAGCGTCGAGAAGTTCGTCCCCGAGGACCAGATCGATCCCATGCTGCTGGACAAGAGCTACTACCTCGAGCCGGACAAGTCGGCGACCAAGCCCTATGTCCTGCTGCGTGAGGCTCTCGAGGCCCAGGGACGGATGGCGATCGTCACCGTCTCCATCCGTACCCGGATGACCATGGCGGTGCTGCGCGTGCGTGAGGGCGTCATCGTCATGCAGACGATGCTGTGGCCCGACGAGATCCGCAGCGCGGACTTCGCCGCGGTGGACGAGGCGGGGGAGGCCAGCGAGAAGGAGATGGCGATGGCTCGTCTGCTCATCGACGAGCTCGCCGGAGACTACGACGCCGACGAGTTCGAGGACGACTACGCCATCGCCGTGGAGGACCTCGTCAAGGCCAAGATCGAAGGGGGCGAGGTCAGCGCCCCCGAGGCGGAGGAGGACGAGGGCGGCGAGGTCGTCGACCTGCTCGCGGCGCTGGCGAAGTCGGTCGACAAGGCCAAGAAGTCCCGCGGGGAGAGCACGGACTCTTCCCCGGATGAGGCCCCGGCGCAGAAGGCCGCCGCCAAGAAGAGCCCAACGAAGAAGGCCACCGCCAAGAAGTCCCCGGCGAAGAAGTCGACCACCAAGAAGGCGACGACGAAGAAGGCAACGGCGAAGAAGGCAACGGCGAAGAAGGCAACGGCGAAGAAGTCGCCAACCAAGAAGAAGGCGAGCTGACCTCCCTTCGCCATGCCTGAAGGCCACACTCTCCACCGGATCGCCCGGGACCTGCGCGCCGCCTTTGCCGGTCGGGTCGTGTCCGTGTCGTCCCCACAGGGGCGGTTTGCCGCCGGTGCCGCGCTGCTGACCGACCACGAGGTCGTGGAGGCACGCGCCCACGGCAAGCACCTCTTCGTCGAGTTCGCCGGCGAGCGGGTCCTGCACGTCCATCTCGGTCTCATCGGCAGCTTCACCATCGACGCGACGGCATACGTGGGGGAGCGGCCGGTCATCGGGCAGGTCCGCTGCCGCATCGCCGGCGACCGGCACGTCGCTGACCTGCGTGGCCCCATGACCTGCCGGGTCATCACCCCGGACGAGGAAGCGGCCGTGCACCACAAGCTCGGCCCGGATCCCCTGCGGGACAGCGATGGCGAACCGGCGTGGGAGCGGATCCACCGGTCGAGGAAGTCGGTGGCCGCACTGCTCATGGAGCAGCAGGTGCTTGCCGGCGTCGGCAACGTCTACCGCTGCGAGGTCCTCTTCCGGCACCGGATCAACCCGATGACCCCCGGTGAGCGGCTCAAGCGCAGCTCGTGGGACCTCATCTGGGCAGACCTGCGGCGCCTGCTGCCCCTCGGCGTCGCGACGAGTCGGATCGTGACCGTCGCGGACGAGGTGGCGCAGATCGAGTCCGCCCTGGCGAAGGGGGAGGACGTGCACCTCGACGAGCGGACGAGCTACGTGTACAAGCGGACCGGCCAGGACTGCGACCGGTGCGGCTCGATCATCAAGGCGAAGGACGTCGCCGGCCGCAACCTCTACTGGTGCGGGAACTGCCAGCGGCGCAGCTGATGAGTTGGCGGAGGTAGAGAGGGTTCGATGACTGGCCTCGGAAGGTCACTCGAGGCTGGACCCCACCGATGTCTCCACCACGGGCGCCAAGCGCGTGGTGTCGGCAGTGGTCCACCCGGGCGGAGGCAGTATCTTGGCCCAGGCGTACACCGGCTCCTGCCCGAACTGGTGTCCCTGCCCGGGCGGGACGTCGTTGGCGACCATCTGATCCGCACCCAGCTGCAGCATCGTGATGCCGGGGATCCAGCGGATCGATGGTGACACTGCACGTCCGCGCGGCTCGCGCAGCCAGTCGGGCTTGTGCCAGGCCAAGGACCAGTCCCACCAGGTGATGGGGTCGTTGGCGTGCTGGAGGTAGCCGATCCGGGTATCGGGCCACGCAGCGGTCGGGACGTCCCAGTCCTCGGGACGGTCGGCGAACCGCACCATTTCGCCGCGGTCGAAGACCGGGAGCACTTCCGGGGTGCCGGCATCTCGTGCCGCGGTGTACCGGCGCCACAGGGTGTTGTTATTCGTCGGGCCGACGAACAGTGCGCCGTCGGTGCGCAGGGCCAGGTCCTGGTGGCCGCTGAAGGCCGACTCTCCGCCGAAGGAGCCCAGGCTCTCACCGCTCACGACGAGCTTCGGACGTTCTCCGGCAGGGAGCTCGGACCAGCGCGCGTACACGGCGTTGAAGAGCAGACGGCCTGCCTCGCGGGACCTGTCCTCGTCGACGAGGAACGACAGCCAGCTGGGTAGGTAGGAGTACTGCATGCTCACGGTCGCCGTGTCCCCGCCCCACATGTACTCCAGGGCCTGGGTCTGGTTCTCGTTGATCCACCCCCGCCCGGTACCCGTGGCGACGTTGATGACCGCTCGGTCGAAGCCACCGGCGAGCTCGAGTTCCCGCACGGCCCGGGTGGCCTCCTGCCGCAGGTCGACCTCGTGGTCGGCGCCGACCCCGACATAGGCGCGCACGGGCTGCCGGGCCGGACCGTCGGTGAACCCCGCGATCTGCTCACGGCTCGGGGCGTTGGTGATGAAGACCCGCCCCTGACGTCCCAGGTCGTCCCAGGCCTCCGTCGAGCGGGGCCCGCCCGACAGGTGTCGGCTCGTCGGCGCGGCGATGTCGGCGCTGAACTCGTCGTTGATGACCATGAAGGTGGAGTCGAGGCTGCGCAGGAGGCGGTTGCCGGCCACATCAGTGACGAGCACGTTGACGAGCAGCGCGACGACCACGCCGCCCACGACCACTGCCACCCGAGCCGGCAGCACCCGGGAGAGCGCGCGTGAGAGCGCGCGTCCGGCGGTCTTGATGACGCGAGCGATCGCCAGGAACACGACGAAGAGCAGGGCCGCCAGGACGAGCGTGAGCAGCGCCGCCCCCACCCCGAGGTGGGGCACGCCGACGAGGTCACGCAGGTGGTTCTCCCAGCGCAGGTACGCCCACAGCGTCAGCACGGTCCCGATGACCGCGATGAGGCCGGTGACCTGCCACGCCACACGGCGCGGATGACCGGTCAGGCGCCCGCCGCAACTGCGTACCACCCACCCCAGCAGGGCGCCGAGACCGTAGCCCCCGAGGGCAGCCACCGCGGCCACGAGGGCCTGGAAGATCGCACTGCGGGGGAGCAGGGCCGGGGTGAAGGCCAGCCAGAAGAACACCATCGCGCCGACGGTTGGGGCGTATGGCGCCCGGACCTGCCGTACGACGCGCGAAGCGCTCGGATTCATGGCCACCGCCCAACGAGGGATACGACAGGGGCTCGTGCAATGACCACCGAGACCCGCCGTAGCCCCGCCGGACACGCTCCGGAGTCTATCGGTGGGGAACGCACGAGTCGGGCACGGGCGATGGGCTTGCGAGCGTGCCTCGGTGGATGATTCCGGGGTTAGGGTCGCCTCATGAGCATCGTCAAGATCAACGCCATCAGTGTCCCCGAGCAGGCGCGCGAGGAGCTCGAGCGTCGTTTCGCCGAGCGCAAGGGCACCGTGGACTCATCGCCGGGATTCGAGGGGTTCCAACTGCTGCGGCCCACAGATGGTGAGGACCGTTACTTCGTCATCACCTGGTGGGCGGACGAGGAGTCGTTCGTGGCGTGGCGCGACGGCGATGCTCGGAACGCGCACTCGGGCGAGGGGAAGAAACCGGTCGCATCCGGTGCTGACCTCATGGGTTTCGACGTCGTCATCGACGTCCCGAAGCCCGCCGCGGGCTGACGCCTGTGCGCTGAGAGCGAACATTCCACACGGCGTCGAGGCCGTGGAACAGCCGAGCCGGGTGCGGCGTTGGCACCGGATGAGAAGGCTCGACCTCGAGAACCCGGGGCGGGCACGTAGCATCGTGGTCTGAGCGACACATGAAGGGGTAGATCCCATGTTCGAACGGTTTACCGACCGGGCCCGCCGGGTCGTGGTCCTGGCCCAGGAGGAGGCGCGCCTCCTCAACCACAACTACATCGGGACCGAGCACATCCTGCTCGGCCTCATCCACGAGGGCGAAGGGGTGGCGAGCAAGGCGCTCGAGTCCCTGGGCGTCTCCCTCGATGCCGTCCGTGAGCAGGTCCAGGACATCATCGGTCCGGGCCAGCAGGCGCCGTCGGGGCACATCCCCTTCACCCCGCGCGCCAAGAAGGTGCTCGAGCTGTCCCTGCGCGAGGCGCTGCAGCTCGGCCACAACTACATCGGCACCGAGCACATCCTGCTCGGCCTCATCCGCGAGGGCGAAGGGGTGGCCGCCCAGGTCCTCGTCAAGCTCGGCGCGGACCTCGGCCGGGTGCGCCAGACCGTCATCCAGCTCATCTCCGGCTACCAGGGTGGCAAGGAGGGCCAGGCTGCTGGTGTCGGTGCGGGCTCCGGTCCGCAGGAGGGCCAGCCCGCGGGCTCGCTGGTGCTCGACCAGTTCGGTCGAAATCTCACCCAGGCCGCGCGTGATGGCCAGGTCGACCCGGTCATCGGGCGGACCAAGGAGATCGAGCGCATCATGCAGGTCCTCTCGCGCCGCACGAAGAACAACCCGGTCCTCATCGGTGAGCCCGGCGTCGGCAAGTCCGCCGTCGTCGAGGGTCTCGCCCAGGACATCGTCGACGAGAACGTCCCCGAGCCGTTGAAGGACAAGCAGCTCTACACGCTCGACCTCGGCTCGCTCGTCGCCGGCAGCCGCTACCGCGGTGACTTCGAGGAGCGTCTGAAGAAGGTGCTCAAGGAGATCAAGACCCGCGGCGACATCATCCTCTTCATCGACGAGATCCACACCCTCGTCGGTGCGGGAGCGGCCGAGGGCGCCATAGATGCCGCCAGCATCCTCAAGCCGATGCTCGCCCGCGGTGAGCTGCAGACGATCGGTGCGACCACGCTCGAGGAGTACCGCAAGCACATCGAGAAGGACTCCGCGCTGGAGCGCCGCTTCCAGCCGATCCAGGTCGACGAGCCCTCGCTGGCGCACGCCATCGAGATGCTCAAGGGCCTGCGTGACCGTTACGAGGCGCACCACAAGGTGACCATCACCGACCCGGCGATCGTCGCCGCGGTGACGATGGCCGACCGCTACGTCAACGACCGCTTCCTGCCGGACAAGGCGATCGACCTCATCGACGAGGCCGGCGCACGCCTGCGCATCCGCCGGATGACGGCTCCGCCGGAGCTGAAGGAGTTCGACGACAAGATCGCCCAGGTCCGTCTGGAGAAGGAGTCGGCCATCGACGGCCAGGACTTCGAGAAGGCCGCCAGCCTGCGCGACGACGAGAAGCACCTGCTCGCGGACAAGGCCAAGCGCGAGGAGGAGTGGAAGGCCGGCGACATGGACGTCGTGGCCGAGGTCGACGAGGAGCTGATCGCCGAGGTGCTCGCCGCCTCGACCGGTATCCCGGTCTTCAAGCTCTCCGAGGAGGAGTCGACGCGACTGCTCAACATGGAGGCCGAGCTGCACAAGCGGGTCATCGGCAACGACGACGCGATCAACGGCCTCTCGGCAGCGATCCGCCGCACCCGTGCCGGTCTGAAGGACCCGCACCGCCCGGGTGGCTCGTTCATCTTCGCCGGTCCGACCGGTGTCGGTAAGACCGAGCTGGCCAAGGCCCTGGCGGAGTTCCTCTTCGGCGACGAGGACAGCCTGATCACCCTCGACATGTCGGAGTACTCCGAGAAGCACACGGTCAGCCGTCTCTTCGGCTCGCCTCCCGGCTACGTCGGGTACGACGAGGGTGGCCAGCTGACGGAGAAGGTGCGCCGCAAGCCCTTCTCGGTGGTCCTCTTCGACGAGGTGGAGAAGGCCCACCCGGAGATCTTCAACTCGCTGCTCCAGGTGCTCGAGGACGGCCGTCTGACCGACTCGCAGGGTCGGATGGTCGACTTCAAGAACACCATCATCCTGATGACGACGAACCTGGGTACCCGGGACATCTCCAAGGGGTCGATGGGCTTCGTCGCCAACAAGGACGACCGCACCGACTACGAGCGGATGAAGGGCAAGGTCATCGACGAGCTGAAGAACCACTTCCGTCCGGAGTTCCTCAACCGCGTCGACGACACGATCGTCTTCCCGCAGCTGAGCCAGGACGAGCTGGTCCAGATCGTCGACCTCGAGGTCGCCAAGCTCGACAAGCGCCTGAAGGACAAGGACATGGGCATGGAGCTCACGACTGCGGCGAAGGAGCTGCTGGCCAAGCGCGGCTACGACCCGGTGCTGGGTGCCCGTCCGCTCAAGCGGACCATCCAGCGCGAGATCGAGGACGTGCTCTCCGAGAAGATCCTCTTCGGCGAGCTGTCCGCCGGTGAGATCGTCGCGGTGGACGTCGAGGGCGAGGGCAAGTCCGCGAAGTTCATCTTCCACGGCGCGCCCAACGTCGGCGAGCTCGACATCCCGCTCATCGAGGCGGGCGACGGCGGCTCTTCCTCCGACTGAGGGCCCTCACGGTGGTCGAGGTGCAAGGCCGTTCGCGGCTGAGCCTCGAGGCCACATCACCGCACACCTCCAAGCGCGACGGGGGGCCGGTCACCATCGGGTGACCGGCCCCCTTCGTCATGCCCGGGATGGTCGCGAATGGCCGGGATATCTGTCCGGGGCCGCGTTGTGTCCCGGCCGTGCCCGACGGAGCAGGTCAGGGCGATGTGTCCCGGTCAGGCAGGCGGGGCCCAGCGGGGGTCCCGCCCGATGAAGGCGAAGAACCGGTCCTGGATGGTCGCATCCGGCGGCACCGGCTGCTGCTGCCCGAACTGCCCCGAGCCGCGGATGAGCTCCGCCTGCGCGGACATCCCTTCCAGCGCCCCCGCGATGAACTCCTCGTCGAGCCGGTCGTCCTGACCGGTGGCCCGGGCGAGGTCCCAGGTGTGGAAGACGACGTCGCTGGTGAAGAACTGGTCGATCATCGCCGGCAGCGGCAGCTCGCCGATGAACTCGTGCGAGAACGTCACCTCCCCGCTCGCCGGGTCCGCCAGCAGCGCCCGTACCTGGACGTCGGTCCCGGTCCACGCGGCCACCGGGTCGTCGTCCGCCGAGGCGACCGGGGCGAGGCGTACCGAGCTACCTGACGACACGAGGGCCGGGAACCACGTGGTCAGGTGCCCGACGACATCGCGGGCCCGCCACTCCGGGACGGGCGAAGGGGCGTCCCAGTCGCTGGTTCCCTGGACTCGTTCGGTGAAGCTGGCGGCGGCGGACCGGTAGCGCTCGACCACCGACATCTCGGTCAGCGAGGTCATGCGACCTCCCCGGCACCGAGCATCGAGTCAAGGGCCGCGTAGCCCTCGTTGATGCCGACGTCCATGCCCGAGGCGAGCATCGCCTCGCGACTGGCGAAGGAGTCGAGGAGCGAGTGCCCGTGCAGTCGCGTCCACCCGTCGCCGAGGTCCTCGAAGGTCATGGTCTCCAGCGACACGGCGTCGCCGAAGCCCTCGAAGGTGAAGGTCTGCACGATCCGGTCGGGTCGCACCTCGTGGAAGCTGCCGAAGAAGCGGAACTCCTCGGTCTCGCTCCCCGCGCCGCGAAGGTTCGTGAAACGCCAGCTGCCACCCGTCCGCGCGTCCCAGTGATCGATGCGGGTGGACAGGTCGTGCGGTCCGACCCACATGGCGTAGAGGTCGGGATCGGTGTGGGCGCGGAGGAGCTGCTCCGGTGTCGCCCGGAAGTCGCGGGTGATCCGGATCGCCGGCAGCTCGGGATCGGCTGTGATGGTGGCGGTGGTGATGTGCTCGGTCATTGGTCTTCTCCACTCGTGCGGTCTGGCGAAGGGAGGTCGGTCAGGACCTCCTCGAGACGGGCCATGCGGAGCTCGGCCTGTCGCTGGTATCGCTCGATCCAGGTGGTCATGGTGGCCAGTACCTCGCTCTCGAGGTGGACCGGGCGGCGTTGCGCCTCACGACGGCGGGTGACGAGCCCGGCGTCCTGCAGGACCATCACGTGCTTGCTGACGGCCTGCAGGCTCATGTCGTAGGGGGCGGCGAGGTCGGAGACGGTGGCGTCACCGACGGTGAGGCGGGCGACGATGTCCCGCCGGACGGGGTCGGCCAGTGCGGCGAACGCCCGGGACAGCTCGTCCGCGCTCTGGTCCATGTCGCCCTCCCATCCTGTAATCAACCAGTAGGTTGAATACAAGAATGGACCTGCGCGGCTCCGTGGTCAACCATCAGGTTGAGTAAGGGTGCGGCCGCCGTCAGGGGTCCGTGCGCTGAACGTGCAGAGCCAGCCGAAGCACGAGACGCGCTGATCGCCTTTCGCGTCGACCTGCGCCCCCGTCGGTGGGCGGGGGCGTAGGTTGGGCCGAGTGAGCCTCACCATCCGTCGAGCCCGCACCACGGACGTGTGGGCCATCCGCGACCTCGTGGCCCCACTGGCCGAGCGCCGGGTCCTGGTCAGCAAGGACACCGTCGCCTACTTCGAGGGGCTGCAGGAGTTCCACGTGGCCGAGGTCGACGACGAGGTCGTCGGCTGCGGCGCCCTGCACGTGATGTGGGAGGACCTCGCCGAGATCCGCACTCTGGCCGTCGCCGACGCGCACCTCGGCCGTGGGGTCGGGGGCCGGCTGCTGCAGGCCCTCACCGAGGACGCCATCGCCCTGGGTGTGCGGCGCCTGTTCTGCCTGACCTTCGAGACCGAGTTCTTCACCCGCCACGGCTTCGATGAGATCGACGGGCAGGCCGTCGACCCCGAGGTCTACGTCGAGCTGCTGCACTCCTACGACGAGGGTGTGGCAGAGTTCCTCGACCTCGAGCGGGTCAAGCCCAACACCCTCGGCAACTCCCGCATGCTGCGGCAGCTGCCCGCTCAGGAGGGCAGCGAGTAGCGCCCGTCCGTGCCCTGCTCGGCCAGCCCGTCCTCGAGCAGCCCGGCGAGGCAGCGCTCGACCTTCGACTCGTCGTCGGGCCACGTGGCCGCGATCGCCGTGCGCGTCACCGGGTCCGCGCTCTCCCGCAACAGCTGGACGATCCGCCCGCGGACCTGCCGGTCCGTGCCGTGCCATGTCTGGCCTCGTCGCGGTGGTCCCTCCTGCTCGGGGCGTCCGGCGAGCTGCCAGGCGCACAAGTGCGCGACCGGGCACTCGCCGCACGCGGGGGAGCGGGCCGTGCACACCAGTGCGCCCAGTTCCATGACCGCGGCGTTCCACGCATTGGCCTCGCCCACCTCACCCGGCATCGAGCGCTCGGCGAGCCGGGTCTCGGCGACCGTGAGCGACGCCGCGGCGTGCTGCTGACCCGTGATCGTGCGGGCGAGGACCCGTCGGACGTTGGTGTCGACGACGGTGTGCGGGTCCCCGAAGGCGAAGGAGGCGACTGCCGCAGCCGTGTAGGCGCCCACTCCCGGCAGCGCGAGCAGGTCCGCGTGCTCGCTCGGGACCTCGCCGTCGTGCCGTTCGACCATCACCGTCGCCGACTCCCACAGGCGCAACGCCCGGCGCGGGTAGCCCAGTCGGTCCCACATCCGCACCGCCTCGCCCGGGGTGTCCGAGGCCAGGTCGAAGGGGGTCGGCCAGCGTTCCATCCAGCGCTGCCAGATGGGCAGCACCCGCGCGATGGGGGTCTGCTGGGACATCACCTCGGACAGGTAGACACCCCACGCAGGGCACTCGGGCTCGCGCCACGGCAGGTCGCGACCGTGGTCCGCGTACCAGGACGCGACGGCGTGGTGGAGCAGCGGTCCGGCGGCTTCGGTCATGGCAACGTGATCTCGTCGAACTGCGGGCGGTACATCTCCGGGTTGGTGTAGTACAGGCCGCTGTCGGTGGGCGACTCACTCCACGAGACGAGCAGCCGGCCCGACGGCAGGGCGAAGTCCGGGTGTGCCAAGGGCGTGTATCGCCGGATTCCATCGGAGGTCTCCAGCGGCCGGACCAGATGCTTGGTCCAGGGGCCGGTCACCTCGGGCGCCTTCCACACCGCCATGGAGGTGCCGTGGAAGTCGCCCTCCTTGCTCACGGCGTACCAGGCGCCCTCGCGCTCGAAGACCGACAGCACGTGCGAGACCCCCTTCTCCGCGGGGACCAGCTGTGCGGCCGCGGGCGGGGTGGCCTTCGCAGCGCCGGGCCCTCAGCGGCTCCCGTCCCAGTACTCCCACGCGCCTGTATCGGACAGCTCGTCGGGGCGCGTGCGGGCGACGTGGAGGGACCACCCGGCGGTCGTCTTCGTGACGTTGCTGGCGGTGCCGAAGACGTAGAGCATGCCGTCGTGCTCCCACATCGCGGCACCCCACGTGGGCACCCGCGGGTCGGTCGTGTCGGGCGTCAACTGGGTCTGCCCGACGAAGTGTGGGGTGCGGCCCGTCGGGACCTCGAAGGTGGCCAGGGACGACCCCAGCGTGCGGAAGCCGTCCGGCGAGTCGGGTGTGGTGCCGTCCTCGAGAGGCCCAACCGCCCGCACCCGGTTGGTGATCACCTGGACGCGGGTACCGCCGGGGACCTGGACGGCACGCATCGACATCGGCCAGTACCCGGTGTCGTCCGGATCGTCCGGGATGACGGCTTCCCCGTCCTGACCGTCCATCGGCCGAAGGCAACCGTGGTCGAGGACGAGCACCGAGTTGCGGACCATGAAGGGCGAGACGGTCGTCGGGTCCCGGATGGTGTCGCCGTAGAAGAGCATCCGGCGACCATCGGCGAGCTTCACACTGCCTCCGTGGTCACCGCCCCGGAGGGTGGGCTGGTCGTCGAGGCGCGTCATGACGCGGTTCATGCCGGGGGCGCTCGACGGCGTGCGGATCCGGCAGAGTGGGCTCGGCTCGGTGCCCACGGTCGAGAGCGTGCGGTCGGGGTCGCTGGGTGCAGGTGAGACCGCGCGGTCCTGTGAGTGTGCGTCCCCCGACGGGCGCGGCACGACCAGGTCGGCCGAGGCGCTGACGGCCTCGTCGACGCGGTCGGCGCTCGTCCACCCGAACCAGCCACCGACGACCACGACGATGCCGGCGAGGTAGGAGGCGAGGAACCGCCCCATCTAGACGTAGCGCTCGAGGATCGATGACTCGGCGAGGCGTGAGAGGCCCTCCCGGACCATGCGGGCACGTAGCTCCCCGACGCCCTCGACCGCCATGAGGTCGTCGAGACCGGCTGCCAGGAGGGGCTGCAACGAGCCGAAGTGCTCGACCAGCCGCTCGGTGATCGCGCCCGGAAGTCGCGGGATCTTGCTCAGGATGCGCAGGCCACGGGGACCGACGGTCGCGTCGAGGGACTCGCCGACGATGGGGAAGCCGAGCGACTTGGCCACGTGGCCGAGGTCGAGCAGCTCGGCGGCATCGAGCTGCGAGAGGTTGTCCAGGACGTCGGTGTGCGTCTCGACCGCGCCGTCGGGCTCGAGGTAGTCGAGGATCACCGTGCGCATGTTGGCGTCGAGGCCGGCCGTCAGCTCCTCCAGCTGCAGGCTCAGCAGTCGCCCGTCGACGCCGAGCTCGAGGACGTACTCGGCGATCTCGGTGTGGATTCGCCGGACCATCTCGAGGCGCTGGAGCACGATGGCGACGTCGCGGACGGTGACCAGGTCCTCGATCTCCAGGGCGGACAGTGCCCCGGTCACCTCAGTCAGTCGGGTCGTGTACCGCTCGAGAGTCTGCATCGCCTGGTTGGCCTGGGAGAGCAAATCGGAGGCGGTGCGCAGCACGTGCCGACGACCGTCGACGTAGAGGGCGATGATGTGCATCGACTGGCTCACCGACAGCACGGGGTTGCCGGTCTGCCGTGCGACCCGCTCCGCGGTGCGGTGGCGGGTGCCGCTCTCGGTCGTCTCGATCATGGGGTCGGGTACGAGCTGTACGGCAGCCTTGTGGATCCGGCTGACGTTGGCGTCGATGATGATCGCGCCGTCCATCTTCGCCAGCTCACGCAGTCGCGTCGCGGAGAACTCGATGTTGACGTCGAAGCCGCCGGTGCACAGCGCGTCGACCCTCGTGTCATAGCCCATGACGATGAGGGCGCCCGTGTTCCCGCGCATGATGCGGGAGAGTCCGTCGCGCAGCGGCGTACCGGGCGCGACCGCGGCAAGGGTCGCCCGGAAGAGGTCCTCGTCGGGTTCGGTCACGGGGTGAGTCTAGGTCGTGCGACGGAGCGTGGGCGGCTCGAGGGCGGACGGGCCCGGACCTGCTCGATCGCGGAGGCGACGTCCACGACCTCGACGACCTCCATGCCGGACGGAGCGGCGGCATCGGCCAGCGCGCCCTTGGGCACCAGCGCGGTGCGGAAGCCGAGCCGGGCGGCCTCGGTCAGTCGGCGGGCCACCCCGACGGCCGGGCGCACCTCGCCGCTGAGCCCCACCTCGCCGAGCGCGAGCAGGTCGTGGGCGACCGGTTGCTCGAGGACGGCGCTGGCGATGGCCACAGCGACGGCCAGGTCGCTCGACGGCTCGGTGATCTTCACCCCGCCGACGGTCGAGACGTAGGTGTCGGCATTGACGATCGGTGCACCCGCGCGCTTGTCGAGCACGGCGATGATCATCGCCACGCGACCGGAGTCCAGACCGACGTTGGCCCGGCGCGGTGTGGGGATCTGCGAGGGGGTGACCAGGGCCTGGATCTCGACGACGAGCGGCCGACGACCCTCGAGGGTGACGGTCGCGCAGGTGCCCGGGACGGTGATGTGCCGGCTGGACAGGAAGAGGCCACTCGGGTCGCTCAACCCGACGATGCCGGTGTCGTGCAGGTCGAAGCAGCCGACCTCGTCCGTGGGGCCATACCGGTTCTTCACGGCGCGGACCAGCCGCAGCCGGGAGTGACGGTCGCCGTCGAACTGCACGACGACGTCGACGAGGTGCTCGAGCACCCGCGGGCCGGCGATGGACCCGTCCTTGGTCACGTGGCCGACGAGGAGCATCGCGAAGCCGGCCGACTTGGCCGCCTGGATGAGCGAGCCGGCGACCTCGCGGACCTGGCCGACGTTGCCGGCGGCGCCGTCCACCTCGCCCGAGGCCACGGTCTGCACCGAGTCGATGACGACGAGATCCGGCTTGACCTGGTCGATCTGGGCCAGCACCGTCGCCAGATCCGTCTCGGAAGCGAGGTAGAGCCCGTCGGTGATCGCGCCGATCCGCTCGGCCCGGCCGCGCACCTGCGCCGCGGACTCCTCGCCACTGATGTAGAGCACACGCCGCCCCTCGCCCACGCGGGCGGCCACGTCGAGCAGCAGTGTCGACTTGCCGATGCCCGGCTCGCCGGCCACGAGGACCACCGACCCCGGCACGAGCCCACCCCCCAGAACGCGGTCGAACTCGGGGACACCGCAGCTGCGGTGGGCGGCGTGGTCGCCGTCGACCTGACGGATCGGTACGGCCGGGCGCTCCACGCGTGCAGCGGCGAAGGTCCGCGTCGTCGCGCCACCGACCTCCTCGACCGTGCCCCAGGCCTGGCACTCGCCGCACCGGCCGACCCACTTCACGCTCGTCCAGCCGCACTCGCTGCACCGGTGGACGGGTGTCTTCTTGCTCGCCATGGGTCAGAACCTACGCGGCCACGGTGACAACAGCGCCGGACGACCTCACAGGTGGGCGAACATCTTGCCCGGGTTGAGGATCCCGAGCGGATCGAGTGCGGTCTTGACCGCGCGGTGGATGCCTCGGTTGCCCTCGTCGAGCTCGCGGGCGAGCCACTCGCGCTTGAGATGACCGACGCCGTGCTCGCCGGTGATCGTGCCGCCGAGCTCCAGACCCAGGGCCATGATCTCGTCAAAGGCCCTGTGCGCCCGCGCGACCTCGTCCGGGTCGGCGGTGGAGAAGAAGACCGACGGGTGCAGGTTGCCATCGCCGGCGTGCGCCACGGTCGCGATCGTCAGGCCGCTCGCGTCCCGGATGGTGCCGAGCCGCTCGTAGAAGGACGGCAGCTGCTGCCGCGGCACGCACACGTCGTCGAGCAGCTGCCCACCGCCGTGGGAGTGGGCGTAGTGCTCGAAGGACGGCTGCGCCAGTCGTCGGGCAGCGACGAGGGCCTCGTTGTCGGCGGCGTCATCGGAGAAGGCGACGTCGAGCGCGCCCTGTGCCTCGGCCTGCCGGGTGAAGGCGCCGATCTCCGTCATCGCCGCATCCCGGCTGCCCCCGCCGTCCGACTGCATGAGCAGCATCGCGCCGGCGTGCGTGTCCAGCCCGAAGTCGCCGTAGGCGTTGAGGATGGCCAGGCTCGTGCGGTCCAGCGACTCGAGCATCGACGGCTGCGCACCGGAGGCCATGAAGGCCGACACCGTTGCCGCACCGGCCCGCTCGTCGGCGAAGGTCGCCACCGCGGTCAGCGGTGGCGGCAGGAGCGGCACCAGACGCAAGGTGATCCCGACGATGATGCCGAGCGTCCCCTCCGACCCGACGAAGAGAGAGCGCAGGTCGAGCCCGGACACCCCCTTCGCCGTCGTCGCCCCGATCGTCGTCAGGGAGCCGTCGGCCAGGACCACCTGCAGCGCCCGCACGTAGTCGCGGGTGACGCCGTACTTCACGCAGCACAGGCCGCCGGCGTTGGTGGCGACGTTGCCGCCGATGGAGGAGATCGCGACCGAGCCCGGGTCGGGTGGGTAGGACAGACCGTGCTCGGCGACGACGTCCTTGAGGTCGGCGTTGATGATCCCCGGTTCGACGGTGACGGTGCGCTCGCCGGGGTCGAGGCCGAGCACCTGCGTCATCGATGCGACGGACAGCAGCAGGCAGCCGGGCACGGCGTTCGCGCCGCCGGACAGGCCGGTGCGCGCTCCTTGGGGGACGACCGGGACGCCGTGGCGGGAGGCGAAGCGCATCGTCGCCTGCACGTCCGCCACCGTTCGCGCCCGCACCAGGGCCACGGCGCCGTCGTCCGGGCAGAACAGCGCCTCGTCGCTGGAGTGCGCGGCGACCACGTCGGGGTCGATGGTGACCACCCCCTCGCCCACCCGGGCGGCCAGCTCGCCACGGACGAGGTCGCGCAGGGCCGCCGGATCCATCACCTCTCCCGGGCGGCCAGGGTCGCGGGGTGGACGAGCAGTGGCAGCAGGTCCCGGCCGGCGGGCGAAGGGGGTCCCGCTGCCCCCTTCGTCCCGGTCGCCGTGGCCACGAGGGCCAGGTGCGCCTCGCAGCGCTCGGCGAGTTGCTCGTACCCGTCCGCGCCCATGAGCTCGATGAGGCCGGCGCGCTCGCTGACGTAGACCGGGTCGGGTGCGGTGTGGGCGTCAGGGCTGCCGGAGCAGTACCAGTCGAGCTCGTGCCCGCCGGCGCCCCACCCGCGCCGGTCGTACTCGCCGATGCTGACCTCGAGGTAGCTGGTCCCGTCGGGCAGCTCGACGTCGCGGTAGGTGCGTCGGATCGGCAGCTGCCAGCACACGTCCGGCTTGGTCGTGTGCGGCTCCACGCCGGTGAGGATCGCGTGCTGGTGCAGCGCGCAGCCCGCCCCCGCGGGGAAGCCGGGCCGGTTGAAGAAGATGCAGGCGCCGTCGACGACCTTCGTCTTCAGCTCGCCGTCCTCCTTCTCCGTCCACGCCGAGCGGCGGGTCGTGCCCGGGTGCAGCTGCCACTCGTCCTCGCCGAGCTCGTCAGCGATCGCCTTGACCCGCTTGACGTCGTCGAAGTCGGTGAAGTGCGCCCCGAGCACGCAGCACCCGAAGTCCGGCTGGTCGGAGTCGATCCCGTGGCAGCCGTTGCCGAAGATGCACGTCCACGACGAGGTCAACCACGTCAGGTCGCAGCGGAAGCGCTGCCCCTCCTGCGCCGGGTCGTCGAACTCGACCCACGTCCGTGCCGTCGCCAGGTCGGTCTCGCCGGGGTGCCGTTCGCTGTCCTGCTCCACGGGCGACACCCTAGTGGGGACGCAGCCGCGCGACCGCTCCGTCTCCTTCGGGTCTACTGTGGCCCCCGTGCGTCTTGGGGTCATCGACATCGGATCGAACACCGTCCACCTGCTCGTCGTGGACGCCCATCACGGTGCCGCGCCGATCCCGGCGACCAAGCACAAGATGGTGCTGCGGCTCGCCGAGCACGTCGACGCCGAGGGCGCCATCGACGAGTCCGGGGCCGCGGACCTCGCCCGCTTCGTCCACGAGTGCCTCGGGATCGCCGAGGACCAGGGCGTGGAGGAGATCCTCGCCTTCGCCACCAGCGCCATCCGCGAGGCACCCAACGGCGACGCCGTCCTGGAGCGCGTGCGCAGCGAGACCGGCGTGGACCTGCAGGTCCTCCAGGGCACCGACGAGGCGCGGCTGACCTTCCTCGCGGCGCGCCGCTGGGTCGGGTGGTCCGCCGGGCGGCTGCTCGTCATCGACATCGGCGGCGGCTCGCTCGAGCTCACTCTCGGCGACGACGAGGAGCCGGACGTCGCCAAGTCCCTCCTGCTCGGGGCCGGTCGGGTGACCCAGGACCACCTGCCGGGGGACCCGCCGAGCGCCGAGGACATCAGGGCCGCCCGCCGCACGGTCCGCGCGTCCCTGGCCAGGGAGATCCGTCCCTACGCCAAGGCGGCCACCCCGGACAGCGTCGTCGGCACCAGCAAGACGGTGCGCTCGCTGGCCCGCATCGCCGGAGCGGCCCCCAGCGGGGAGGGTCCCTACGTCCTGCGCACGCTGCACGTGGACGACGTGCGCGAGACGATCGCCAGGGTCGCTGCGATGACGGCAGCGCAGCGCGCCGGCCTCGCCGGGGTCTCCGCCGCCCGCGCCCGACAGATCCTCGCCGGCGGGATCATCGCCGAGGCGTCGATGGACCTGCTGGGCGTCCAGGAGCTGAGCATCTGCCCCTGGGCGATGCGCGAGGGCGTGCTGCTGCGCTATCTCGACCTGATGGGGTGACCGGTCGACCTTCCCGAGGTCTACGCTCGAGGTATGGCTGAAGCGCGTCCGATCCCGGTGGCCCTGTCCACGGCATCCGTGTACCCCGCGGGGACGGCGGCGGCCTTCGAGTACGCGGCCGATCTCGGCTACGACGGCGTCGAGGTCATGGTCTGGAACGACCCGGTCTCGCAGAACGCCCCGGCGCTCAACGCGCTCGCGGAGCACCACGGTCTGGACATCGTCTCGATCCACGCGCCGACGCTGCTGCTGACCCAGCGCGTGATGGGGACGGACCCGTGGGGCAAGGTCGACCGCTCGATCGAGCTGGCCCATGCGGTGGGCGCACCGACCGTCGTGCTGCACCCACCGTTCCGCTGGCAGAAGGAGTACGCCCGAGCCTTCGCCGACGGCGTCGCCGAGCGCGAGAACGACGCGGACATCGTCATCGCGGTGGAGAACATGTTCCCGTGGGCGGCCCGCGGGCAGTCGGTGCAGGCCTACCTGCCGCACTGGGACCCGGTGCCCCAGCCCTACGACCACGTGACCATCGACCTGTCGCACACCGCGACGGCGCGCAGCGACGCGATGCAGATGGTTCTGGACCTGGGTGACCGGCTTGCCCACATCCACCTCGCGGACGGGATGCTGACCACGCTCAAGGACGACCATCTCGTCCCGGGTCGTGGCACCCAGCCGTGCGCGCAGGTCCTCGAGCACGTCGCCGGCAGCGGGTACGCGGGAGCCGTCGTCCTCGAGGTCGGGACCCGCCGACGTCCCAAGGAGCGCGAGCTCGACCTGCGCGAGTCCCTCGACTTCGCGCGCCAGTACCTCGGTCAGGCAGTGCACGTCCCCGACGCCGCATCGTCATGACCACCCGCGGCCGTCGGTCCGGGGGCGGGGATACCCGCACGGAGATCCTCGACGTGGCCCGTGGGTGCTTCGCGGCGAAGGGGTACGACGGCACCTCGGTCCGTGGCATCGCCCGCGAGGCCGGGGTGGACCCGGCCCTGGTGCACCACTACTTCGACGGCAAGTCCGGTCTCTTCGCCGAGGTCATCGGCGTGCCTGCCGGGATCGAGGGCCAGATCGCGGCGGCCGTGGCCGGTCCGCCCGAGGGCGCGGGGGAGCGGATCGTGCGCACCTTCCTGCGGGTCTGGGACAGCCCCGAGGGTCGCGCCCGGTTCCAGGCGATGGTCGGCGCCGTGGCCTCCCACGAGGAGGCGGCGCACCTGCTGCGCGACTTCGTCTCCCGCAGCGTCCTGACGAGCCTGGCGCACATCTTCGGCGATGACGACGTCCTCCCGGAGCTGACGGTCGCGGCCGTCGGCGCCCAGCTCGTGGGGATGGGGCTGCTGCGCTACGTGGTCGAGGTGCCGCCGATGGTCGAGGCCGACCCGGAGGAGATCGTCGCCGTGCTGGCCCCGCCCATCCAGCGTCTGCTCGTTCCCTGACGCGCCCCACCCCTTCACGCGACCGCTCGGCGCACGGAGGGCGAAGGCAGTTGCGCGGGGGCGCGACGCAGGAGGAGAATTCACCGCATGGTGAATTGCGCGATCGAGATCACCGGGCTGACGGTCACCCGGGGTGATCGGCTCGTCATCCCAGACCTGGACCTGCGGGTCCCCACCGGACAAGTGGTCGGGCTGCTCGGACCCAGCGGCGGCGGCAAGTCGACGGTGATGCGCGCGATCGTCGGCGTGCAGCAGACCGACTCCGGCGACGTGCAGGTGCTCGGACTGCCGGCCGGCCACCGCCGACTGCGCAAGCGGGTCGGGTACGTCACACAAGCGCCGAGCGTCTACGGCGACCTGACCGTCAGGGAGAACGCCACCCACTTCGCCCGGCTGCTCGGGGTCGCCGACCCGCAGGCTGCCGCGGACGCGGTGGTCTCCCGCGTGGATCTGGCCGGTCACGCCGACGAGCGCACCGACGCACTGTCGGGCGGACAACGCGGTCGGGCATCGCTGGCCGCCGCCCTCGTCGGCGACCCCGAGCTCCTCGTCCTCGATGAGCCGACCGTTGGCCTCGACCCGGTGCTGCGACGCGACCTGTGGGCCCTCTTCCGCCGACTCGCGGACGACGGGGTCACGCTGCTCGTCTCCAGCCACGTCATGGACGAGGCCAGCCGGTGTGACCGCCTGGTGCTGCTGCGCGAAGGCGCGGTACTCGCCGATGACACCCCTGCCCACCTCCTCGAGCGCACCGGGGCCGCGGACGCGGAGGGCGCCTTCCTGGCGCTCGTGGACGAGGTGGCGGCATGAACCCTCGTCTGACCCTTGCCACCGCCGCCCGAGTGCTGCGACAGGTGCGTCGGGACCGCCGCACCCTCGCGCTGCTGATCGTCATGCCGATCGTGCTCATGGGCCTGCTCGCGTGGATCTACGTCGACAGCCCGCTCTTCGATCGCGTCGGCCCCGTCCTGGTGACGATCTTCCCCTTCGTCATCATGTTCGTCGTCACGAGCGTCGCCACCCTGCGCGAGCGCACGAGCGGCACCCTCGAGCGGTTGCTGACCACGCCCCTGGGCAAGGGCGACCTCGTCGTGGGCTATGCCCTGGCCTTCGGCCTCCTCGCCGTCGTCCAGGGCACCGTCGTCACCACGATCACGGTGTGGTTCTTCGGGCTCGAGGTCGCCGGCGCGCTGGCCTGGCTCGTCCTCGTCGTCGTCGGCAGCGGGGTGCTCGGGACGGTCCTGGGGCTCTTCGCCTCGGCCTTCGCCAGCACGGAGTTCCAGGCCGTGCAGCTGATGCCCGCGACGGTCCTGCCGCAGTTCCTGCTGTGCGGTCTGCTCGTGCCCCGTGACCAGCTGCCGCGGACGCTCGAGCTCGTCTCCGACGTGCTGCCCCTGTCCTATGTCGTGGACGCCGCGAATGCCGTCGCGGGCAGTGCCGAGCCGGCGGGGGACCTGGGGCTCCCGCTGCTCGTCATCGCGATCTGGATCGCCGTCGCGCTCGTCCTGGGAAGCCTCACCCTCCGGCGTCGCACGCCGTGACGGCAGCCGTAGGCTGACGACGTGAGACGGTTCCTCTTCATCGCCAACTCCTCCGCGGGCAGCAGCGACCGGGCGCGCACCGACGCTGCCCTGGCAGTGCTGCGCGAGCACGGCGACGTCGACGTCGTCACCACGGGTACCATCACGGAGCTGACCGAGGCGCTCGCGGGACGGGACGGACGCGAGATCATCGTCGCGGGCGGCGACGGGTCGCTCAACGCGTTCGTCACGGCCCTGTGCCGTGCGGGTCATCTCGGCCAGGACCCACCCACCGTCGGGCTGCTGCCGATGGGGACGGGCAACGACTTCGCCCGCACCGTCGAGCTGCCGACCGACCCCGCCGAGGCTGCCCGGATCGTCATCGACAGCCCGCCACGTCCCGTGGACGTGCTCATCGACGACGAGGACCGGCTCGTCGCCAATGCCGTCCACATCGGCGTGGGGGAGGAGGCCGGTCGAATCGCCGCCCCCTGGAAGGAGCGGCTCGGGCCGATCGGCTACGTCATCGGCGGATTCGCCGCGGGGTTCGGCCAGGTGGGTCGGCACCTGAAGGTCGTGGCGGACGGCGAGGTCGTCGCCGACGGTTCGCACCGCATCCTCCAGGTCGTCGTGACGATCGGTCAGAGCGTCGGCGGCGGCACCCGGATCGCTCCCGACGCGAACCCAGGCGACGGCAAGGCGGAGGTCGTCGTCTCCAGGACGATCTCCGCCAAGCGGCGCCTGCTCTATGCCGCAACCGTCAACAGGGGCCGCCACACCGACCTCGACGACGTCGTCTCCCTGCGGGCGCAGACGGTGACTGTCACCGGTGTGAACCACGACTTCGCTGCCAATGCCGACGGGGAGACACTCGAGCCGGCCCGTGAGCGCACCTGGCAGGTCGTCCCCGGCGCCTATCGCCTGCACTCTCCCGAGGCCACCGCGTGAGTCCCATGGGCCCGATGAGCGCCGACCGACTCCGCGCACGCACGCTGGATGCGCTCCTCGCCCCCGACAGCCGTGACCGCGTCGCGGCCTCCCGTGCCGTCACGAGCGCGCGGGCACGCTTCGTCGCCGGTGAGGGCACCGACGACGCCGTGGCTCAGGTGCAGCGACTACGACGGACCAATCGGCTGGCGGCCATCCACCCCCTCCTGCCGCCCGCGGAGGACGCCGCAGGGGTCGACGCGACGATCACCGACGCAGTCACTGCCATCGAGCGCCTCGCCCCGGTCGCCGCAGGAGGCGACTACCGGCCCGAGATCTACCTGGCGCCCGAGCAGCTGGGCATCGCTACCGACACCGGCCGCGCCGCACGGGCTCTTGCCGAGGTCTGCGCTGCCGGTGACGAGCACCGCGTCGACATCACGCTGCGCTCAGGGACCGCACCGGCGGCCGAGGCGACCCTGGACCTCGTGGAGTCCACCCGTGAGCGCTACCCGCGCCTGACCGCCTCTGTTGTCGCCCGGCGCCACCGCAGCGAGGGCGATGTCGCGCGACTGACGGCCACTGGCACGCGCGTCCGCCTCGTGCGCGGCGGAGTGGGCGATCCCGCCTCCGAGGCCTGGCAGGACCCCCACGAGGCGGACCTGGCCTTCGTGCGCTGCCTCGCCGACCTCCTCGGGTCGGGCGTGCACACCGTCGTGGCCACGCACGAGCCGCTGCTCCTCGACCTCGCAGACGGCCTGGCCGACCAGTCCGGTCGCGGTCCCGAGGGCCTGGAGTACCAGTTCTTCCTCGGAGCGCAGCCCGAGCTGCAGATGCGCACGGCCGATGCGGGGCACCGGGTGCGCGTGCTCGTGCCGTACGGGCCGCAGTGGCTGGAGTACCTGCACGATCTGGCCCGTCGCCCCTCCGGCATGCGCCGGTTGGCCACGATGCTCGCCGGGCGCGGCTGACTACGCTGGACCACCAATACCCCAGGACGAGGAGCGTGTGCGATGACGACGGCGATCTACGGAGTCGGTTCGATGGGCGGGGCCGTCCTCGACGGGCTCGTGGCCGGTGGTGGTGCACAGGTCCTCGCGGTGGTGCGGCGGTCGGAGCAGGCCGACCGGCTGCGCGAGCAGTACGCCGAGCATCCCGGGGTCGAGGTCGTCGAGCCGGAGGATGCGGCCGCCCGTGCCGACGTCCACCTCCTCCTCGTCAAGCCCTACGGCGTGGCGGACCTGCTCGAGGCGATCTCGCCCTCCCTTCGTCCCGACGCGATCGTCGTCTCCATGGCCCTCGGCGTCTCCCTCGCCGACCTGGCCGGCCACCTGTCCGCGGGGACGGCGGCGATCCGGGCGATGCCCAACACCCCGGCCAAGGTCGGTCAGGGCATGACCGTCCTCAGCCCTTCCGACGACGTCTCCGACGAGCAGCTCACCCGGGTGCGCGAGCTGTTGGCCCCGACCGGTCGCACGATCGTGCTGCCGGAGTCGCAGCAGGACGCCGCCACGGCGGTGTCCGGGTCGGCGCCCGCCTACGTCTACCTCTTCGTCGAGGGGCTCGTCGATGCCGGTGTCGCCCAGGGACTGACCCGCCCGCAGGCCCTGGCCATGGCTACCCAGGCCGTGCGAGGAGCCGGTGCGATGCTCGCCGAGACCGGCGAGGACCCGGCCGTGCTGCGCACGCACGTCACCTCCCCGGGAGGCTCGACGGCGGCCGCCCTCGCCCGGCTCGAGGCACACGGGATGCGTCATGCCCTGGCCGATGCCGTGAAGGCCTGCACGGACCGGTCCGCCGGCCGGTGAGCGGTTGGTCGGTCCGCCTCCTCACGGCGGATGCCTGGCAGGTCCTGCGCGCAAGTGTGCCCGGCGATGCTCCTGGACGCGGACGGGTGCGCGTTCGTGCACTGGCGTCCGAGCGACGAATCCGCGACGATGACGGGGAAGATACCGTGAATTGTCACCACGAGTCTGCGGCCCGGGCCCACGTCCGGCCGCGGGGATGAGAGAGTGCTGCCATGAGTGAGATCACTGTGCGCGCGCTGACCGAGGACGAGTGGGAGATCTACCGCACCCTTCGGCTGGAAGCGTTGCAGGACGCTCCTGAGGCCTTCGTGGCCGACCACGCCGACGAGGCCGACCAGCCGGAGGACTTCTGGCGGGCGCGCATGCGTCGCAGCGTGCGGCTCGTCGGCGAGGCCGACGGGGAGTACGTAGGTGTCGCCAGCATCGGTGACGCGACCGAGAGCGAGTCGGAGGACGGCGGTCAGCTCTTCGGCCTCTGGGTCAACCCGACGTGGCGCGGGGCCGGCGTCGCGGCGAGCCTCGTCAGCCAGAGCGCCAAGATCGCCGAGGACCAGGGCTTCGCCCGCCTGTTCTACTGGGTCGGCTCGGACAACGGTCGCGCGGTGGCCTTCGCCTCGAGCTTCGGCTTCCGCCCCACCGACCAGCGTCGCCCGATGCGCGTCGTCGGCGAGAGTGGCCCGGAGGAGGAGATCGCGCTCGTGCTCGCCCTCGGCGAGGACCGCGCCTCCTGACGCACGGCCACCTTCGGCCCCGGACTCAGAAATCGAGTCAGGACATAGTCATACCTGTGTCCTGACTCGATTTTCGCGTCCCGGGTCGCTCTGCCTCACCCGCGGGAGGTCAGGGCCGGGCAGCCATCCGCTCGATGAGCGTGGTCGGTCCGCTGACGATGATCAAGTCGCCACTGCGCACCTTCGTCTCCGGCTTGGCGTAGGTGAAGTCCTGGCCGGGGGACTTCACACCCACGACGGTCACGCCGTACTTCTGGCGGATCTGGGTCTGCTCGAGGGTGAACCCGACTGCCTCCTGGGGCGGGGTCATCTTCACGATGGCGAAGCCGTCGTCGAACTCGATGTAGTCCATCAGCCGACTGCCGATGAGGTGCGCGAGCCGCTTGCCCGACTCGATCTCGGGGGAGAGGACGTGGTGCACGCCGATGCGGTTGAGGATGCGCGCATGGGCCGGCGAGACCGCCTTGGCCCACACCTTGGGTGACTCGTTGTCGATGAGGTTGACGGCGGCGAGCACCGAGGCCTCGATGGACGAGCCGACCCCGAGCACGCTCGCGGAGAAGGTGTGCGGCTTCAGCTCCTCGATCATCGTGACCGAGGTCGCGTCGCCCTGGACGATCCGGCCGACCCTTCCCAGATAGGTCTCGGCGAGCATCGGATCGAGCTCCAGTGCGGTCACGCGGTTGCCGAGACGGTGCAGCTCGGTCGCCACGGCGCCGCCAAAGCGTCCCAGGCCGATCACGAGCACGTCCTCGTTGTGCAGGCGGGTTCGAGCCACGAGCACTCCTCCGGTCGTCGGGTCTTCGTCAGACACGACCCTAGCCGGGGTACGGTCACTCGCATGAGCACACAGGCGTGCGCCATCTGGGGCGAGGACTTCACGAAGTACGACTTCGGTGTCGGACACCCGATGGCGCCGGTCCGTCTGGACCTCACCGCGCGATTGTGTCGGGCCCTCGGGGTGTTCGACCAAGTCGACGTCATCGACGTCGGCGTCGCCGGTGACGACGTCCTGGGCGCCGTCCACGACTGCGACTACATCGACGCCGTCAAGGCGATCTCGGCCGACCCGACGATCGCCGACGGGCAGTGGGGGATCGGTACGGACGACGTGCCCGCCTTCGCCGGGGTCCACGAGGCGAGTGCCCGCATCGTCTCCGGCTCGGTCGAGGTCGCGCGTCGGGTGTGGACCGGTCAGGCCGAGCACGGTGTGAACTTCACCGGCGGCATGCACCACGCCATGCCGGATCGGGCTGCCGGCTTCTGCGTCTACAACGACATCGGGGCCGCGATCCAGTGGTTGCTGGACAACGGTGCCGAGCGAGTCGCCTACGTCGACGTGGACGTGCACCACGGCGATGGCGTCGAGGCGATGTTCTACGACGACCCCCGCGTGCTCACGGTCTCGGTCCACGAGTCCGGCCGCACGCTCTTCCCCGGCACCGGTTGGCCCGGGGACACGGGAGGCCCCGGCGCGGAGGGCACTGCGGTCAACGTCGCCCTGCCTCCCGGTGTCGTCGACGGCCCGTGGTTGCGTGCCATCACCTCGGTCGCACTGCCCGTGGTGCGTGCCTTCGAGCCCCAGGTGCTGGTGACCCAGCACGGGTGCGACACCTACCGCGAGGACCCATTGGCCCACATGTCGATATCCCTCGATGCGCAACGTCAGGCTGCGGTCAACCTCCACCGTCTCGCCCACGAGGTCGCCGACGGTCGGTGGGTGGCCGTGGGTGGTGGCGGCTACGACATCATCAGCGCCGTCCCGCGGGCCTGGACCCACCTCACCGCGATCGCTGCCCACCGCCCCGTGCCTGCGGCGACCGAGATCCCGCAGGAGTGGCGTGACCACTGCGAGCTCGTGGCGGGGCAGCCTGGGCCGGCCACGATGGGGGACCTGTCCGAGAAGGACCTGCCGATCTGGGTGCAGCCGTGGGCCATGGGATACAACCCCCACCACGGTGTCGATCGGGCGATCATGGCCGCGCGCGAGGCGATCTTCCCCCTGCACGGTCTCGACGTCTGGTACGACTGAAACCGATTTTCTCCCGCCAGGCGGCGTGTCGGATGGACATTAGGTGATCGATCTCCAACTTCGTCTTCACAGCCGCCACATCTGCCCCTATGGTGGACACCTGCAAGGGCTCGTTCAGGACTGCCGATATCGGTCGGCGGTGCGACCCTGCAGAGATCGAGGTGGTCATGTCGAACGATCTTCTGGGTGAGGTGCGCTTCCTCACCGTGGCTGAGGTCGCGTCGATCATGCGTGTCTCGAAGATGACGGTCTACCGGATGGTGCACAACGGTGACCTGCCGGCCGTCCGCGTCGGGCGCAGTTTCCGCGTGCCCGAGGACGCGGTCCACACGTACCTCGAGACCTCCTTCGTCGAGACGGCCTGAGCCGCCCTCCAGGACGCACGAGGCACCTGCCCGTGCATGGTCCGGGCGACTGACGCCGCCCGCGCCTGCACGTGTGTAGGAGCACCGTCGGTGAGGCGTTAGACTTCCGGCCTGACTCGCATTCGGTGGGGCCTGCCGCAGGGCCGGCATCGCTCGAGCCGTCACCGAGGTCCCGAAGACGACACGAAGGAAGACCGCATGGGTTCTGTCATCAAGAAGCGACGCAAGCGCATGGCGAAGAAGAAGCACCGCAAACTGCTGCGCAAGACGCGCCACCAGCGTCGCAACAAGAAGTGACCCAGCGCGAAGGGCGCTGTCCTGAGGCGTGAGGAGCTCTAGCGACGAGCCTCGAAGGGGGCCACACCGGGGATCCGGTGCGGCCCCCTTCGCCGTCCCCGGGGGTATCCGGGTGATCCCCATCTCGATGGGGCCGTTCCCGCCGCCACGGGTTCCCCTGCTCGTTAGGCTGCGGACAACGCGGCAATCCGGCCGTCGCTGACAGGAGGTGTTCCGTGCCCAGGACCGTGCTCGTGGTGGGTGTCTCCCGCCACCTCGGTGGCGCCTTCGTCCGACGCCTCAGCCGTGACGAGACCGTCGAGCGCATCATCGGCGTCGACGTCGTGCCCCCGCGGCACGGCATCGGACGTGCCGAGTTCATGCGCGCCGACATCCGCAGCCCCCTGGTCAGCAGGATCATCTCCGGCAACGACGTCGACACGGTCGTGCACATGGGCGTCATCGCGACCCCCCGTGCGGGCGGTGGGCGCGCGACGCAGAAGGAGATCAACGTCATCGGCACGATGCAGCTGCTCGCCGCGTGCCAGCGTGCCGAGTCGGTGACCAGGCTCGTGGTGAAGTCGACGGCGGGTGTCTACGGCTCCAGCCCTCGTGACCCCGCGATGTTCACCGAGGACATGTCCGCGATGAAGATGCCCCGCTCCGGCTGGGCGCGGGACAGCGTCGAGGTGGAGGGTTACGTGCGTGGTCTCTCCCGGCGCCGTCCGGACATCGAGGTCACGACGCTGCGCTTCGCCAACGTCATCGGCCCGCGGGTCCGCACCGCCTTCACCGACCACTTCTCCCTACCGGTCATCCCGATCCCCTTCGGTTACGACGCGAGGCTGCAGTTCGTGCACGAGGACGACTGCGTCGCCGCGATGACCCATGCCGTGCACGCTCCGGGCCTCGGTCCGGTCAACGTCGCCGGGGACGGGATCATCACCGCTTCCCAGGCGGCCACCATCGCAGGGCGGCCCTTCGTGCTCGTGCCGCGGACGGCCACCGGCACGATCACCGACCTCGCGAAGCGCTTCGGGCTCGTGGACATCGGCTCCGACCAGCTGGACATGCTGACCTTCGGTCGCGGTCTGGACACCGGACGGATGCGCGACGCCCTCGGCTTCGAGCCGGGGTACTCCACCCGCGCTGCCTACGAGGACTTTGCCCGGGCGACGAAGGGTCGGATCATGGACCGACTGCCCTTCGCCCAGCCCGGGTGGACTGCCGTGCAGGCGGCCGAGGCCGCCATTCGCGCGGTGACGCCCACCAGCGAGAGCGAGAAGTGATGGCCGACAACACCCGACGGTCGCCCTCGAAGAAGGCGACGTCCTCCACGTCCACCAGGAAGACCGCCACGAAGAAGGCCACGCCCGCGTCGAGGGCGAAGGCCACACCCACGAAGAAGGCTGCGCCCACGAAGAAGGCTGCGCCCACGAAGAAGGCTGCGCCGGCGAAGAAGGCGACCGGTAAAAGGGTGACCAGCACGTCCTCGGCGAAGAAGGCGACGCAGCAGCCCAGTGCCGTGGCCGCCGCAGCCGAGCGTGCCGGGGGCGAGCGCGCACGCCGGCGCAGCACACCGCTGATCAGCGACTCCTCGTCGACGGCGACCACCCGCAAGCCGACGCTGCGCGTCGTCAAGGGAGCCGACGGCTCCCCACCCGCGGTCCAGCGCGCCTCGACGCCCCGCCCCACGGGTCGGCGCAAGCCCCCGGCGCGGCGCTCGACGTCGACTGCCGGTCGGTCCGTGCCGGCGGGGCCGGCCAGATCAACCGCCGCGTCCGAGGGCTCGAGCGGGGCCTCTGACTCCGGCCAGGCCGTCGTGCCGGGTCTGGCCGAGCTGCTCTCGGTGCTGCTGTCGGCGGGGCAGCTGACCTCGCGGACCCTGGGCCAGGCTGCCGGAGCGGCTGCCGGAGAGGACTGGGAGCGCCGCTTCGCCGACACGATCGAGTTCCTGCAGCGTCGGGTGCGCGGTGACTACGACGTCGATGATTTCGGGTACGACGAGGACTTCGCGGTCCACACCATCTTCCCGGTCCTGCGACTGCTGAAGGACAAGTGGTTCCGCGTCGAGGTGCGCGGCATCGAGAACATCCCGGACGAGGGGGGTGCACTCCTCGTCTCGAACCACTCGGGCACGATCGCGATCGACGCGATCATGACCCAGCTGGCCATCCACGACTCCCACCCGAGGAAGCGCTCCCTACGGATGCTCGGTGCCGATCTGGTCTTCCAGCTGCCCATCGTCGGGGACGTCGCCCGCAAGACCGGCGCGACCCTGGCCTCCAACGCCGATGCCGAGCGTCTGCTCCGGGGCGGCGAGCTCGTCGGCGTCTGGCCGGAGGGGTTCAAGGGCGTCGGCAAGCCCTTCCGGGAGCGGTACAAGCTGCAGCGCTTCGGCCGGGGCGGGTTCGTCTCCGCAGCGATCCGCTCCGAGGTGCCGATCATCCCGTGCGCGGTCGTCGGAGCCGAAGAGGTCTACCCGATGATCGGCAACATGAAGACGGTGGCGCGCCTCGTCGGTGCGCCGTACGCGCCGATCACGCCGTTCTTCCCGCTGCTGGGTCCGCTGGGCCTGATCCCGCTGCCGAGCAAGTGGATCATCGAGTTCGGTGAGCCCATCGACACCGCTTCCTTGGGGACGGCTGCGGCGGACGACCCGATGCTCGTCTTCGAGATGACCGACCAGGTGCGCGAGACGATTCAGCAGACGCTGTACTCCGCCCTGGTGACTCGCCGCTCGGTCTTCTTCTAGGAGCCGCTGTGCCACTTCCGTCCGCTCGCGTGGTGATGATCGGCAAACCCGGCTGCCACCTGTGTGACCAGGCCCGCTCGGTCATCGAGCGGGTTGTCGCGGCGACCGGGGACTCCTTCGAGGAGGTCTTCCTGGACTCCGACACGGCGTTCGCCCGGTACACGGAGGAGATCCCGGTGACCTTCGTCGACGGGCGCCAGCACGACTACTGGCGCGTGGACGAAGGACGCCTGCGGACCGCTCTGGGCCGCTGAGCCACGCGGTGCAAGGCCTTCCCGACCGATGGGCCGCGACTTTGTGCATTTGTTCACAAGAGCGTAATCTCGATGTGTTCGGTTCTTCGGCGCCGCCTGCCGGAGACCGTGGAGAGGAGCCGTGCGCAACCGTGTCCGTCGAGCATTCCGCCAAGCGGGAGATCCCTGATGCGACGGTTGCGCGGCTCCCGGGATACCTGCGTGCGCTCGGTCAGCTCGCCGCCGTCGACGTGCTCTCCGTCTCCTCGGAGGAGCTCGCCCACAGTGCTGGTGTCAGCTCGGCCAAGCTGCGCAAGGACCTCAGTCACCTCGGCTCCTACGGGGTGCGCGGAGTCGGCTACGACGTCGCCCACCTGAGCTACCAGATATCCCGGGCCCTGGGTCTGACCCACGACTGGCCGGTGGTCATCGTCGGCATGGGCAACCTCGGCCGCGCCCTGGCCTCCTACCGCGGCTTCGCGACCAAGGGATTCCAGGTCGTCGCACTCCTCGACCGGGACCCGGCCGTGGTGGGACACATGCTCGATGACCTCGTCATCCAGCCCATGGGCGCACTTGACGTGCTCGTCACCCCGGGGGAGGCCTGCATCGGCGTCATCGCCACCCCCGCCGAGTCCGCCCAGCAGGTCGCCGACCTGCTCGTCACGGCCGGGGTCAGTTCCATCCTCAATTTCGCCGCCACCGCCATCCAGGTCCCCGAAGGGGTGCACATGCGCAAGGTCGATCTGTCCACCGAGCTGCAGATCCTGGCCTTCCACGAGCAACAACGAGTCGGTATCGACCCCGACGAGCTGTTGGAGGGAGCTGGTCGATGAGTTTGCTCAGCTTCGGCTTCAACCATCGCCGCACTCCCATCTCCGTCCTCGAGCGGGCCGCACTGGACGAGCTCAGCCTCGGGGCCATCATCGCCACGGCGCAGGCCAGCCCGGACATCTCCGAGCACCTGGTCATCGCCACCTGCAACCGCACCGAGGTCTACGCCGAGGTCTCGGCCTTCCACGGCGCCGTCGCCGACCTCACCGACGCGCTGACGTCGAGCACGTCGATCACCCACGAGGACCTCAAGGAGCACCTCGACCTGCACTACGGCGATGCTGCCGTCGCGCACGTATTCAACGTCGCCGCGGGTCTGGACTCGATGGCGGTCGGGGAATCGCAGATCCTCGGCCAGCTGCGCGACGCGCTCGCTCGCGGTCAGAGCGAGGGACACGTGGGCAGCCACCTGAACTCCCTCGTCCAGCAGGCGCTGCGCACCGGCAAGCAGGTGCACTCCGAGACCGGTTTGGACGAGGTCTCGCGCTCACTGGTGACCGCCGGCCTGGACTGCGCAGAGCAGCACGTCGGCTCGCTCGCCGACGCCCACGTCCTCGTCATCGGCGCCGGGTCCATGAGCGCGCTGGCGGCGACGACGGCAGTGCGCCGCGGCGTCGCCCGCCTCACCGTCGTCAACCGCACCCACGAGCGCGGCGTCGCCCTGGCCGAGCGGCTCGGCGGTCGTGCTCTGCCCACCGACGAGATCGGTGGAGCCCTCGCGGCCGCCGATGTCGTCATCTCCTGCACCGGGTCGACCGGGCTGGCCGTCACCCTCGCCGACGCCGCCGACGCGCAGGTCGAGCGGTCCGGACGCAAACAGGCCTTCATCGACCTTGCGCTGCCGCACGACATCGCCCACGAGGTCGCTGAGCTGAGCGGGATCGTCCTGCTCGGCCTGGGCGATCTCGGCGACATGCTCGGTGCCGACGGGACCGTGCCGGAGGTCGAGCAGGCCCGCTCCATCGTGGGCGATGCCGTGACCCGCCACCTCGGCGTCCGGGCCGCGAGCATCGCCGCGCCCACCGTGCGCGCCCTGCGCAGCGCCGCACAGCAGGTCGTCGAGAGCGAGCTGGACCGGATGGACCAGCGCGCCCCGGACATGTCCGCCGCCCACCGCGAGGAGGTCGGCCGAGCCGTGCACCGCATCGTCGACAAGTTGCTGCACCAGCCCACCGTGCGGGCCAAGGAGCTGGCGGTCGACGGGCGCTTGGGTGAGTACGAGGACGCCCTGCGCCAGTTGTTCGACCTGCACGCCGAAGGAGGATCGCTGTGACCACGCTCCGTCTCGGCACCCGCCGATCGAAGCTCGCCATGACCCAGTCCGGACACGTCGCAGACGCGTTGCGGGCCCGGGGGCACGACGTCGACGTCGTCGAGATCGTCACCGAGGGCGACACCAGTCGCGCGTCGCTGGCCAGCATGGGCGGGCACGGCGTCTTCGCCAGCGCCCTGCGCGAAGCCCTTCTGTCCGGCGAGATCGACATCGCCGTGCACTCCCTGAAGGACCTGCCGACCACGCCGGAGCCCGGTCTGGTCGTCGCCGCCATACCGGCCCGGGTCGACCCTCGCGACGCGCTGTGCGCCCGTGACGGACTCACCCTCGGTGAGCTCGGTGAGGGGGCGGTCGTCGGGACCGGCTCACCACGACGCCGCGCCCAGCTGGCCTGCCTCGGGCTCGGGCTGGAGTTCCGCGACATCCGCGGCAACCTCGGCACCCGACTCGACCTGGTCGGCCCCGGCGAGGGCCAGCTCGACGCGATCGTCCTGGCGCACGCCGGCCTGACCCGGTCCGGCCTGCAGGAGCGGGTCACCGAGGTGCTCGAGCCGATCCAGATGCTCTCCGCCCCCGGGCAGGGAGCCCTGGGCGTTGAGTGCCGCGAGGGGGACGAGCAGGTGCTCGCCGCCCTTCGTCCCATCGACGACGCCGACACCCGGGCTGCCGTCACCGCCGAGCGCGGTGTCCTCGCCGAGCTCGGGGCCGGCTGTGCTGCCCCGGTCGGTGCCCTCGCCGAGGTCGTCGACGACCTCGACGGCCCGATCCTCTCCCTGCGAGCCGTCGTCGCCGCGACGGACGGCTCCGGGGAGCTGCGCCGGTCCATCACCGGCCCACTCGGGGAGGCGGAGGACCTCGGTCGCCGCCTCGCCCGGACCCTCATCGCCGACGGCGCGCCCGCGCTCGCCGACTTGTCCGCCACCCACCCCACGACCGCTTCGGAGCATGCCCAGTGACCCCCCAGCGCTCGACCGCATCCGCCAACGCCGCAGCACGCC